>JAPPLB010000069.1 GCA_028819575.1 Bryobacterales bacterium | reverse complement strand
TCCTGACGGCCCTCTCACGCACTTCGCCTCGCCATGTGGTGAGAAATGCAGGCTAGTATAGGAACCGCTACCTGCAGATCCATGGGAAATCGGATCTTTCGCACTTGCTTGGACCTTGGAGTAGACTGGTTGACGGACCGATGGAGCAGAACGCTTCTTACGAAGAATCAAATCCGAAACGAAACTCGAAATCGTCAACGAATGAAGCCTGTTCGGGTTGACCAGGCGGCCTTACGTCAATGTGAGGATACAGACCATGCGGACGAATGAACGGCAGGAAAAGCTGCTGCGACGGACATTTCTGGACTATCAAGCGACCTCGGAGTTTCTCAAGAATCCGCTCATCATGAACAAGGCGGAGGGGTTGTATTACTGGGATGTGGAGGGGAAACGCTACTTCGACGGTATCGGGGGCATTTTCGTCGCCACGCTGGGGCATGGGCACCCGCGCATCATGGAGGCCATGGAGCGGCAGATGCGCCAGCTCAGTTTCGCGCCTCCGATGCATGGGACAGCCGATGTCACGCTGGATTTCGTGGAGAAGCTGGGCGGCGTCACACCGGGAAACCTGAACTACATCAAACCGTTCAGCGGGGGGTCAGAGTCGATCGAGGCCGCCATCAAGTTCACGAGGCAATACTTCAAGCAGACCGGGCGCCCCGGCAAGTACAAGTTCATCAGCAGGTACTTCTCCTATCACGGGGCCACGTTCGGGGCCATGTCGGCCAGTGGGACGGGCAACCGCAAGAGCCGCTTCGAACCGCAGATGAGCGGGTTCCTGAAGGTGTTCCCCCCGACTTTCTACCGCGATCGTTTTTCCACCTGGGAGGAGTGCAATCGCTTCAGCGCCCAAAGCATCGAAGACGTCATCGTCCACGAAGATCCGTCCACAGTTGCCGGCGTCATTCTGGAACCGGTCAGCAACACCGGCGGCGTGATCACGCCGACCAGCGAATATTTTCAGATGATTCGAGAGATCTGCGACCGCTACGACGTCGCACTGATCTTCGACGAGATCATCACCGGCTACGGCAAGACAGGATCGATGTTCGCGGCGCAGACCTACGAAGTCACTCCGGACATCATCTGCGGCGGCAAAGGGCTTTCAAGCGGAGCCATTCCATTGGGGGCCATGATCGTTCGCGAGGACATGGCAGAGGCGTTCGAGGGGGCCGCCGAAGAGGATGTTCACTTCGCACATGGACACACGTATGCGGGCAACCCGCTGGCCTGCGCGGTCGGTATTGCCGTGATTGACGAGATTGTCGACAAGCAGCTTGATCGCAGGGCCGCTGTTCTGGGAGAGTACCTTGCCCTCAAGCTCCAGGGCCTCGAGGAGTTGGGTGTCGTCCGAGAGGTCCGCGGCAAAGGATTGCTGCGCGGGGTGGAACTGGTGAAGGATACACGCACGATGGAGCCTTATCCCGCGCTCGGACTCGCGCTGAAACGTACGGCGCTCGAGAATGGCCTCATCATGCGCATCGACCCCACATGGTTCGCCGTCTCGCCCGCACTCCTCGTGGAGGAGTCGGATATCGACGAGTTGTGCGGGCTCATCCGGAAGAGTCTGGTGGACGCCATCGAACGGACGGAATACAGTGAATCCGTGGCGGTCCCGCTTGCAGGGCGTTCCTAACCTGCATTTCTCACCACCCGACGGCCGAAGCACGCGATAAAAGGCCGTGTTTCGTGATTCGTGTTTTGTGAAAACCTTTGGCAGGCTAACCAGCCCCACTTCCGGTAGTCGAGTTCTCGAGGCTACGCTTCCGGAAGACCCCGGAACCCTCCTTGAGGATGACGAGCTGGTCTGCGTCCACTCCGGGAACCTTCTCGATCGCACCGTTCGGCCATCGAATTTCCAAGTCGGCCGTCGTTTCCCGACCCAGGCCGAAATGCAGACGGCTGTCGTTTGCGGAATAGAAGCTGGTTTGGCTCGTCACAGCCTGGGCCTGCATCCGCTCACCGTAGCTGGCGATGACCGTTGCCCCGATGGCGCTGCGGTTGGACTTCACGCCGATCAGCTTGACCTTCAACCAATGATGGCCGCTCCCGACGTCGTTGCGCAGCAGCGATGGGGGTTCATTGAGGTTCACGATCAGGACGTCGATGTCACCGTCATTGTCGAAGTCTCCAAATGCGCATCCTCGACTGTTATGCGCCTCCGGAATCGCCGGCCCGCCCAGATCCATCAGTTCTTCGAACTTCCCGCCGCCCAGATTGCGGAAGATCACGCGGGGCGTCTTGTGAGGATAGTTCGGCAGCACCTTTTCCACTTCGGGATAGACGCTGCCGGTCACAAAAAAGATGTCCGGCAGTCCGTTGTTATCCAGATCGACGATCCCCGCGCCCCAGCCGGTGAAACGGACCTCGACACCGAGACCCGCTCTTATCGTGACGTCGTCGAAATGCGCTCGGCCGTCGTTGCGATACAGGACGTTGGTGTCGTCGGAGAAGTGCGTCTTGAAGATGTCGAGGCTGCCATCCGAATTGTAGTCGCCCACGGCCAGACCCATCCCGGCCTGCTCCATGCCATCTTCATTGAGGGCGACTCCGCGCTCCATCCCTTCCTCGGAAAAAGTGCCGTCATGGTTGTTGCGAAAAAAGAAACTGGGGGTGGAGTCACAGGCGACATAGATGTCAGTCCAGCCGTCGCCGTCGAGGTCGGCGGCCACGGCGGTCATGCCGTACCCCCCCTCAGCCGCGGCCACTCCGGAATCTTCGCTTACATCCGTAAACGTGCCGTCTCCGTTGTTGTGGTAGAGAAGATGACTGCCGGGTGGAAGACCGCGCGGCCCGCAGTTCACGGGTATCCCTTTCCAGTTGCAGGTTCCTCCCTCACCCGGTTTCGGAACGTTCTCGATGTCAAAGACCAGGTAGTTCGAAACAAAAAGGTCGAGGAGCCCGTCGCGATCGTAGTCGATGAAAGTGCAGCCGGCGCCCCAGCGCATCTCTTCCTTCAACAGCCCCGCCTCTCTGGTGACATCGGTGAAAGTCCCGTCGCCGTTATTGCGATACAGTACGTTCTGACCCCAGTAGGTAACAAACAAGTCCTCGTGTCCGTTGTTCTGGTAGTCTCCGACGCAAACGGAAGAGGCCCAGCCCGTGCGAGTTAATCCCGCCTCGCGCGTTACGTCGGTGAAGGTGCCGTCCCGGTTGTTCCTATAGAGTCGATTCGTGGCTCCTTCAGGGCCACCTCCAAGGCGAGTACCGCTCAACAGAAAGATGTCGAGCCAGCCATCGTTGTCGTAGTCCAGGAAGGCGGCCCCGCATCCGATGGTTTCGAGAATATAGTCCTTGCGGTCAACGGGACCGTAAATTACCGGTGAACGAAGGCCGGCTTTGTCTGCAACATCAACAAAGCTTGCCTGGAAGGGAAGGCCGGAGGGTTTGCCGCGCGGGAGCGCTCTGACATCTCGTGTGGCCACCCCTTGCGACCATAGCCGGGTCGCCGATGCTCCCAGAAGCGCCAACAGGTTGCGGCGCGACCACAACATGACCTGACACTATACCAACGAGGAAGTCCCGGACTTGCGCTTCCTGTCCAGGACGGAATCCTTCTTTACACGATCTTGTCCGCTGGCGGATAATCTTGGGCGTCTCTAGCGACCGCGAATTCAAGTCCGCGAGGTCCGCGATGATTGGGAAATCAACGGAGATGGTAGCAGCCCGCCTTTTTCGCCACCCGGCGACCGAAGCAAGCGATAGGACCGCCATGACTTCGCTTTTCCTTCGCAACGCTTGCTTGCCGTGCTCGACGTACGGTCAGAGTACGCCTGGGCGCGCCAAGAGACTCGCGCCTCGTCCTGGCGGTGGCCTTCTCAGGCACTTCATCTCTCCGTGGGGTGGAAAAAGCAGGCTTTTGCCGCTTCTGCTGCTGGCCGGGAGCAGCTTTCTCTTCGGCGAAACGGAAGATTGGAGGGGCATGCTGTCTAAGGAAGAGCATGAAGCCGCGACCTTGATCGATCAAAAGGTACCGATGCGTGACGGAGTAAAGCTGTCGGCGGACGTGTACCTTCCCAAGCAAGAGGGCAAGTGGCCGGTCATCCTGGAACGAATCCCTTACGACAACAGCGGCGAGTGGTACGTCAACCGCGCTCTCTACTTTGCCAGGCGCGGATATGCCTACGTCTTGCAGGACTGCCGCGGCCGCTATGACTCCGAGGGCAAATGGTATCCCTGGTTCAACGAAATCGACGACGGACGCGACAGCCTCGACTGGTGTGGAACCCAGCCCTGGTCCAACGGCAACGTCGGCATGAACGGCATGTCGTACATGGGACTGGTGCAGTGGCTGGCGGCTCCCACCGGCTCGCCCTACCTGAAGGCCATCATTCCCCAGATGGCGTCCGCGGACTTCTACATCTACGGCATGAACTATTTCGGTGGCGTCTTCACGCATTTCATCAACCTGCCGTGGTCCATCCGCACCAGCAGCCGTTCCATGCAAACCTTTGTCCCTTACGACCCGGATGCGCTGTTCAAGCACCTGCCGATTATCGAGGCCGACAAGGCAGCCACCGGTCGTGAGATCGATTTCTATCGCGATTGGGTTCGCCATTCTTCCTACGACGACTACTGGAAGAAGATCAGCAACTACGGGAAGTTTCAAAAGATGGACTTGCCGATTTTACAGATCTGCGGCTGGCTCGACTGGCATGCCCGCTCGCTGTTCGCCAACTACGAGGGAATCGAGAAAGATGGAACCGAACGCGCCCGCAGGTTGCAGAAAGTCGTCGTCGGCCCCTGGGTCCATACCGACAAGCCGCAGCAGAAATACGGAGTTCTCGATTTTGGCGAAGAGTCGGTCATGGATCTTTATGAATTGTGGCTCCGTTGGATGGATCGCTGGCTGAAAGGAATCAACAACGGCGCTGAGGACATGCCTCCATTGAAGCTGTTCGTGATGGGCAAGAACCAGTGGAGGACCGCCGAGAAGTGGCCGCTGCCGGATACGAGATGGACCCCCTATTACCTGCATAGCGGGGGCCGGGCCAACTCGTTGTTCGGCGATGGAGAACTGAAGAAGGAAAAGCCGGCGGCGGATCAGCCTCCTGATTCCTATACGTACGATCCGTCCGACCCAGTACCTTCCCTTGGACTGGAGCCCAACGGGCAGATCTATCCACTGGACCATCGGCCGATCGAGCGCAGAGATGATGTGCTGGTCTACACGACCGAGCCACTGGATGCGGGACTGGAAATCACCGGACCCGTCCAGGCCATCCTGCATGCGAGCAGTTCGGCAGTGGACACGGATTGGACGGTGAAGCTGTTGGATGTCTTTCCGGATGGCAGAGCCATCAACCTGTGCGACGGAATATTGCGCGCACGCTTTCGGGAACCCCGGGCGATTCGAACGGCTCTGCCCTCACCCGGACAATACGAGAACCCGGTCCTGATGAATCCGGGAGAGGTGTATGAGTTTTTTGTGGAGATCGGGGTGATCAGCCACATGTTCCTGCCGGGGCACCGCATTCGCATCGAAGTGTCCAGCAGCAACTTCCCCAAGTCGAACAGGAACCTCAACAACGGCGGCAAGTTGGGAATCGACCCCGAGATCGTAGTTGCCAAGCAAACGATCTATCACAACGCCGAGCGCGCCTCGCACATCCTGCTGCCCGTGATCCCGGCCGGCCCTTGAGATCCGAATCTCTTCCCTCTCCGAGCTGAAAGCAGGCTAGCCGGCTTTGCGTTTCCATGAGACGGCTTTGACAATGAGAACAAAGCGATATGGAATACGATCCGCGCAAGAACAGGCCGATTGACCTGCGCAGCGATACGGCAACAAATCCCTCACCCGCCATGCGTCAGGCAATGGCCGTCGCAGAAGTCGGCGAAGACGGGCTGCATGAAGACCCGACCGTCAATCAACTGGAGGAACGGACCGCGGAACTGCTGGGCAAAGAGGCTGCGCTGTTCGTTCCGACGGGAACGATGGGCAACCTCGTCGCGGTAAAGGTTCATACTCAGCCGGGTGAGGAGATCATCCTTGAAGAGCACAGCCACCTTTACAACGCGGAGATGGCCGGGTTGTCGGCCGTCTGCGGTCTGTTGGCGCGGCCGATCCCCGGAGATCAGGATGGCATGCTGTGCTGGGGAGACATACGAGCGCGAGTACGGCCGCGGGTGTACAGCCGCTCACAGACACGCCTGATCTGCCTGGAAAACACGCACAACTACCGCGGAGGAACGGTCCTCGACAACGAGCTCGTGGGGGACCTTTGCGCCCGTGCCCATGAACTCGGATTGAAGACCCACCTGGACGGCGCCCGGCTGATGAACGCGTCGGTGGCCAGCGGGCTTTCCCTGGCTACGCTGTCCGCAGGGTTCGACTCGGTGATGATCGACTTCGCCAAGGGATTGGGCGCTCCGGCGGGCGCTGTCGTTGCCGGTCCGGCCGGGTGGGTCGAGCGCGCCCGCAGCGTGCGAAAGCTACTGGGCGGCGCGATCCATCAACCAGGCATCCTGGCCGCTGCCTGCCTCCATGGAATGGAAGACTTCCCCGTTCGGTTGAGGGACGATCATCGGAAAGCGAGGAAGTTGGCCGAGGCTCTTTCGAAGCTCCCCGGTTTCGTGGTGGACCCGAAGCGCGTCGTGACCAATATCGTCATTGTCAACTTGGCGGATGACTTGAACGGGGCCGCGGCATGCGAGCGTCTGCTGGAAAGGGGAATCCTGGTTCATCTCCTCGAAGACGGACGATTACGGTTTGTCACGCATGGCAGTATCAGTGATGAGGAACTCGACTTTGCGATCGATTGCCTGAAGGAAGAAATTCCAAGGCTTTCCAGGGACAGTAAACCTCTTAACTTCTGACGAATGAGTGACCGAACACCGATTGTGAGACGATCTGGTATCATGCTCGTCCTCGCTGTCCCCACTCTCGTATCAGCGCCGGCGGCCCAACAGACAGGGATCCGAGCCGGCGGCAAGGCCCTCCCATGAAGGCCCTTCACAATGACCGCCTGATTCCCAAAGATCAGACGAAGGTACAACTCGACACGGTTGCCTTCAAGTACGCGGCAATGGTCTTCGAGGGCATTCGAGCTTACTGGAACGAGATGGAGGAACAGCTATTCGTCTTCAGACTCGGGGACCATGCACGGCGTCTGGAGAACTCCGCCAGAATCATGCGAATGGATACATGGCTGACGGCCGAGGACTACGGCAGTGCGGTGCTGAGGGTCCTCGAGGCGAACGCAATCCGCCAGGATGCGCACATCCGCCAGATGGTCTATGTCGACGGCCCTGGGGAGATGTTCGGAACCGGGCCCGTCAGCCACTCGGTGGTCGCCATTCCCAAGGGACGGTGGTTTTCTGAAGACGAGGCCGGCATTCACGTCTGTGTCAGCTCCTGGCAGCGTATCAGTGATAGCTCACTGCCACCGAGAGTCAAATGCGCCGCCAATTACCAAAACGGCCGATTAGCCCTGCTTCAGGCTCGCGAGGATGGCTATGAAGGAGCCATCGTGCTGAACAGCTTCGGAAAGGTCTCCGAGGAGCCCCGGGGATGCGTTTTCATGGTCAAGGGCGGACGCGTCTCTACTCCCAAGGTCACCAATGACATCCTCGAAAGCATCACCCGAGACACCCTGATGGTGTTGTTCCGGAACGAGCAAGGCGTGGACGTTGCAGAGCGGGACATTGATCGGACGGAGCTGTATCTTGCCGACGAGCTTTTCATTTGCGGCAGCGGCCTGGAGGTCACTCCCGTTCTCTCCATTGACCGGCATCAGATCAGCAACGGAAAACCCGGGGAAATGACCACCGCCATCCGCAAATCCTATCTCAAGGCGGTGCATGGGGAACTGGCGCAGTACCGTCACTGGCTGAGCAAGGTTTAACCTGCATTTCTCACCACCCGACGGCCGAAGTACGTGCGGGCGAGGATCAGACCGCCGCCGTCACCAGTAGATTGCCATAGCGGTCGACCTTGGCCTGGAATCCGGGATGGATCAATGAGGTGGAATCGATCTCCTCGACAATCGCAGGGCCAGCGAAGGCGTGGCCGGGGCTCAACCGATAGCGGTCATAAACCGCTGTCTTTTGCAAGTCTTTGCTCTCGGAGAAGAATACTTGCCGCACCTCGCGCAGGGCATCTTCCGGATTGCCGGACCGGCTGGAGAGTTCACGGAGTTTCGGACGAGTGAGGAGGCCGGTTGCGGTCACCCGAAAGTTGACAAACTCGACGCTCTCTTCGGGATAGCCATGCCCATAGGCGCGTTCATGTTCCTGATGGAAGCCGGCAATGACGGCATCAACCGTGCTCCGGCTCAGTGGTCCGTCCGGCCAGGGAATCGGTATCTCATGAGACTGACCTACGTAGCGCGCTTCCACCTCCCGCTGGAAGCGCATCTTCTCAGGAAGGATGCCTTCTCGGGCCAGAGTGCGCTTCCCTGAGTCCTGCAGCGACGTGAAGGTGCTGCTGATTTCTTCCAGATCGAGGTTCTCGGGCGTGATGAGGGAGGTGTGCGAATAGACATGCTTGAGATCGCTGACCAGCAGGCCCAGCGCCGAGGTCGTGCCGGGACTGGGGGGGATCACCAACAGCGGGATCTTCATCTCCGCCAGCAGGCGATTGGCATGCAGCGGCGCGGCGCCGCCGAACGCCACCATCGCCAGATCACGCGGATCGTAACCGCGGCGCACCGAAACTAGCCGCAGCGCATTGATCATGGCGGCGTTCGCGATTTCCACGACGCCGTTGGCTGTCGCCATCGCGCCCAGTCCCAAGGGCTTCCCACAACTCTCCAGCGCCGCATGGGCCGCGTCCGCGTCCAGTTCCATCTCTCCACCGAGGAAATAGCGAGGGTTGATGCGCCCCAGAACCAGGTTGGCGTCAGTGATGGTGGGTTGCTGTCCGCCCTGTCCGTAGCAGATCGGACCAGGGTCGGCGCCGGCGCTGCGCGGTCCTACCCGCAGAATGCCTCCCGAGTCGACCCAGGCGATACTGCCGCCGCCGGCGCCAATCTCGACCAGATCAATGACCGGGATACGAATCGGATAGCCGTTTCCCCGCAACTGACCGACTCCGGGAAGCGCCTCGCTGCCCACCTCATATTCCTTGGTCACCTTCGGCTGCCCATCGAGGATGAGTCCCGTCTTGGTGGTGGTCCCGCCCATGTCGAGTGAGATCAAATCCCGGCGCCCCAGGGCGCGGGCGACAAAGTTCGCCGCGATGACCCCCGCCGCCGGCCCGGATTCGACCATGTAGACCGGTTTCTCCGCGGCCGTATCGAAGCTCAGCACGCCGCCGTTGGATTGCATCACCAGGAGTTCAGCCTGCATCCGCCGGTTTGTCAATTCGCTCGCGATGCCATTGAGGTAGGAGGCAACGACCGGGCGCAAACAGGCGTTTACGACAGTGGTGCTGGCCCGAAAATACTCCCGGAACTCGGGCAGAACGTCTGACGAGAGCGAGACGACGAGCCCGGGAATGTGCTCCAGCAAGATATCCCGAACGCGTCGTTCATGATCGGGATTGAGGTAGGAGTGGAGCAAGCAGACGGCAACGGAACTGACGGCTTCTTTTTGGAGCTGCCTGGCGATCTCGATCACCGAGCCGGCATCAAGAGGAATCAGCACATGGCCGTCGGCATCGAGTCTTTCCTGAACTTCATATGCCAGGTTGCGGGGCACCAGCGGCCGCGGCTTCGTGAAGTGCACATCGTAGAGCGAGGGCCTGACCTGGCGAGCGATTTCGAGCATGTCACCGAAGCCGGCGGTGGTGATAAAGGCGGTCTTGGGGGTTTTGGCTTCGATGAGTGCATTGGTAGCGACTGTGGTTCCGTGCACCAGATAGGCAATGCTCTCCGGATCGAGGTTGGTCTTTTCCAATACGCGAGTGAGGGCTGTGATAAAGCCGACGGAGGGGTCCTCGGGGGTCGAAGGCACCTTGGCGATTTGCAGTTCGCCCGTCTTTTCGGAAAGCAAGACCGCGTCGGTGAAGGTTCCGCCGACATCGATGCCCAAACGGTAGGAGTCAGGCATCTTCAGGCGTCCGGTTCCCTGGGCGGGCTGTAGCCACTGCAGCGAATCTCCATATCGATTCCGGCGGCGCGAACGAGCTTCCGGGCCATCCAGGTCCCGGCGTAGATATGCGAGGGTGATTGATCAAAGTGCGCCCGAAGCTTGCTTGCAGTGCCATATTCCCCTGTTCCGGCTCGTTATCAGCGGGCAGTGTACAATGTCTCGTGCGCCGTGGCAACCTGGCGCGGGCGGAGCACAACCAAGCACAGCTGAGCAACCGCAGGAGCCCGCCGCGCTTTTTCCTTCGCACCACGGGACTTTTACCACGGACTGCCAGGGGGGCCATGATGACGGCTAGCCGAAGGCGGCTGCTCGCCGCTGTTTGTCTTGCGCCCGCTCTGCTGGCAGCCGACGTACCGGTGCTGCAGACGCAATCCGATCAGTGGGTCGCGATCTCGCACCCTGGGTTGGCGGCGAGCTGGAGGATCCAATTCCCCGAGGCGGTCGGGACCTCGGACGTCTTCCACCTGGTCTGGCACCCGATCCCGGCACACTGGCGGAGCGAGCCTGACGGGGCGATTGCCTATGACTGGCAGGCCTCCGGAGAGTGGGTTCGCGAGGCCTCGGAGAAGGTGAATCTGCGAGGCTTTGCGCTCAAGCCGGGGATCGCTCTTCGGGCCCGGATGCGCGCCTCGAGCGACAGGATCGATCTGTCGCTGCGGTTGGAGAATCTCGGCGCCGCGCCGCTGCGGCAGGTGTGGAGCGACGGCGGCGACTTGCAGCATCAGAGCGAGCGATTCATCGACCGTGACGCCTCTCGCACGTTCATCCGCACTGCCGACGGACTGGTTCGCTTGTCGGAGACCGATCGGACCCAGCGCATCCGGGCGCTGTACGTGTTTGATCCGCTGTGGTACCAGGCGCGGCGGGTACGGACATGGGAATACTTCTGGGGCCGCAGCGACACGCGGCCCGTGGCGGCGATGGTTGCCGCCGAGGCGGCCGGGGGCGGCGGGGCCGTCGGCATCGGATACGAGCACGCCATCGGGCTGATGCAGAACTCCGACAGCCACCACTGCATGCACTCGGCGCCGTTTTTCGGGGACTTGGCGCCGGGGGAGGCAAGGGTGCGCCGCGGCGTGATTCTATTCGGGTCGAGCGTCGCGGAACTGTTCCGACGATTTGCGAAGCTGGGCTACCGGCCCGACTTGACCCCTCCGGAGCTGGCGGCCCCGCCGGGGCGGCCGGCGGAAAGGAAGTGAGCCATGGACAAGAGCGCGGACGCCGTCGTGATCGGCGGCGGCATCATGGGGGCCGCCACGGCCCATTTTCTGGCCAAGCAGCAATTCGGCAAGGTGGTGCTGCTGGAGAAGAGCAAGCTGGCGGCGGTGAGCACGGGCCACTCGGCGGCGATCGTGCGAACGTTCTACTCCAACCCGCTGACCTTGCGGCTGGCGTTGCGGGCGCGGGAGATGTTCGAGAACGCCGAGCAGGAGTTGGGGGGCGACTGCGAGTTCCGGCGCACCGGCTATTGCTGCATCTTTGCGGAGAAGGCGGCTGCGACGGGCGAGCAGTTGCTGGCGATCGAGCGGCCGGCGGGGGTGCTGGCGGAGCGGGTCACGCGCGCCCAGGTGCAGGAGCTGGCGCCGCTGCTCAACGTCGACGACGTGCGGTTCGGGATCTACGAGCCGCTTTCCGGATACGTCAATCCGGTCAAGACCACGGCGAACCTGGTGGGCCGCGCGAAGGACTGGGGCCTGCGGGCCTACGAGGGCGTGCGGGCGACGCGCATCTGTTTGCAGGGAGAGCGGGTCACTGGCGTCGAGACCGATCAGGGGACGATCGCAACCGGGGTCGCGGTCAACGCCGCGGGCGGCTGGGGGCGCGAGTTGGGGCTGACGGTGGGGTTGAACTATTCATTGCGCTGGAGCCGCGAGACCGATCTTGTCCTGCGGCGGCCACCGGGCTGTGGCAGCTTCCCGGTGATTGCCGACCCCAACCTGCAGGTCTACCTGCGGCCGCACGGCGACGACCAGGTGCTGGCCGGGCTGGGACCGCCCAAGGAGATCGAGCCGCTCGACATCGACGACTACGATCCGATGATCGACGACGCCCAGCGGAGCCGCATCGAGAAGGGGGTGTTTGAAAGGATGCCGGCGCTGCGGGAGCAGGAGTACGTGAAGGGCTGGGCCTCGATGTATACGGTGACGGATGACTGGCATCCGCTGATCGGCCCCGAGCCGGGCCTGGAGGGCTACTATGCGGCGTTCGGGGGCAGCGGGCACGGCTTCAAGCTGGGACCGCCGATCGCGGAGTCGCTGAGCAAGATGATCGCCGGGCAAGAACCGGAGATCGATATCCACGCCTTCCGGCCCCATCGCTTCATCGAGGGGGAACTGTTTACCTCCGCCTGGGGCAGCGGCAACCGGGCCTAGCCTGCGTTTCGAACGGCTGAGGGTGCGAGAGAGCCCGGAAAACGTATGTAAAGGATAACTTCAGGGCATTGAAGTTATTGAAAACAAGTGGAGCCACGGGTCGGACTCGAACCGACGACCTGCGGTTTACGAAACCGCTGCTCTACCAACTGAGCTACCGTGGCCCAAGGCGAGAACCTCTGTATTTTACCAACGGGGCGAATTGCCCGGTTGGCCGATCATTCAAGGCGGCGCCTCGCCAGGTCAAGGTGTAGCCTCGCCAGCCATTACTCAGCGTACGACCGTCACGCGGTGTGGACTCGACCAGGCCTGGTGGCCTTCGGCGACTTTAAGGTTGCCTGGATAGTGGGGCGATACGCCTTCGATCTCGATGCGCCAGTAATACCAGTGAAAGCCCTCCGACGGCATGTCGGTATGGGACTTCCGCAACGACATCCGGCCGCCTCCGGGGACAACGAGAACCTCGTCCCCGTCTTTAACGAGGACCGCCCGCACGAGCGGCCTCGGCGCGTGCACATCCAGTGTCAACTCGACCGGCCCGTCGCTCTCGACGTCCTGTCCCATGAAGACACCGTTCGCGCGGGCGTCGATCTCGATGCGTGATCCGTTCGTCGCGAAAACCCGGCGGTCCTTGATGGCTTGGAGGATCGCGTCCGGCGTCAGCTCGGGGGCATAGATCCCGGTAAGACCGCCGCCCGTTCCCGGGCTGCGGCGATGGCCATCGCTGGTAGCGACGAAGCCCACCTTGAATCCTGCCGATAAATCGCGGTGGATCTTCTCGGGCTTGTTCATGAATACGGCCCAACCCGAGGCTGCTTCGATATTGCCTTCACAGGGACGCCGAATCAGCCGAAAGTGCGGGTGCTGCGTGTTCATCACCCCGCCGGCGGCTTCGACGAGGTCACAGAGTTCGTCGAAGTCACCGCCGTTCTCAGCGTGCCGGATCAGCGGCGTCTCGTCACCCGCGAAGATCACCGTCCGGTGGTTGGGGCGCTTGTCATCGGTGCGGTCGGACCACTCCCAGCCGGGCAGGGCAATGAACTTCCCAGGCTCCGTGTGCCTGCGGCTGAGATAGACCCCGTAACGATAGGTCGATTCCGGGAGCATTCCGCCCCGGAGAGAGCCCTGCGGATTGGCGTTAAGCCACGAGGAAGCATCGTTTTCCTGCAAGACGATGACATCGATCCTGGCCTTATCGCGGGCATAGTTCAACAGCTCATCGGGCTCTCCCTCGGCATCCTGCGTCAAGGCGCTGTGAGCGTGCAGATCGCCCCAGTAGAGATAGTGGGTTTCACCGCCGATCTCTATGGACCGCCGTGAGCCGAAGTCGCGTAGAGGAAGCCTTTGCGGTTTCCAACCGGCATCGCTGGTGGGGATTCGAATCGGCTGGGCGCGTGCGAGATCGACATGGAGGGTGCGGTAGTTGTGCATGCCGTCGATGCCGAGCAAGGTCAGCTCGCCTTTGTCGGCACGGCGGGAGGCGGGCACTTCATAGCTGATGAGGCCAGCGTGGACACGAACAGGTTGCGACCACGCTTTTCCATCGAACCGCAACCCGAACAACTCGCCGGGCTCGGTGCTACGGTTGACCACAATTTTGTGCTCCCAAAGAAGCCAGACATGACCGGCGTCTTCGACCAGCATCGGGTGGCGACGGCGGCCGGAATATCCGGTGACGATCGACGGCTCGGGCTCCATCGGGAAGAGCAGGCCATGGCTCAGGTTCGCGATGTCGGTGCTACCGTCTCTGGCCAGGAGCCGCCACTGACCGCTCTCCCTGCGCGCCGCCTGCAGGGTGTTCCATTGATCGATTGCTCCTTCGCCTGCCGTGACATCGATGTTCGCGACCCAAGCGACAACGAGACCCGTCTCCGAACCGTAAACGGCGGTGGGCTTAAGGCAGCTCTTGCCGGGTGGCGACAGACGTTCGATCGGGCCGGGCTGGGGCGTGATGCGGCGTGCGTATACCGCGTAGTCCGGGTTCTCATAGCGATCCCAAAAGGCCCACAGCTCGCCATCCGGACCGGTGGACAGAGTGGGCCGGTGCGAAGTCTTTGCAGTCCCAGATACAGTGCCGGCACGTCCCCAACTCTCACCGTCCCAGACGCGGACCCGGATGCGCTGCGGCTCGCCGGAGTGGTCTTCCCATGCGACGGCGACCTTGCCTGAAAAAACCGCCGCCGCAGGCAGGAGAGCCTGCCGACCTCGGGCGCTGATCGGTTCGATGGGTTCCCAATAACCATCGTTCAGACGCCTGCCGACGATTCGCCAGAGACCGCCTCGTTGCACCTGCCAAAAGGCCCAGCCCGATCGCGCGCCCGTCGCAACGAAGACGGGCTGGTAGTAGACGCCGACGCCGGCAGTGAGTTGCCGCGCGTGGGACCGGCGGGCGTTCTCGAAACGAGTGGTGTAAATCCGCTCGTGGTGCATCCTGTAGGTGTTCCAGACGTAGGTAATCGGGCCGTTGGGGTGAAGGTCAAATGTTCCCTGATGGGCGAGTCCGTTGTGGTCGGCATTGACGACCATCTCGTAGGGGAGGTGCTGCGCGGGCGAGATGATGGCCAAGGTGAAGAGGAAGGCCGGCAGAACAAGGCGTTGCGTCATGCCGGGCATGATAGCAACCAAGCCGGGCTGGACCTGACCTGCATTTCTCACCACCCGACGGCCGAAGCACACGATAAAAGGCCGTGATTCGTGTTTCGTGATTCGTGAAAACCATGGGCGCAGGGCTGGTTCGCTCCAGAGGAAATGTCTGACGGCCCTCTCACGCACTTCGCCTCGCCATGTAGTGAGAAAAGCAGGCCAGGGGAGGTGAGTTACCGAAGAAGCGAGATCAAGCCTGCATTGCGGATGGGGGCCTGCGGCGGTACGGAGTTCAGATCCTTCGTGATTCGGAAGGCTGTGCCGGCTAATCGCCCTCGGCCATCGTCGAGCCCAAAGTCACTGTGTCCTTGCGGAAGCGCAGGATGGCCTCGACGACCAGCCAAAGGCTGAGAAGAAATATCGACAGCGCCACAAACGTCAACAGCACCTGCCCGCCCGAAGTGTATTTCTTCAGGTCGAGCAGCATGGCGGTCACGGTCATGACCATCATGAAGGCCATCGGGACGGCCGTATACCAATAGTTCCGCCCGCGTTGCCGAAGATAGATGCTGATCGTCAGGAGGGTCAACGCGCCGAGGACCTGATTCGTGCTGCCGAACAAGCCCCAAAGCGCCAACCCGGCCGGTTGGCCGTCGATCTGGTAGAACGCGAAAAAGCCGATCAGCGCCACCGCGATGATCGAAGCCACGTAACGTCCGCCCAATTGCGGAATGCCGATCGAGTTCGCAATCTCGCCGATGTTGTAGCGCAGCAGCCGCGTTCCGGAATCCAGGGAAGTCAGAGCGAACGAAACCGCCACCAGCGCAATGAACGCCTGCGCCAAGTCCATCGGCAATCCGAGCTTCGTGATGAACAGCGCTGCTCCTTCGATGAATGCCCGCATCTTCTCCGACAGCCCGCTCGCAGCATCCCAACTCGAATAGTGCGCACTCCACGCCTCGATCGATCGGAACCCCGCCGTGCAGGCCAACACCGCCAACAGGCCCAGCAGCGATTCGCCGACCATCCCGCCGTAGCCTACAAACACGGCATCCGTTTCCTTGTCGATCTGCTTCGACGTCGTCCCCGACGAGACGAGTCCGTGGAATCCCGACACCGCCCCGCACGCAATCACAATGAACACGAACGGAAAGATCGGAGGCGCGCCTTCCGGATTCGCGCTCACCGCCGGCGCCGAGAAGTCCGGCATCAGCAGGAAGAACCCCAAGTATGCAGTTCCCAAACCCAGGTACAGCAGCAGTGAATTCAGATAGTCCCGAGGCTGCAGCAGCAGCCAGACCGGCAGAATCGACGCCGCCAACGCGTAGCCCAGCAGGATCAGAATCCATGAATCCGCCGTCAAGTCCGGCCGCGCGATCTGCAGGCCTACCCAAATCGAGATCATCATCAGCGCAAAGCCAATTGCCGTGGCCTTGCCGATGTGCGCCGAGTGCTTGTACACCCTCCACCCGATGATCATTGCGACGCCCATCAGGAAGAACGTCGGAAAGACCGACTCGGGATAGAAGGCCGCCGTGAACAGTCCCGCTATCGTGCGTACGAATACTCCCATCACCAGGCAGATCAAGAACAGGATGATCAACAGGAAGATCGATTTCGCACGGCGCCCGATCAAGTCCTCCGCCACTTTGCCGACGCTCAAGCCCTTGTGACGCATCGACACGACCAGCGCCCCGAAGTCGTGAACCGCCCCGATAAACAGCGTCCCCAGCACCACCCACAACATTCCCGGCAGCCATCCCCAGATCACCGCGATCGCAGGACCGAGCATCGGAGCCAGGCCTGCAATGGACGCATAGTGATGTCCGAAAAGGATTGCGCGGCGGCAGGGAACGTAGTCCACACCGTCGTTCATATCGTGCGCCGGCGTACTCTTCGTCGGATCAAGCTGGAAGATCCGCGCCCCCAGATGCCGTGCATAGAAGCGATAGACGACAAAGTAAAGCAAGAAGCAACCCGCCGCAGCGAATACCGGCTCCATAAACAATCCCCCTGATCTTCCGCGGCCAAGGGCAACTCGACCTCCCTCAGCAGCGGCGCTCCTATCATAAACGACCCAGCCCTGATGAACACAAGCGGTTTCGCTGTGACGGGGACACACCGCCTGCACAGGCCGAATCGAATCGTGACAAGACCCGCTTGCTTGCTGACGGGCCGCTATGCGGAGCTGTGCTGCTGAAGCGGTTTTTCAGGATCAATGGCCAACCAGAAAAGGGCGCTGACGGCATAGTAGACCCCGGCGGTCAATAGCGGAATCCGCCAGGAACCGTAGGTTTCGACCAGCCAGCCGAAGGCCACTGGAGCGATCACCCCTCCGATCTGACCGAGTGAATTCATGGCTCCCGAGACGGTGCCGGCGTGCTCCCGGCCGATGTCCAGGCAGGTTGCCCAACAAACGGCGAGGATCAGGTCGGAGGCGCCGAAGCTGAGCACGAGGGACGTGATCGCGATGGTGTTGTTCTCGGCGATTGCGGCGACCGAGATCAGAACAGAAGCGACAAGAAGGCTGGACATGGAGGGAATGCGGCGGGCCCAGCGAAGCCGCATGCGGCGGGACAAGTAATCTGTCAACCAGCCGCCCAGAAAGTTACAGGCCGCTCCAGCGAGCAGAGGCAGCATCGCATAGTAACCAACGTGGCTCAGCGTGACACCGCGGCCCTCTTCAAGATAGGTGGGGAGCCAGGTGAGGTAGAAGTACAGTCCGTAAGCGTAGCCGGAATACATTGCGCACAAGGCCCAAACGTTGCGACTACGGATCAGGAGCGCCCAAGGGACCTTGTGCGAGTGCGTCGCAGCCGCGCGGCCTTTCTGAATGAAGGCCAATTCTTCAGCATCGACCGAGGGGTGTTCTTCGGGCGAGTTGCGATACCACGAAGTCCAGAACACGGCCCAGACGAGCCCGAATCCGGCGAACACCCAATAAACGCCGCGCCAACCCATGATGCTCATCAAAGCGATGACCAGCGGCGGCGCGAGAGCGCCTCCGAGGCGGCTGCCGACCATGATCACGGCCTGGGCGCGGCCGCGCTCGGAGAACGAAAACCAGCGCGAGATGGCCGAAGCCGAGCCCGGAAACGCCCCCGCTTCGCCGCAACCGAAAAGGAAACGGACGACGATCAAACTGGTGTAGTTCCAAGCGAGGCCGGTGATTGCCGTGAAGGCGGACCACCAGATCACGATGCGAGTGAGCAGCGCCCGCGCACCGAATCGATCGGCGAGCCAACCGCCGGGAATTTCGAACAGAACGTAGCCGAGCACGAAAGCGCTGAAGACCTCGCCCATCTGCACTTTGCTCAGACCCAACTCGGCGGACATGACAGTTGCCGTAGCTCCGATGCAGACGCGATCGAGGTAAGTAATCAGCGTGAGGGCAAACATCAACCCGAGAACTTTGTACCGTGCGGGCATCTCCGGCAGGATACTATGCGAGCCGCCCAAGCCGCTCCAAGCCGCACATAATTTTCTTCATTCTAAACTTGAAGTTACTCAATAAAAGTTATTCTATATAATGGGATCTATCATTTTCTCCTACCAGGAAACGCCTTTGTTAGCCGCCGAGGAATCGTGCGGGACAGATCAACGACTTTGAGCTTTTGCCTTTTCGAAGCGGATTTTCAGGGAAGTCATGTCTGGCTCGACGCGGCAGGCTCCTGGGCTCGCTGTCATCCTGACCGTATTGCTCATGGCTGATGGTTGGCCTATTCTTGACAGAGTCAAGGCGAGTGGATTACGCCGCTCTGCATCGGGAGGCTTCCTATGTCATCAACTCCACTTCAATTTCTTCGTTACTCGGTCATTTGCAGTGTAGCCGCGTTCGTATGGACCGGTTTGGCGACGGCAGCTTCCGTACCGCTGCAGCCGTTTGCGCAACAGGTTCGCCGGTTGGAGGACGCGCTCAGCTACATCGGCCAACCGTTGCCTATGGCGGACCACGCTGCGATCAACCGTGCTTTGGCGCTCACGGACGAGTCACAGGCCGTTACGAAGCTACAGGAGATCCTCGACCAATACGTCCTGGTCGAGGTCGACATCAACGCTGAGAGCCGAGTCAAGGTGCGGCAGGGCAAGGCCAAGCCGGAGTTGGTGGAAAAAGGGACACGGATGTTCCTCGTGAAGGTCAGCAACGGTGCGGGCGTAACAGCGCCGCTCGTAGTCGAGAGCCCTAACAGCGGACCGACGTCGCTACGGTCTCGGGGCGAGAAGGAACCGGCAATAGAGTTGACCCAGGAGCATGTCAAAGAGCGCTGGGCGAATCTCGAGATGTACCACGATCCGCCGATGGCGCCGAGGCTTTCGGGTTTGGGCATCGAGTACCAGATCCTGCAGATCTACAGCCGGGACCACGGTCAGCGCTCGGCGAAGATTGCGTTCAACGTAGGGCAGGGAACGCAAGACATCGGATTCCGCAACGACATCCTGGTGCTATTCAACATCGAGCAGGCCCGGCCCATCACTCTGCGGGTCCGCGATGAGAAAGGCGAACCGTCGATCGCGTCCTTCACGATCAAGGACCTGCAAGGGCGGATCTATCCGAACCCTTCGAAACGGCTCGCCCCGGACTTCCCGTTTCAACCGCAGGTCTACCGGGCCGACGGCGAGCAGGTTCGGTTGCCCGACGGCTACTACTCCATCGAATATGGGGGCGGTCCGGAATTCTACAGGCGGACGAAGGAATTGCCCATCGAGGGGAACGCGCCGCGCGAGCTTTCGTTTCAACTCCAACGATGGATCGATCCGTCGAAGTACGGCTGGTGGTCGGGCGACCACCATGTCCACGCTTCGGGCTGTTCGCACTACAAGAATCCGACCGAAGGCGTACATCCGGAGGACATGATCCGGCAGATTCTGGGCGAGAACCTCAACATCGGCGCGGTGCTGACGTGGGGTCCGTCGTGGTACTACCAAAAGCAGTTTTTCAGCAGCAAGGACCACCAGCTTTCCAAGGCGGAGCGAGTCATGCACTACGACGTCGAGGTGTCGGGGTTTCCGTCGAGCCACGCCGGCCACCTGGTGCTGCTGGGACTGCAAGAGGACGACTATCCCGGTACGACGCGTGTCGACGAGTGGCCGTCCTGGGATTTGCCGGTCCTCCAATGGGGACAGAGACAGGGCGCCATCGTGGGCTTCTCGCACTCGGGGTGGGGGCTGCAGGTCAAGAGCGACAAGCTGCCGAACTACGAGATGCCCGGGTTTGACGGGATCGGAGCGAACGAGTTCATTGTGGACGTGACGCACGACGCCGTCGACTTTATCTCGACCGTCGACACGCCGTCGGTCTGGGAACTCAACATCTGGTATCACACACTGAACGTAGGCTTCCGTTCGCGGGTAAGCGGCGAGACGGACTTCCCCTGCATTTATGACGACAAGGTCGGGCTGGGACGGAGCTACGTCAAGCTCGACAGGCTGACCTACCAAGGGTGGATCGAGGGTGTCCGCGACGGGCGCTGCTATGTGAGCGAAGGCAAGAGCCATTTGATGGACTTCGCAGTCAACGGCGTCGAGGTTGGAACGAACGACAGCGAGGTTCACCTCAAAGGGCCGCAGAAAGTGCGCGTCACCGCCAAGACGGCGGCATTCCTCGATCGCTATCCGGACCCGACGTTCTTCGATCTCGGATATGCGGAGAAGCCTTACTGGGACGTTGAGAGGGCGCGCGTTCCAAATACGCGAGAAGTTCCGGTCGAATTGATCGTCAACGGAGAAGCCGTCGCAAGTCAGAACCTTCTTGCCGACGGACAGGTGCGCGAGATGGTGTTCGACGTATCTATCGACAAGAGCAGTTGGATTGCTCTTCGCATCCTGCCGTCTTCGCACACGAACCCAATTTTTGCACTGGTCGACGGCAAGCCGATTCGCGCATCGCGACGCAGCGCGGAATGGTGCCTGGCGGCAGTGAGCCAATGCTGGAGCCAGAAGGCCCCGCGTATTCGCGACTCGGAGAAAGATGCTGCGCAGAAAGCGTACGATCACGCCCGCGAGGTGTATCGGCAGCGGGTCAGGGAATCGTCGTTGTAGCCTGACCTGCATTTCTCACCATCCGACAGTCGAAGCACACGATACGACCGCCAGGACTTCGTTGCGCTTGCTTGCCGTGCTCGATGTACTGTTCAAGTACGCCTGCGCGCGCCAAGCGGCTCGCGCCTTTTTCCTCCGCCCGGCTTGCGCCTAGTCCTGACGGCCCTCTCACGCACTTCGCCTCGTCACGTGTTGAGAAATGCAGACTAGGTTTCTGCAGAGTGAGGCGATCGGTCGGGGCTTGGCCGGCAGCGTCGGAAAACGCGGACGCTTAGTGGAGGAATGAGGGATGCAACGCCCTGGGGCCGGCAGCAACTATCACCATCCCGATGGCCAGTCGTATCGAGGACGAATTCCCAGCAGCCTCCCGGCATGGTCGACGGCAGATGAAAATCCACCGGTTGACCGCCGCCGTTGAATACCAAGAAAAGGTCGAGGTCTTCGGTTTCGGACCCGTCGTGCGGGGCAGCCCGCCAGATTCCGAGACAGCGGGCATCATTGCGGCTCCAGTCAGACTTTTCCAGTTCCCGGCCCGACGGCAAGTACCAGGCAACATCCTTCGGCTTTCCCGGCCCGGGAGATTTACCTTCCAGGAATGTATCCTGGCGCAGCACAGCGTGGCGACGACGAAGCATCGAAAGACGGCACACGAACCGGAGCAGATCTTGCTGACGCGAATCCAAGTCCCAGTCGTGCCAAGTCAACTCGCTGTCGTGGCAATATGCGTTGTTGTTACCGTGTTGGGTTCGGCCGATCTCGTCTCCTGCGGTGATCATGGGGACCCCCAGCGATAGCATCATCGTCGTCAGCAGGTTTCGTTTTTGCTGTTCGCGGACCTGCCGGATGTCCTCGTCGTCGGTGGATCCCTCCACACCGTGGTTCGAACTGTAGTTCGCATTGTGGCCGTCGCGGTTCAGTTCGTGATTGGATTCGTTGTGTTTCGCGTTGTAGCTGACGAGGTCATGCAGCGTGAAACCGTCGTGCGCGGTGATGAAGTTGATCGAAGCACGAGTTCCGCGGCGCGCACGGGAGTACAAATCGCTGCTTCCGGACAGACGAGTCGCCAAAGCGCCGACCCCGAACCCGCCCTTCCAAAAGCGTCGAACATCGTCCCTGAAGCGGTCATTCCATTCCGACCAACCCGGCGGGAAAGCACCGACCTGATAGCCGCCCTGGCCCACATCCCAGGGTTCGGCAATGAGCTTGACGCGCGACAGGACGGGATCTTGACGCACCGCCGCCAAGAAGGCCGAGTGGGGGTTGAAGGCATCGGGAGACCGCGCCAGAGAGGAGGCGAGGTCGAAGCGGAAGCCGTCGACATGCATCTCTTCGACCCAGTAGCGGAGGCTGTCCATTACGAGTTGCAGCACGCGAGGCTCGGTCAAATCAAGGCTGTTGCCGGTGTCGGTATAGTCGACGCAGCGGCGCGGATCATGGGCGTCCAGCCGGTAATAGACGGCGTTATCCAACCCTCGCAAAGACAGGGTCGGCCCCGTCTCGCCGGTTTCCGCCGTATGGTTGTACACCACATCCAAAAGTACCTCGATACCGGCTGAGTGCAGGGTGCGCACCATGGTCTTGAACTCGCGCACGACGTTCTCAGGCGAGGGGTCGCTTGCATAACGTCGATTCGGCGCAAAAAAGGCGAGAGTGTTGTATCCCCAGTAGTTCTTCAGGCCGAGCCGGATCAAGCGATGTTCGTCGACGTGATGGTGCACCGGCAGCAGTTCGACAGCCGTGACTCCCAGTTTTTTCAGGTGCTCGATGGCGGGTTCCGAGCATAGCCCGAGGTAAGTGCCTCGGATCGATTCCGGAATGTCGGGATGCCGCTGCGTGAAGCCTTTGACGTGTAGTTCGTAGATAAGCGTGTGAGACCAGGAGATATCAGGCGGCCGGTCCTGCTGCCAGTCGAACGACGGATCAACAACAATACCAAGGGGCGCGAAAGGGGCACTATCGCACGGGTCGCTGACAAGATCCGGCCCATCGCCAACAAGGTAATAACCGTAGAGCGCGTCATGCCACTCCAGATCACGTCCAACGGCTTTGGCATAGGGATCGAGGAGCAGCTTCCTGGGGTTGAATCGGTGGCCGCAATGCGGTTCGTCAGGGCCGGAGGCACGGAATCCGTAGAGTTGCCCCGGTGCAACTCCCGGGACGTAGCCGTGCCACAGGTCATCGGTGTGTCCTGGAAGAGGAACGCGATGGGCGTGCATTTCGTCCTTGGGATTGTCAAACAGACACAGATCGACTCGGGTTGCATGACGAGAAAAGACCGCGAAGTTGACGCCGTGGCCGTCCCAGGTCGCGCCCAAGGGGTAGGGGCGCCCGGTTTGGATGCCCATGGGGCCTTGCGTTTTCAAGGACATGCGGCGACTTGGCGTTTGGAACAAACGTTCGATTTCGCAGGGTCTCAAATCCAACAGCGTATCGTGTCCCATTGTCGTCCCGAGCGGTTCGGTGATGCGCTTTCAGGGTTTTCGTCCAGATCCCAAGCCGTCTTCAAGTCTGTTTGCAGCAGAACGCGTCCGGTTTTGCACGAAGCGCAGACAAAGCCGGTGATACGATAGGGGGTCTATGCGGATCCTGCAAGCGGGAGACCAACAGTTGCTCGGTCTCGAACCCGAGCGAGAGGTGCTCGAGAATCTCGTCTCGCAGGCAGGTTTCGATTGTGAAATCCAGGAGAGCGGACGGCAGGTCGTGCTGGAAGTCTCGCCTACGTCGCCGAACGATCCGATTCTACTCTTCGACGCGATACACCCGGCCAACCTGGGTTGGTTCTCGCGTTGCCGGTTTTACGTGGATGGTTTTTCAGGCGCTGTCCTACAGACTCCTCTGACGGTGGCCAACTGCCGCGACGCGGAGGGACAAGCACTGCATCGGCTGCGGATTGCCCTTTCGAAAGAATTGCCGGCCTCGTACCGTGTTCCCGGTCACGATCAGGTCAGCGAACAGATTGTCTATACAGTTCTGTATAACCTGCTTGTCGCACTACGGGAAACCGGTGTCGCTGTTTGCGGCGGCAGCGGCGTCGAACCCCTTGCCGGTCCTCGCTCCAAGGATACCGGCGCCAAGTCTTCCCGAAAAATTTCGTAGCAGCCGGAGGACAGCTTCCGTGCAGTCCGGGACGGCCTTCTTGTATCCCCTACGGAAACACAGCCGCCGATGGACTACTCCAAGGCTCGTCAACGTTTCGGAGTTGGAAGAGCATTGGCTCTGCTAGAATTGCGCCCGAAGGGAGTACCTGCGATGTCCAGAAAAGATGGTGTGAACCGCCGGGAGTTCGTAACGAGCACCGTTGGAGTCAGTTCGGCCGGGGCGATGGCTTCGAGCGCGAGCGCGGCACGACCGGCGGCCAAGCGGGTCATCGGCGCCAACGATCGGATCAACGTAGGATTTATCGGTGTCGGGGGGCGCGGCAGCAGCTTGATGCGTTTGGTATCGCGGATGGCCGAGCAGCGTGAGGACATCAATATAACCGCCGTCTGCGATGTCTACCAGAAGCGCAAGAGGCTCGCTCAGGAGCGTTCCGGGGCGGAGTTCGCAACGCTCGACTATCGCGAGGTTCTGGCGCGCCCCGACGTGGATGCAGTCGTCGTTGCGACCCCTGACCACTGGCATGGGCAGATCGCGCTCGACGCTCTCGATCAAGGCAAAGACGTGTATCTCGAGAAGCCGATGTGCCACACCATCGAGGAAGCGCGAAGAGTTGCCGAGAAAGTGAAGCAGACGAAAGGCGTCTTGCAGGTTGGCTCACAGACAACGTCGTCGCGGCAATGGTGGAAAGCCCGCAAAGCGATAGCCGACGGCATGATTGGTCCGCTGCTTTTGAGCCAAGGCTCCTATCACCGCAACTCGGTGCGGGGCGAGTGGAACTGGCACATCGACTCGGACGCAGGTCCAGCGGGGACAGGCGACAATTACATCGACTGGAAGACGTGGCTCGGCCCGGCTTCGAAGCGGTCATGGGAACCGGAGCGGTTCTTCCGCTTCCGCAAGTATTGGGACTACTCGGGCGGAATTGCGACGGACCTTTTCTACCACGTCGTCGCGCCACTCAACATTTGCTGGGAGGAGCCGCAGTTTCCCTACCGAGTCGCGGCGACGGGTGGGATCTACGCATTCAAGGACCGCGAAGTGCCCGACACCTTCAACTTGCTTGCGGATTTCGCGAAAGGGCACAGCCTGGTGCTGAGCTCATCGATGGCGAACTCGACCCACATTCCCGGCCTGCTGCGCGGTCAGCACGGAACGATCACGATGGTGGACCACGGGAAGTTCGAAGGCCGGACGGACCACATCACGGTTGCCGCCGAGCGTGCCCATCTGGAAGAGTTCGTGTCGAAGTGGGGATATCAGTCGGTAGACATCCCCGTGGAGGAGACGCCGCGGGATGCGCACATGTCGAACTTCTTCGAGTGCATGCGAACGCGTCAGAAACCGGTGCTGGATGCGGACACGGCGTACCGGGCGCAAGTCACGATCTCGATGGGCGTCGAGAGCTTCCGGCGCGGGAAGATCCTGTACTTCGATCCTGCAAAGGAGCGGGTTGTCGAGAAAGCGCCTGCGACAGGGTAGGGAAGGGCAGTTCAGCCCATAACAGCCCGTGGCAAAAGTCACGCGGGCGGCGTTACGCACCCTAGGGCCGATGGCGTAACGCCAGTTCGTTCCAAGAACGTGGCGCCGCGCTCTCCGCCCAGCCGAGCGGAAGCGGCGCGTAACCCTTTGGGCGACGGACATTTGCGGCCGTCAGCTCTGTCGTTCGTCGGAGGAGATCACCCGGATCGGAGATCCTCCTCACTCCGCGCCGAGGATGAGCAGGAGCCCGCCGCGCCTCCCACGGGACTTTTACCACGGACTACTACTAAGGAGAACCGAGCGCGATACTGCGTGCGCCGAGAAGCTCGCCGGTGGACTGAAGCAGTGTGAGCAAACTACGGCGGTAGGCGATCGCCTGGGCGAGCACCTGAGCTTGCGCGTCCACCAGATCATTCTGGGCCTGAAGCACGAAGAAAGCGGTGTTGACCCCCAAGTCGTACTTTTTCTGTTCCGCATCCAAGCGCTTCTGCGCAAATCCGAGAGCGATCTTGGCCTGGTTGACCGCTGCTTTGCTGAGTTCAACGCCGGAAATGGCCTGGAGCACTTCCAGGCGAACCGTTTGCTCATCACTCCGCAGATTGTAGAGGTTGCGTTTTTTCTGAATCGCGGCATTGGCAAGATCGGCAGCGGCTCTGCGGTTCCGGAGAGGAAGCTGCAACACGAGTCCGAATCCATAGGTCGGATATCGGAACTGGAAGAGCTGATCGATGGCCTGGGGAAAGCCTCCGGGAATGACTTCAGCTATTGTGCCCCCAAGTCCTCTTCGATCAAAGAAGTTGCCGCTGCGGCCTTGCGAACTATAGTTGGCGTTGATCGAAAGGTCCGGTCGAATGTCGTTGGTGAAGCCTTTGATGTTCAGGTCGTCGATCTCCAAGGCGCGCCGGGTCTGTGCGAGTTCAGGCCGATTACCGAGCGCCCGAGCTACAACTTCTTCGGGATCCGGGATCTCCATGTAGAAGCGGGGTTCGACGGGTTCGGTCAGTTCGAGTGGATGGTGGCGGAAGTCGGGGTTGAGGTCGGCCCCGATCCAGCGCCGGACGGCGTCCTCGAACTGCTGCAGTCGATAGCGCTCCTGGGTGACACGAACCTGGGCGTTGGCGAAGTTCTGCTCGGGCTGGAAAATATCGAGCGGAGAGATCGCCCCGAGTTCCAGGCGCAGTTTCTCCTGTTCCAGGAAGGCCCGGGAGATTTCAAGGTTGTTCTCCTCGACCTTGAGTCGCTCGCGAGCGTTAATCGCGTTCCAGTAGGCGTTCTCGGCCTGAAAGATCAGGGTCAATATGCGCTCGCGGACCTGCTCTTCCGTCTGCGCCAACCTCGACTGCGCCACCATGATCGGAATCCGTTGGACATAGCGCCCGCGTCCCCGCAGCAGGTTCTGGCTCACCGTGAACTGCATGCTCTGGGTGATGCTGGGATTGAAGTTGGCGAACTGGCTGTTGTCCGCGAACTTCCCTCCGGTGTAGCCGATGGTGTAGTCGGTGCCGGTGTCGAGGCTCTGGCTGTAGGTGAAGCCGCCAGTCTGGTTCAGTCGCGATCGAACATCGGCCCCCTGGAGCTGATCAATGGAGGGCGTCGTGGAGCGGTTCGAACGGAAGTCGGCTATGACGTTCGGGTCGAACGGACTGTAGGCGCGCTGAATGTTGTTCCGCTGTTCGATGATCGCGAGCTTCTGGAGATTGACGTCGGGATTGTTCGACATCACCAGTTCCAGGTAGGCCCGTAGCGACAATTCGATCTTTGAGTCGTAGAGAAAGTCCCGCAGATGCGAGACGGGTTCGATTTCCACATTGAGCGGCGGTTTCGACCACTGCTGCCGAAAGTAGCTCTTGCTGGGGAACGTGCTGAATTGTGCGGTCAGAGAGAGGACTCCAACCAGGATCAACGTGATGAGTCTCTTAACCATTTGCGTCGTATTTCAGTTCAAGAACCCGGCACAGAGACATGCCGAGTCAATCGGGAATCCAACGGGGACTGACAGTTTACTCGTAACGAATGGCCTCGATGGGGTCGAGCTTCGCGGCCTGCACCGCCGGGTAGATGCCAAACAACAAACCGATAAACACCGACACTCCAAAAGCCACAACGATCGAAGTGGCCGTTACGACAGTGGGCCATTCGGCGATGTTGGCGATAATGAGCGACCCTCCGAAGCCGGCTCCGATTCCGATCAGACCGCCAGCGATCGAAATGAGAACCGCCTCGATCAGGAACTGGCGGACAATATCCCGTTGCCTCGCTCCGATCGCACGACGAATCCCGATCTCGCGCGTGCGCTCGAGCACGGTGGCCAACATGATATTCATGATCCCGATACCCCCGACGAGCAGCGATATGCCGGCGATGCAAATCATGACGACCTCGAAAATGAACTGCGTCCGCTGCCGCTGGGCGAGGAGGCCGGCGGGTACGGTGACCGCGAAATCGCCGGCGTCATTGTGCGTCGCAGTGAGAATCGCTCGCACGACCTCGGCCGTCTCGATCGGATCGGCATCGTGGTACACGCGAAGAAAGACTCCGTCAATTTCATCTTTCAGATAACTGTTGGTATCGTCGAAACGGCGCATCACCGTATTCAGGGGCGCGACCACCAAATTGTTCTGGTCGTCCGTCTCGAGTCCTTCGATGTCGGCTTCGGCTGACGATTGAGGAGCCATGACTCCGATCACTTCCAGCCAAACCGAATCCATCTTCACGTGCTTGCCGACGGCCGGTCCGTAGCCCAGCAGGCTGATCTTGGCGCGTTCGCTGAGAACACAGACGGGAGCAGACCGCAAATCCTCCTCCGCAGTAAAGAACCTGCCTTCGAGCAACGTGACGGTATAGATGTCGGTGTAATTGGGGAGAACGCCGATCACCGTCGGCATCTCCTGTTCGGAGCGCGGCAATACCGAGGTAGGATGAAACTGTTTGCGCGGCGACATCGCCTCGACGTTCGGGACGCTCTCGGTGAGGGCTCGGTAGTCGCGAAAGGTCAGGCCCGGTGATATCTCACGGACCGCGAGAAGAGTTTCCCGATCCACAGCCTCAATTGCTTCGACGATGATGTTGTTGACGCCCAAGAGATCGATCTGACGCAGGGTTTCCTGCTGCGCTCCCGCGGTGATCGAGAGCATCGCGACAACGGCGCCGACGCCAAAGATCATCCCCAACATCGTGAGCAGGGAACGAAGCTTGTGAGCCAAGAGGCTCCCCAAGCCCATCCACAGCTCGGGCAACACGGTTGGCACGGCCTGCATTGCGCTAACGAGGCCCCCGCCGTGACCTGTCCGGTGCGCCCTCCGGCCCTGCTCCCGAACCCCCGCGGGCGCCTGGAAAGGAGGGTCCCGCAGATTTCCCCCGGTCCGCTTTCTTTTTCTTCGCGGTCTTGCGCTGGTCGAGCGGCGGCCGCAATGAAATCGTCTCACCTTCCAGCAGGCCTTCGAGAATCGCTATTCGAGTTTCGGTTTGCCGGCCGGTTTCGACACGGCGCGGCGCGAGGCGGCCGCCGTCGAAGATGTAGACGATGTTGTTTTCGCCGGATTCGAATACCGCCTGCACCGGCACGTGGAGTGTATCTGGAATTCTCTCGATGACAACTTCGGCGTCGGCAAGAAGGCCTGGGCGGAGCAGGACTTCGACATCAGAACCCTCCTTGGGAGGAATCGGGAGCCGGGCGTTTTCCCGATCGGCGGCGGTGAACTGCTGCTTGGCGGATCCGGATGCAGGCGAGGGCGGGACCATCGGGATCGGAGTGGCTTCCGGTCCGCCGCCGCCAGGAGCACCCCGTGCGCCTCCGCCTGGGCTGTCTTGAGCGCCCCGACCACTGCCGCCACGTCCTCCGGAACTGTCCCCCATGCGTGCGCGCATCTGCTGAAAAAGCGTGCGACGCTCTTGCTGGCTCATGGATTGGATGTCGCGGCCACCGGCGAGCTCCTGCATCATCTTCCGAGCCCGCTGGCGGTCCTCAGCCGACATATTGCGGCGGCCTCCCTTGCGCTGAGATTTCGACGCGTCGGATTTGTCTGTACTCTGTGCATTTTTTGCACTTGCGGTTGATGTTTCTCTGATTGACCTCGATGGCCCGTCGCCAGCGCGGGAAGAGGCCGATGCCATCGACTTCCGAGGCGTTTGCTTTTCGCCCGTGGCAGGGATGGAAGCCGCACCGGCCAAGATGCGTTTGATCTGCTCAGGTGTTGCGCCAACGTGGGTCAGCAACTGCGTCATGTCCACACTGAGCACACAATCGAATTTCTTTGTCGCTTCGCCACTGAAGAAATTAGCGGAGGCTGTACTGCCAAGCCGCTTGATCTTTCCGCGGACCGGGCGTCCCGGGAGGGCATCCAGACGGATCACGGCTTCCTGGCCTTCCCGCAACCGCGCCCGTTCGACTTCCTCCGCCTTGGCTACGAGCTCCATTTCAGAAAGATCGAGGATCTGGACGATCGACATGCCAGGCGAAACCTGGTCACCTTCCTGGACGGGAGGCGCAGACTGGCCAAAGGAGCGGCGCCCGGATCGATTCTCGAGAGTCGAGACGAGCCCTCCCATGGGAGTGAGAACACGGGCGTTTTCGATGCGGCGGCGATCCTGAGCGACTTCGAGCTCAGCTTTTCGGATCTCTTCCCGAAGAACCGTCAACTCGGCCTCTCGCTGCTGCAGGCGTGATTCGATGTCGGATTCGAGCCTCTGAAGCCGGCGCTTAGCCTCCTCGAGCGTCAACTCGTTCTTGCGGGCATCGATCGCGGAGATCAATTCGTTCTGCCTTACATCCAGCTCGGCGCGCCGCACAGCAAAGCTGGAGCTCATGAGCTCGACTTCATCCTGGCTTTTGAGAATCTCCAGCTCGGTCTCGCCTTTCTTCAGATCCTGTTTGGTCTTCTCGAGATCGAGCAGGGTATCCGCGAGGAAGACGCGGCGGTCCGAGTCGTCGAACTCGGCAATCAGGTCTTTCGGTCTTGCCAACGACCCCGGAGCAGCCAACTGTGTAATCTGGGAAAGCAATCCCAGATTGGGGGCTGCGAGTGTCGTTGAGCGGACAGCTTGCAGCGTCCCACGGAGATACGACTTGACAACAAGATCTCCGCGTTGCACGGTGGCCAGGGCCTGCTCTGGCTGTTCATCCGGAATGCGGTTGTACAAAAAGTAGGCCGCCCCCGCTGCAGCGAGGAGCAGGAGCAGAACGGAAAGCCTAATGAGAATCTTCTTCATGAACGGGGCGTGAATTCAACCTTGCTTGCGGCTGTTCAACTCCGGGTTCTCGAGAGCAATCACTTCTCCCTCGCTCAGCGTATCGGAAACGACGATCTCGTTCGCGTTGCGCGCGAGGACTTCAATCGCGCGTCTGCGGAAGCCGCTTCCGCTGCGGACGAAGACGGTAGGCCTGCCGTCAATCTGAAAGCTGGCTTTCGAGGGGATCACGAGTACATCGGGCCGTTCCTCGACAATAACCTCTACGCTGGCACTCATCCCAGGGCGAAGGCGATCATCCATCTTGTCGATGCGGGCACGGGCCGGGAAGTTCTTTTCGGGTGGAAAACGGCGATAGATCAGAGTGGCGATCGGGCTGAGCCATTCGACTGTTCCTTCAAACACGGCTCCCGCCACGGCATCAACGCGGACACGGACTTTCTGTCCCATTTGGGTCCGTCCCCGATCGATCTCTTCGACCCGGAATTCAACAACCATAGTGGACAGGTCGGGGATATCCACAATCTCGGCGCCGGCCCAGACGGAGTCTCCCTCCTGGAAAGGAGGCCGGCTGCGTCGGGATGAACCTTGTGCCCGCGGGTTCGGACGAATCTGGACGACGCCATCAACCGGCGCCCGCAGGACCATGTTGCCGAGATAGCCTTTGGTGCGCTCCAGGTCGCGCATGGCCTTGTTCTTCTTCTCCTCGAGCTGGACGATATCGGATTCCTGAGAGATGTCCGTGGCTCTTGCGGTCGTCTGAGCTTTCGACAGTTCGCCTTCGGAAACCTTGACGACGATGCGGTTCTTGAGGCCTTCGATTTCCGACAAGATTTCCTGTTTGCTGGCTTCCAGCTTGGCGCGTTCAAGGTCGTACCCCGAGCGCATGACGAGCATTGCGTTCAACTCGTCAGCAATGGAATGCTGTGCTCTTGCCTTGACGATCTCGCTATCAACCTGCCGAACCTCGGTCGACTCCTCCAGGTAGCGCTCCTCCTGAGCCGCAGGGTCGAACTGAACGACAACATCTCCTCTCTTGATCGGCTTGCCATCAGCGGCGAGCCAGACGATCTGAAGATCCGGTGTTTGGGGCGCCGCAATGGGGACTGTATTCATGCTCTTCACTTCGCCGCGGGTACGGACGGTCTGAACGAACTCCTTCCGCTCGACACGCGCCGTGGGAACCTCCCGCGTCGTCGGCATCCAGAACTGCAAGCCGGCGTAGGCGATGGCCACCAGCACCGCCAGCACAAAGATCCATCTCACTACATGACTCGATTTCGACGTTCGTTCTGGCATCTCTTGCGGGTATGGTCGAAGAAACTGTCTTCGAGCGGCGATCCCTGGACGGGGCATGGACCGGCTGAAGACAACTCCCGTTGTCAGTTAAGACGCTAACTGACTCACAAGGTTATTGTCTCCCAAGAAAAAGTGAGGGACAACTTCGCTTTCCGTCCTGCCCGGGAAGGGAATGAGTCTTCTAGTCTCCGGCGGAACCGGCCGGGTGTAGTGTGCTTGGGGCAGGCACTGCGGCCGTTCGGCGAGCCCGGAGTTTCTCCGACCAACTCTCCAGCGTGAAGTAGATGACGGGAATGAACACGAGTGTGATGAGCGTCGAGGTCGTCAGGCCGCCAATCACGACACGCGCCATCGGTGCTTGCAACTCACCGCCTTCACCGAGGCCGAGAGCCATCGGGCTCAGGCCAAGCACTGTGGTGACCGTCGTCATGAGAATCGGGCGCAAACGCCGCCCGCCGGCGGTGACGACAGCGTCTCGCAGCGAGTGGCCATGCTTACGGCGAAGGAGGTTGGTATAGTCCACCAACACGATGGCGTTGTTGACAACGATTCCCACCAGGACGATGACACCGAGAAAACCCTGCATGTTGAACGTCGTCTCGGTCAACAGCAACATCAACACCACACCAATCCCCGCGAGCGGGATTGAAAACAGGATGATGAACGGATCCCGCAGCGACTCAAACTGCGCGGCCATCACCATGTAGACCAGGATCAGAGCGAGCAACGCCGCCAGAGTCAGTTGCCGGAAGGCCTCCTGCTGTTCCTCGTACTCGCCGCCCAGGCGGAACTCGTAGTCGCCGTCCGCAGGCCTGGGAATTTGCGCGAGACCCGCCCGCAGATCCGTCACGACGCTGCCGAGGTCGCGTTCCGCGATGGTGCCGGTAATCTCGATGATGCGTTGCTGGTCAGCGCGGGTGATCTCAGTGGGGCCTTCCTGGCGCTTCATGCGAACAACGCTTTCGATCGGGATAGTACTGCCGTCGGGAAGGGTGATCGGGATATTGTTGACCTGACCGAGCTCGAGCCGATCTTCCTCGCGCAACCGGACCAGGATGTCGTACTCGTCGCCCTCCTCTCGATAAAGGGAAGCACGGGTTCCGCCGATAGCCGTCTCCAACGTATCGGCGACCTCGGTAACGGAAAGTCCGAGGCTGCTGGCCTTGGCGCGGTCGACCGAGATCAGCATCTCCGGCACGCCCGGCAAACGGCTGAGTTGAGCACTCACGACACCCGGAATCGAGGTCATGGTCTCCCGCACCTGCTCGGAAAGTTCGCGAATGGTCTCGATGTCGTGTCCGCGGACTTCGACGGAGAGCCGGTCGTCACCCTCGCCGAAACCGCTGCCCCGCCGGCGGAACAGGCCGCTGCTGACACGTGTGCGTACAATCATGCCCGGCTCGAGATTCAGGAGAGGCCGAAGCGTGTTGGCAACGTCGGCTGCCGAGCGGTCGCGCTGGCTCTGATCAACGAGATCGATGCGCGCCCGGCCCTCATTGCCTCCACGAAAGCGAAACGTGCTGCTGCTACCCGCCTCGGTCATGATGTAGGCGGCCTCGGGGACTTCCCGGTTGACGATATCCGTGATGCGCATCATGGTGTCGTCCGTCACTTCGACGCGCGTGCCCGGTTCAAGCTTCAATTCGATACGGATTTGGCCTTCGTCAACCTCCGGTTGCAATTCCACGCCGATGAAAGGCATCAGGTAGTAGGACGACGTAAACAAACCCACGGCGAGAACGACAACAATCACCCTGTGGTCAAGGGACCATTCGAGCGCACGCGTATAGGAGTGCATCCAACGGTTCTGAACCGACCCTGTCCAGCGGTACAAGGCTCCTCCGAGACCGCGGCGTTCCTTGGAAAGGTCTTGCGTCAGGAAGCGGGAACACAAGACGGGAACGACGGTGAGCGCCATGATCAATGAACAGAGCAGCGCGAAGGAAACGACCCAGGCAAGCTGTTGAAACTGCTGAGCTGATACACCTCCCATGAACAGCACCGGCACAAAGACGGCGATGGTAGTCAGCGTTGAGGCGGTGATCGCCATGCCGACCTGGCGGCTCCCGAGAACCGCGGCAGCCTTGAGGTTCTTGCCGCCCTCGCGGTGACGGAAGATGTTTTCGAGAACGACGATGCCGTTATCAACGAGCATGCCGACTCCGAGGGCCAATCCCCCGAAAGAGACGGTGTTCAGAGTGAAGCCGTTGAAGTACATCAGCGCGAACGTCGAAATGACTGAGATCGGAATTGCCACGCCGATGATGAGCATGCTCGAGAAGCTGCGCAGGAAAAAAAGCAAAACGAAGATGGCCAATCCGGCCCCGGCGAGGGCTGCATCATTCACGTTGCTGATTGATGCTCGAATGAAGTTTGCAGAGTCCCAGGTGCTTTCCATGCGAACGGGAAGACCTTCGGCGTGGATCTTGTCGACCTCTCGCCATACGCCTTCGGAAACCTGGACCGTATTGGCGCCGGACTGCTTGTAGATGTACATCCGTACTGCGGACTCGCCGTTGACGCGGACGATATATCGGATGTCTTCGTGTGAATCTTCAACCGTTGCGATGTCCCGGATGTAAACGGGCACGCCGTTGCGAGTTGCCACGGCTACATTCAAGATGTCCTGCAGATTTTCGAACTCACCCTGCGTGCGCAGCAGCACTTCGTACCGGCCTTCGAAAACAGGACCGACGGGGCGGTTGAGGTTTTCCCGGCGCAAGGTCTGGACAACTTGCGCGACGGAGAGGTTCAGGGCCCGAATCTTCTTGAGATCGAGATAGACGTGGATCTGGCGGCGGAGCCCCCCGCTGACTCTCGTTTGAGCTACCCCGGGTGTCCGCTCCAGTCGATACTGCAAGTTTTTTTCTGCGTAATGGCGGAGCTGCTTGGCGTCCATCGTGTCGGAAGCAACACTGAGGAACATGATGGGGAACTGTGAGACATCGAACTTGTACATCACAGGCGGCTCGATGTCCTCCGGCAGCAGGTTGCGGCGTCGGTCGATGCGCTCGCGCAACTCGTTGGCGGCTTCGTCGAGATTCGTGCCGTACACAAATCGGACGCGAACCCTCGAATTGCCTTCGCTCGAACTCGAAGTGATCTCCTCGGTCCCGGGAGCGGATGCCAGCGACTGCTCCAGAGGCCGCGAGATGAGAGTTTCCATCTCCTCAGGAGCCCCACCCTCGTAGACGGTGGTTACGCTGATCGTCGGGTACTCCATCTCGGGCATCAGATCGACAGGGATCTGAATGAAAGAGATCGTGCCGAGCAGCATGGCGATCAGGCACGCCATGAGGACCGTTACCGGCCTGTGGATCGAAAACTCAGCAAGGCTCATCTGACACCTCAGACCTGCTATTCGGTCGACTGTCTTTTCTCGGCGCTCTGCTGTGCGGAGCGCTCGCCCTTTTCGGCCGGAGAGCCGGAGTGATCCGGAGTCGGCTTCTCATTGCCGGACGGCACCGCTACATTGATTCGATCGCCCTCTTCAAGGATCGTGGCCCCCCGGCCCACGATCTTGACGCCTGATTCGAGATTCGCCAGAACCTCGACATTCTGCTCACGCGTCAATCCGGTCTCGATGGCCCGGAAGACGGGCCGATTCCCGTCAACGACGTACACACCCGGCTGCGTGCCTCGATAGACCAGACCTTCGCGCGGAATGAGAATCGCACTCCGCAAAGCGCCCGTGTCAAGGCGAATGCGAACGAACATTTCCGCCTTGAACAGGTTCCCCGGATTCGGGACATCGATCTCTACGAGCGCCGTGCGCGTAGCTGCGTCCAACACCGGAGCAATGCGGGCGACGCGCCCTGTGAAGGTCTCGCCGGGAATCGCGTCTATCTCGATTTCAGCGGGATTGCCGATACGCAGGCGGCCGATATTGCGCTCCGGCACGTTAGCAAGAGTGACCATGGTCGACAGGTTGACGATTCGCAGCAGCGGCGTTGTGGGGCTGATGAGAGCACCGACATCAACAAAGCGCGTGGCGACGAAACCGGACATCGGAGCATAGATCTTTGTCTGCTCCAGCCGGATCTTCAATTCGCGCAGCTCGGCCTCGGTCTGTTCGGTCTGAGCACGGGCAAATTCGACTTGCGCCTTCACGACATCCAGTCGTGTCTTGGCAGCCGCAAAGTCCTGCGGCGAGATCAGACCATCGTCGAGCAGACTCTGAGCGCGGTTCAGTTCAACCATCGCGTTCTGCAATTCGGCTTCGCGTTGCTGCATCGAAGCGCGCGCCACGCCGATCGAAGCGGTTGCACGGTTCACCTGTTGCTGGATTTCGTCGTCATCGAGTTCCGCGATCAGGTCGCCCTCGCGAATCGGGTCCCCGATCTGAAAGTAAAGGTTTTCCAGCCGGCCGGTGACTTTCGCCGTTACATCAACCTGTTCCTTGGGCTTCAGAGCACCGGTCAGCAGCAGCACGTCACGCAACTCGCCGGTACGAGCCTCGGTGACCGCGACCGTGACGACGCGGCCCCCCTTTTTTTTCTTGGCCGCTTTCGGATTCGCCTGCTTTTCCTGGATCTCGTAGATGCGCATGCCGGCGAAGAACACCAGGCCCGCGCCCACGACGATCCAAATGATGCGCTTGATCCACATGTGTTGGGGAGCCTATGAGTGTCCGTTGCCTTGACTAACCAGCTGTTCGAAAATCCGACGAGCAGGAGATTGTCAGAGCACCTACATCCCCCGACCCGTATCCGAAGCCTTCCACGGGGTGATCTGACCTCATGCACATTGTACGTCCTGGAGCCAGCAATATGGTCTGCGGGACTCAGCCGCAAGTTGCCCCCCCTGTAATGGCGGTCTGAGCGGCTGAGTGGTTACTTGGGCGGAAACTCAGTCGTATTACCCACATGGGGCATACGGGTTATCGCTTCCAGCGCCGCTCCATGTTGTCTATCGCCTAACTCAGGAGCCGTAATTTGTCCGCCGCCGTCTGTATCGTCCAATCCACATTCCCGCATTCATCGAGCTACATATCGACAGTTATTCGGAACTACTCTCAGGATGTGCGTTGATGCGGAACATTGCACGAGGCAGCACAAAAGACTCCTCCGAACCCACAAGGGAGGTCGCCAAGCGACTCAGACCGCTTCCTGACGACCTTCTCACTCACTTGGGCTCGCGCCAAGTCGTGAAAACGCAGTTCAGTTGAGGTAGATGAACTCGCTCGATCCGAACAAGGTTCGGCAGAAGCTCTCCCAGGCACGCTCTCGAGGCTTGGACCTATCGACTTCGCTTTCTTCGAGAGTGGCTTCCATCTTGTGGATGAAGGTGAGAGCGCGATCTCGTTCGTTTACATCAGGCAAGCGAGCGAAGGCCTCTTCGTAAGCCACGTCGACGCGACCGGCGTCGGTCAGGTCGCGCCTGCCGAGCAGGCGAGATGCCCATTTGCGGGAGTGTTTCAACGGAATGGATCCGTTCATGACAAAAAGCGCCTGGGGTGCGACGACGCTCGATTGGCGGTCACCGTTCAGCGCGGAGGGATCGGCGAAGTCAAACGCTTGGAAGAAGTCGTACAAGGTGCTCCGCACGACAGGCATGTAGACGGCACGGATGTTGCGGTCGTAGTCAACCTCGCCACCCTTTTTCGTGTTGCTGAAATACTCCCGGGGTTTATACCGCTCCAGCAAAGTACCGCCGGGGGTCAGGTCGAGGTCTCCAGAGACCAGCATGATCGCGTCACGAATGCTCTCGGCTTCCAATCGCCGGCGGGGCATTCGCCAGAGAAGCCTGTTTTCGGGGTCAACGGAAACGGACTTGTCGTTGACGGCGGTGTTCATACGGTAGGTGTTTGAAAGCACGATCAGCCGATTCATCTTCTTGATCGACCAACCGTTCTCGACGAACCGCAGCGCCAGCCAGTCCAGCAAGGGCTGATTGGTAGGACGGTCGCCCAGTTTGCCGAAATTGTCGACGGAGCCGACAATGCCCCGGCCAAAGTGCCAGCGCCAAAGGCGGTTGACCATCACGCGGCTGGTAAGCGGATGATCGTCACGCGTCAGCCAGCGGGCCAGTTGGAGCCGCCCGCTCTCGTTGCTCGCAATCGGTTCCGGCCTACCCCGAGAGACCACTCTCAGGAATCGTCGAGGCGTCTTGTTGCCGAGAGTCCAGTGGCTTCCGCGAATGTGGATCGGTATGTCGCCGATCTCCTCGCCTTCCGTGACGCCCATGGCTTTCGGATATTCCGGAGTGGCCGTCTCGAGAACTTTGCGCTCCTGCTCGATGCGGCTGATCTCGGCTCGGGCTTCAGCGGAGAAGTATTGACGGGAATCCGCCGGAGGCCGGAAGGGGCCGTACTTTTCGTACAGCACCTTGCGGAGCGCTTCGAGGCCGTCGTCTTCGAGTTTCCTATCCTCGCCGCTCTTCTTGTACCGCTCTCTCTTGTTGAAATCGACTTCCGCTTCGGGATAGCGTTCCCGCCACTGAGAGACCGCTTGTCGGAACAGACTCTCGTAATGCGCCGCCAACGTGCGGCGGTCGGCCGGGCGGAAGTCGGAAAAGTACTTCGCGGCCGGTGACGTCCAGTCGTCAAGAGAGGCATCCGTGCCGAAGGCGTGCCAGACGTAGAAAACGGATGCAGGAGCGTTGCGGCTGCGCCGGAGGCGATCGATCCATTGCTTGAGGAAGCTCCGGTTGACGTCGTATTCGCGCGCAAGCTGCTCGTGCGTCTTGGGTGGGCGAATCCCATCCGGAAGAGGGTTAGGAGCGATCAACACCTTTTCGAAGTACGGAAATCGCTGTTTGTGCTCAAGCCGCAGGACGTTGTTGCCGGCTTTGAATGGATAGATGCCCGTGACCCACCAGCCACCGACATCGGGCGACGCAGCACGATTGCGGATCGGCTCCAAGCCGCTCTTCATCAGAACGCCGTTGACATGGATGTCTGTCGTGCCGTCGCCCTTCTCCTGGTTGAGGAAATCAACCTGGTAGAGGCCCTCGGACGGGACGATGAGATCGTACTCCGCGAAGTAGGCCTCTTCAGCTTTTTTCGGCATGGCGCCGGCGGGAGGAATGTTCCTTTTGCCTTTTTCAATTTCGCGACGGACGTTCCCCCGGTCGAAGCTTGCGGCGGCCCGCAAGACCCAGTCGGGCTGCGCCGGCTCGTCCTCCATCCAAACCGGCTGCAGAGTGACCTCCTCATCTTCCAGCGCGTGCGTAGCAGCCAACAGGTAGGAGCCGACCCGCTGCCGCCCCACGGCAACGAGCTTGTGGTTCTCAGCCCTCGCAATCTTTTGAATCGCGTCGTTCCTGGATTTGATCTTTGCGAGGTGGGCGTTGAGTGCGTCCCGTTGATCTTTCGGCGCCAGAACGTACTCGTGCCATGTCGCGACGACGTTGAAGTCCTCCATGGTCTTGGAGCTCTTCAGAATGCCGGCGAGCGAGTAGTAGTCCTCGGTAGGGATCGGGTCGAACTTGTGATCGTGGCAGCGCGCGCAGCCGAGCGTCAGGCCCATGAAGGCCCGCCCTATCGTGTCGAGCTGTTCATCCACGATGTCCATCTGCATCTTGACCGGATCATCTTCGGCCAACATCTTCGCGCCGAGGGAGAGAAAGCCCGTGGCTGTCCAGCGCTCGTATTGGGTTTCGAGATCGGCGGGTTCAGGCAGCAGGTCGCCGGCAAGCTGCTCCTGGACGAACTGGTCGTAAGGCTTGTCGGAATTGAATGCCTGGATTACGTAGTCCCGGTAGCGAAACGCATAGCGATAGACGAGGTTCTCATCCAGACCGTTTGAATCCGCGTAGCGGGCCACGTCGAGCCAATGGCGGCCCCAGCGCTCGCCGTAGCGGGGAGATTTCAGCAGACGATCCACGACCCGCTCGAATGCCCGCGGCGACTTGTCATTCAGGAACGCGCTGATTTCCTGCCGCGTCGGCGGCAGGCCGGTGAGATCGAAAGTCACCCGCCGGAGGAGCGTTCGCTTGTCCGCGGGCGGCGCCGGTTCCAGACCCTTTTCCTCCAAACCAGCAAGGATGAAGCGGTCGATAGGCGATCGGACCCAGCCTTCATTGCGGACCTCAGGGAAAGCAGGTTCCCGCGGCGGGTCGAAAGCCCAAAACCTTGCGGGGCCGCCAGCGGCTTTTTCGCTCGCGTCGACGCCCCACGGCGTTCCCATGTGGACCCATCTTGTCAGTGTTGCAATGGTCTCGTCGGGGAGTTTGCCCATAGGCGGCATGCGGAGATGAGGGTCCGTGTGGCCCACGGCCCTCAGGATCAAACTGTCCGCCGGAGCCTTCGAGTCCACAGGAGCGCCGCGCGTGCCGCCTTTTCGGAAAGAGGCTTCCGTGTCGAGCCGGAAACCGCCCATGATCGGATTGCTCGCACTGGAGTGGCAGGCGTAGCAGTGTCGGGCGAAGACCGGCCGCACCTGTTTTTCGAAGAAATCAGCGCCTTTGTCCTGCTGCGCGCAAAGGATCGCGGGTAGTCCGCATGCGAGGATAATGAGGGCTTTGCGCCAGAAAGTCCGTGCCGCCATGGGAGATAAGACTGCCGCAGGGACGGATTGCGTCGTGCTGAGCCGCCGCCACCAGCATTCTATCATCAGTAATCGGCCCTGCCGGAGAGTTGAGAGGACCGAGCGTATGGCAGAAGCGGTGGATGTGCTTCACGAGACACCTGGTCTATCGAGGGAGTGCGATGTCATTTGAGATGAATCGAAGACGGATGCTCTATGTCACCGGAGGAGCGCTGACAGCGGGCGCATGCGGGATCGAGTCAACCGAAGAGCCGGACCGGGCTTCGGTTCCGGGCGCGATTGCCGCAGCGGGAACCGAGTATCCGGTTGCCGTCGGAGAATCGGCGCTTTGTTGCGGCAACGCCGTGGACACGGCTGTTACCACGGCCCTGACGGCGGGCGTCACCGAGCTTCCGGCATGCGGAATCGCGGGTTACGGCGGCCATATGGTGATCGCCATGGCTGACGGCCGCATCACCGCGATCGACTACAACTCCGTCGCTCCCGCCGCCATGAGGAGAGACATATTCACACCGGATGCGAACGGCGCCGTACCGGACGCGCACGATCACGGCTGGCTCTCGGCGGGCGTGCCGGGCACGATTGCCGGCATGCAGTTGGCGCTGGAAAAGTATGGCACGAAGACTTTCACTGAGGCTCTACAGCCGGCCATCAAGGCTGCACGCGAGGGATTCGAAATCCCCGAGACCGTGGCAGGTTACATCCTGCGCGCACAGGAGGTCCTCACGAAAGACCCTGCTTCGCAGAGATTGTTGTTTCCAGGCGGCAAGCCGCTCACCGCCGGTGCGCTCTTCCGCAATCCCGAATTGGCCGACGTTCTGGAAACCCTGGCCGAGGCCAACTCGGTCGAGCCGTTCTATCGCGGAGATATCGGGGAAAAGATCGCTCAGGCGTTTCAAGACAACGGCGGCATCCTCACAGCGTCCGACATGGAGGAATATGCAGCCTCCGAAGTTGAACCAGTGCATATCGAGTGGCGCGGATACGACATCTATACGGCGCCGCTGACGGCTGGCGGCGCAACAAGCCTGGAGGCCGTCAACATCCTCAAGGCGCTCGGTTGGGAAAACCTCAGCAACGAAGACGAGCAGAACCACGCTCGGCTTGAAGCACTCCGCATAGCCTGGCGCGATCGTCTGACATTGTTCGGTGATCCGGCCAAGGTGGATGTGCCGCTCGGGCGGCTGATGTCCGACAGTTACGCTGAGCGCATGGCGGAACGCGTGCGGCAGGCGATCAACCGTCGAGAGCCTCAGCGGATCGCCACGCAGTCGAGGGAGCAGAACGGGACGGTCCACATCAGTTGCGTCGATGCCGCTGGGAACATGGTCGCCATGACGTTGACGCACGGAGTGAACTTCGGCGCACGCGTCACCGTGGACGGCCTCGGGTTGATCCTCGGGCACGGAATGTCTCGTTTCGATCCGAACCCCCGGCACCCGAACTCGCCGGGCTCCCGCAAGAAACCGCTTCACAACATGTGCCCGACGATCGTGATGAGAGACGGCAAGCCCGTCCTGGCCGTCGGCGGCCGCGGCGGAAGAAGAATCCCCAGCGCGATTGTCGATGTCCTGGTGAACTACATCGGCCTCGACCGGACGATGGAGGAATCGATCGACGCGCCCCGCATGGTGACGCAAGGCGGGCTCAACGTCCAATGCGACGACAAGTGGAGCGAGGAAGGCAAGGAGTACCTCGCCAAAATTGGTTACGAGGTGTCAGACTCGCAGAGCGCGCGCATGAGCGCGGCTGCTGTTGATCCCTCGTCGGGAGCTACAGCAGCGGTCTGGCGTTGAGGCGTCTGGATTTCCCATGAGATTACTTTTACTCCTGCAGGCGATCAGGGTTCGGCCGGCGGCCGCGATCGCTCTGCTGTGCGCCTCGATTCCGCTCGGCGAAGCCCAGACGGCAAATCGCGCCGATCTGATTCTCTACAACGGCAAGATCGTCACCGTCCAGGACAACTTCGAGATCGTCCAGGCGGTAGCGGTCAAGGGCGATCGCATCGCCGCCCTCGGGAGCGACAGCGAAGTGAGGGAGCTCGCTTCGCCGGAGACGCGGAGTATCGACCTGAGGGGCAAGACCGTGCTGCCGGGCCTCATGGACTCCCACGTCCACTCGACCGGCGCCTCGATGTACGAGTTCGACCACATGGTCCCTGAAATGGAGACGATCGAGGATGTCCTGGCTTACGTGCAATCCCGTGCGGACGTTCTCGACGACGGCGACTGGATCCGAGTCCGGCAGGTCTTCATCACTCGGCTGCGGGATCAGCGTTACCCCACGAGGGAAGAGCTGGATCGAGTCGCTCCGAAGAACCCGGTCTACTTCAGCACCGGCCCGGATGCTTCCCTTAACTCCCTGGCCTTGAAGCTGAGCGGTATCGACAAGGACTTCCGGATCACCGACGGCAAGCCGGGGCGGATCGAACGCGATCCGCAGACAGGCGAGCCCACGGGCATCATTCGCAGCGCGGGCCGTTTCGTCGTGTACGAGTCGAGCGAGAAATCACCTTCCCGTGCGGACCGGCTTCGCCGCCTCAAAGAACTGCTCGCCGACTACAACAAGGTGGGGCTCACGAGCGTCGCCGACCGGAACGCCAGTGACAGCGCCGTCGAACTGTACCGCGAACTCAAAGAGCGCAATGAGCTCACCTGTCGGGTCTTTCTCTCCGTGTCGGTGAGCGCCCAGGACTCGATGGAGAGGATCGAGGCGCGTATCCGTACAGCGGCGAGCAACCCGCTGCACGAATACGACAACATGCTTTGGTTGCGGGGCATCAAGACTTTCCTTGACGGCGGCATGCTCACCGGCAGCGCCTACATGCTCAAGCCATGGGGCGTGAGCAAGGTATATTCGATTGACGATCCCGAGTACCGAGGGATGCGCTACATCGAGCCCGGCAAGCTGTTCCAGATCGCGAAGCTGGCGCTTGAGCACAAGCTTCAACCCACTTCACACTCGGTGGGGGACGGAGCGGTCCATGCCTTGATCGACGCTTATGAGGAGATCAACAACTCGTTTCCGGTTCGAGAGGGGCGTCCTTGCATCACGCACTGCAATTTCATGACGCCGGAGGCGATCGACAGGATGGCCGATCTGGGTATCGTGGCCGACCTGCAACCGGCATGGCTGGAGCGTGACGGCGCCACTCTCATGAAACATTTCGGCAGCGCCCGTCTCGACTTCTTCCAGCCGTACAAGTCACTCTTCGCAAAGAACGTCGTCGTGGGCGGCGGGTCCGACCACATGCAAAAGATCGGAGGGCGGCGCTCGATCAATCCGTACAATCCTTTCTTCGGCATGTGGGTCACGCTCACGCGGCAGCCGCGTTGGACCGACAAGGTACTGCACCCGGAACAACGGATCACGCGGGAGCAGGCCATTCGGCTCTACACCATCAACAACGCCTACCTGATGTTCCAGGAAAAGGAGAAAGGTTCGCTGGAAAAGGGCAAGCTGGCGGACCTGATCGTCCTCGACCGGGACATCCTTACTTGTCCGATCGATCAAGTGAAAAGCATTCAGGTGGAGCAGACCTATTTGGGGGGGAAGCTGGTCTACTCGGCCAACTGATGTGAAACAGCCGTACCGGTGTCAACCCCGTTTGATAAAGAGGATGTTTCACATCAGATATTCATGCCTTCTTGCGCGCCCCAGGGGTCGATTTGCCTGAGCTCCTTTCTATCGAGCTCGTCGTAGCAATCGGGCAGGTCGAAACTCGTGAGGACACCCGGCAGAAGGGCCGACAACGGCCAACTGTAGTCTTCCGACTCGGCCACGTCAGTGTATGAGGTCAAGGCGTTCTTGAGCGTGACCTGCACGACAGCGTCTGAGAGCAGGGCCGCAAACGTTCCCGGGATCGTTCCCCAGCCCTTCGCGGCGAGGTGAATCTCAGTGTGTCCAAAACTTCCGAGCCAGTCGATCACGCGCAGCAGATCGTAAGTCTTCTGTCCGATGTAGGGATAGTCGAGCATGATCGAGTGGATGGCGTAGAAGTAGTCACTGCCGTAAGGCTGAAGAAAGCTGTCGATTCCACAGGTGCCGGGACGCGAATCGCCGATTCCCCGGACGTCGCATGTGAAGAAAGCCGAGTCGGTTTCGGCAGCCGCCAGTTCCTTGACCAGAGGTTCCTTGCGCAACTCAGCGTCCGCGGAGTGGTGGGATACATAGAGCACGGCGCGCTTTGCGCCGAGAAACGGCCGGGAGTAGATTCGCTCGTCGGACAGCCGGTAGACCAGCGCGTGAATGCCCGGTTCGGTGTCGACGACATAGGTGATCGAGTGTGGCGTAGGGTAACTGCGCGCTCGTCGAGTGCGAAGGATACGATACTCGGGGACTCGACGTTCTTCCGGCATGTTGAGGGCGCCGCGCACAGCCTTCGCGAGCGCTTTGCCGCGTAGTCTCTTGCGGGTCTTCGCCAACTCCCGTGACCTCGCCATCGTGAACGAATAGATGGGGCGCGACTGCATGCCGGCCACCTGTCCGCGGGGCGTGCAATAGAGGGTTTCTTCTTCTTCCAATCGCAGCGCGGGCTCATTCCGCATGTCGGAGATCTTCGTCACGCCGTTGAACCAGCGGTACATCGCTTCGCGGTTCTCCTGCGAGTAGCCGTGGTACGTGGGGCCGATGAAGAGCCCGACGTTCTCTTCGGCGTCCAACAGTTTGTACAGCCGCTTGAGCCGGAGATAGGCCTCCTGGCTGCCGCGCGCGTCGAAATAGTCCCTTTCCTTGGCCAGGACGATGATCGGCTTCGGGGCGAGGGCCGCGAGAAAGTCCTCCTGATCGAGGCCGAGCGCCAGCGCTCGCGGCGGGCACTGCTCGGTATCCGCCGGCAGCTCGTTCTCGAGATTGCGGCGGAAGGTGGTGATGAAGCAACTCGGCGCCGCCATCGTCCAGCGCTGCTCGACGCCGCAGAGCCAGGTTGTCATCGTGCCGCCGCCGGAGTTGCCCGTGACGCCGATGTGCTTCGAATCGACTTCTTCGCGCGTAAGAAGATAGTCGAGCGCGCGGATGCCGTCCCATGCGCGCCAGGTCCCGAAGAACTCACCCAACAGGAACTGCTGATTGCCGGCATAGATATGCTCGCGCGTGCCGTAGCCGATACGGGGCTTGAGATCGTCATCGGTGTATTGCATGCGTTCGCCTTGCCCGATGGGATCGTAGAGCAGCACGACGTAGCCCATGCGCGCCAGGCCTTGCGCGAAGGATTGATATGCTTCGGCCACCTTTCCGTTGCTGGAATGCCCACAGGTCCCGACGACGCCCGGCAGGCGGCCGTTGCGATTCTTGGGCAGGTAGAGGTTGGCGGTCACCAGAAAACCGGGGCGGCTCTCGAAAATCAGATTCTCTACCTTGTATCCATCGCGGTCGAGGACTCCCGTGATGCGAGGATTGAGCGGCGTCCTCTCGGGCAGGGGACCGAAGCATTGCCGGATCTTGGCTTGCACGCCGCGAACGTAGGCCTCGGCGTCGGCCTTGCTGTTCAGTCCGTTCTTGACTTGGAGCGAGCGATGCTCGAGCCCGCGTACCCGGTCGACAAAGTACTCGTGGACCATGCGCGGAAAGCGGTTCCAGGGCTGAATCTCGGGGCCTTCAGCGGCGGCAAGCGATTCCACGAGCGCCGGACCCAACGACGAAACCCCGAGGCCATAGATTCCGGCGGTGCGCAGCAAGTCTCTGCGGGTTGGCGACGCGGCGCGATCATGCATGACAACACTCCTTGTGGGAAACCCGCTCAGGATAGCATCGGCGGCGGCGGTTTCCGGACAATCCCGGGTCTTCTCTGTCTTACAATAGGCCGACTCGGGGGTTGCCATGAACAAGGGTTCTTTCATTTCACGGTTGGTCATCTGCTTCGCGATAGCCTGCCTTGGCTCGACCCTCATGGCTTTCGAGATCACTTCCGGAATTGCCGGCCACCAGGTCCTGCAGCGCGGCGTGGACGGAACTGCCTCGGTAACTCTGAAGGGCCGGTCGAGCCGAGCCGGTTTGCTGCGGGTGAGTGTCGTCAGAGGCAAGCACCAGTTGCGCCTGGCGGGGTTCGCGGACAGACCGCTTGCCCGGATCCAGGCGGGAGGCTGGACCGCCCGGCTTTCAGGACTGCCCACAGGCGGTCCCTATCGCTTGAGGTTCTTCGTGGTCAACGATGCCGGGGCGGAACTCGCCGCGCATGCCGTTGAACAGGTTCTCGTCGGCGACGTGTGGGTACTTGCCGGCCAGTCCAACATGGTCGGTCGCGCGGAGCTCGAGAAAGTCGAGAAGCCGCATGAACTCGTGCATGTTTTCCGGCCGGAAGGCGGCTGGGCGCAGGCGAAAGAACCCCTCCACGAGCGGCGTGAACGCAACAACATGGTGATTGGCGCGGGACTCGGGCTGCCGTTCGCGAAAGAGATGGTGCGGCGGACGAATGTCCCGGTCGGGTTGATCCCGACCGCAGTGGGAGGGACTTCGCTCTGGCAATGGGACCCGGCGCTGAAGACGAAGGGGCGTGAGTCCCTGTACGGCAACATGCTGGCGCAGTTCGAGGCCTCCGGCGGCATGGCGCGGGGCATGCTCTGGTATCAGGGCGAATCGGATACGCGCCCGGGTCGCGTCGAGCAGTATCTGGACCGCTTCCGGGAATTTGTCGCTGCCATCCGCGCCGACTTGCGCCGCCCGGACCTGCCCATCTACACCGCACAGCTTTCGCGCTACGTGGTCACGCCGAGCGATCGCAACGACGCCACCTGGAGCGCCATGCGCGAGGCGCAGCGGCAAGCGGCGAGGACGATCGAGAATGTAGGCCTCGTATCAGCGATCGACTTGGGGCTCGTCGATCTGATTCACGTCGATACGGAAGGGCTCAGGACCCTTGGTGTCCGCTTCGCCAAACGTGTCTGCCGCGACCTCTACGGCAATGAAGGCGGCTGTGCCGGTCTGGAACCCGGCCCGCGTCTCGAAGGGGTGAATTGGGAAGGCCCGCACCGCTTGCGAGTGAAGTTCTCCGGCGTGAACGGGACTCTCGCCGCACCGGGGCGTGTTATGGGATTCGACATCCGGGATAGTGAGGAGAATCGCCTGCCATTGGTCTTTCGCGCCGAGATCAACGAACCGGACGAAGTGCTGCTCTGGCTGATCCGAAGGGAGCAGGCGCCCGATCCCGCCTTTCTGGCCTATGGCTATGGGATGGATCCGGCGGCGAACCTCGTCGATCAGGAAGGTCTCGCTGCGCCGGCATTCGGCCCGCTGCGGTTGCCGCCGCGTCCTCCCGTACCGGCAGGCCGGTGAGGCCCGGCAGCCCGTGGTGAAGGTCCCGTGGAAGGCGCGGCGGGCTCCTGCGGTCGCTCGGCGCGGAGTGAGGAGGATGGCGATCCGGGTGATCTCCTCCGACGAACGACAAAGCCGACGGCCGCAAATGTCCGTCGCCCGAAGGGTTACGCGCCGATTCCGGTCAACGGCACAGAGGGTGCAGCGCCCTGTTCCTCGAATGACCAGGCGTTACTCCATCGGCCCCCGGCGCGTAACGCCGCCCGCGTGACTTTCACCACGGGCTGCTATTTTCCGGGAACCTTGTTGCCCGCGATGTAGACGCTGTCGACGGACTTGGTGTTCTTGATGTCCTCCAGCGGGTCTTCGTTGAGCACGATCATGTCCGCCCACTTGCCTCGAGTGAGCGTGCCTACGCGGTGGAGGTTCAGGCAATCCGCAGCCTGGCCGGTCGCGGCCATGATGGCTTGCATCGGCGTCAGCCCGGCCTTCACCATCAGATCCAGTTCCATGTGCTCGAAATATCCCTGGAAGCGCGCTGGCGGCCCGCTGTCGGTGCCGAACGCGATGGTCACGCCGGCATCGGCGAGTTTTTTCAGATTTTCCGAAGCGACTTGCAGCGCCTTCTTGTACTGCTGTGCGCTCTTGCTCTGCTGTATCGTTTTCTGGCGTTCCGGGTCCTTGAGTTGCTCGATCACGTCCGGGTCGGTCTCTTTCAGGAAGAAAGGATCAGTAAAGAAGTCCGGTTCGCTCTCGTAGATGAAGGTCGAGACCTCTCGCGTCAATGTCGGACAGAGGCAGACTTCGTTCGACAGCAGAGCGTCGATCAACTCCTGATCGACTTCCTGGTCGCGCACGCTGTGCACGATGAAATCGACCTCCTTGTCGAGCAGTCCCTTGGCGTCATCCAGGTAGTAGAGATGCGCGGCCACCCTGATGCCTTTGCGATGTGCGTGTTCGATGACCGCCTGGTAGACGTTGGGCCGCATCTTGCGGCTGGATCCGAGGTTGTCGTCGACGCGGATTTTGATCCAGTCCACTTTCATGGCCGCGTTATCGTCGATCATCTTGGTGACGGCTGCCGGCGTTCGGCCGACGACGACGGCGCCGGCAGCATAGATGCGCGCGCGGTCCAGGTCCTGCGTATCCTGCCCGTCGCGCAGTTCGATTGCTTCCGGCCCGTCGCCGCCCATGCTCACGACGGTCGTTACTCCATAGCGGGCATAGAGTTGAAGTTGCGCCAGCACATTGTCCTTGCTGTAGACATCAGGCCCGGATTCGAGTCCTTTCGTCTGGCCGACGTGCCCGTGGGTGTTGATCAGGCCGGGAATGATCGTCTTGCCGCTGACGTCAACGAGATTCGCCGTCGCGGGCGGCGGTAGAACTTCCTTCGCGCCGACGTCTTCGATGCGTCCGTCCCGCACAATCAGAACGGCATCTTCGATGGGCGGGTTGCCTGTGCCGTCGATTACCGACGCGCCCACGAAGGCGTACAGCCCCTCCTCCGGTTCGGGGGGAGGCCCGGCGCAATGCAGCAACAGGAGCGTGACGGAAAGAACGGTGAGAAGCCGGATCGGACGCATGATTCCCTCCACGCACGGAACCCTATCACAACGCGTGCCGGTTGGGAAGCGTGACGAACCCTTTCGATGGAGCGGCAGGCGAGACTGCTCCTGATTCGACGAGAGGAAGGCTCTCCGTCCGAACGGAGAAGCGGTAGTTTCCCTTCGCTTTTTCGGCAAGCATTCGTTCGGACTCGGCAAAATCGGGTCGGCTGAAAAAAAGCGATTGGTGAGTGCGCGGACGAAGAATCGTTTGTCCGGTCCAGCGGTCTTGTAACAGCGGAAGTAGTTCGTTTGCGGATAAACTGTCAGTTTCATTTCGGTTGTGGATAGGTCGGTTGTGGGTAGGAAAGCCGCTACACGAGGGGCCGGAATCAAGCCATGAAATACTTCACGCGGAATATCCTGAGATTGACGTGTGCCGGGCTGCTCTGCCTGGCTGCCGTCCATGCACAGCCGGACGGTCCGATATCCCTGAAACCCGGCGAGAAACAACTGTTCCTTGACGACCACGTTGTAGAAGATCTTTCCGGTTTGAGCCGCGTCATGCACCGGCCGGGCAAGCGGGGTCCGGTGCTGACGGCGGACGTTCCGTCGGATGGGAAGTACATCGCGGCCGTCTCCGCGCCGATCTGGATCGAAGAGGAAGGACTGTACAAGCTCTTCTATGAAGCGCGTTACGGGGACTTCAGCCGGCACCGCTACGCCCTTGCGGTTTCCGAAGACGGAGTGAAGTGGCGAAAACCGCATTTGGGTCTTGTCGAGCTTGACGGTTCGAAGGACAACAATCTCTTCCCGACGCCGGACGATGAACGCCTGTGGCACGTGGTTCTCGATCCCGACGATCCCGACCCGAAGCGGCGCTACAAGGGTTTCGTGGGGTCGAGCGGCCGCCGGCCGGCGGTAAGTCCGGATGGCCTGAACTGGAGTCTTGTTGAAACGCCGCGGCTGCCCTCCAGCGACGCCGGCACGTTGACCTACGACCGCGAACGCGGACTGTTCCTGGGGTTGCTGAAGTTCCAGGGCAAGTACGGCCGCTCCTATAACCTCTCGACGAGCAGGGACTTCGTCACGTGGAGCGAGCCCCGCTACCTGTTCGGGACCGATGACGAGGATCAACGGCTTGCTGTCGAGACGATCCGCCGCAGATTGGCGGACCCCGGCCTGGCCAAGCCGTTACAGATCGACCCCGATCCGGCAATCGGCTGGCGGCCGCCGGAAGGACGGCAACTCAGGGCGACCTGGCGGGCCGAGTGTTACAACATCGGCGTTTTTCCCTACGAGGGAATCTACATGGGTTGGCTGATGATCTTCTACCCGACGGGACAAAGATTGCCGGAATGGCGCAACACCGATGGCTTCCACCTGATCCAGTTGGCGATGACGCGGGACCTGAAGAACTGGCGGCGGCTCGGGAATCGCGAGCCGTTCATTGGCCCGTCACGTCTCGACGAGGGCCTCGTCGGGAACTATGACCGTTTGCAGCTCATGGTGTCCAATCGTCCGGTCGACCGCGGCGACGAGCTGTGGTTCTACTACACCGGCATGAAGCGCCGGGTGGAGCAGCACGACCGTTACACGGACGGGAGTCCTAGGTCCCCTGAAACTCTGTCGCCCATGGAACGGGCTGATTGGTTGGACGACACGCACAGCGCAGTTTGCCTTGCGGTTCTACGCCGTGACGGATTCGTCTCTCTGGATGCCGGCGCCAACGGCGGTTACCTGCTCACGAAACCTCTGAAGGCGTCTGGCGGCAGGCTCTTTCTCAACCTGGACGCCGGGAGGCGCGGAAGCGCGCGGGTGGAGGTCGTCGACCCATCGGGCCGCGCTGTCGCCGGGTTCACGAGCGGGGATGCCATTCCGGTCGTCGGTGACGCCATACGGCTGCCGGTGAGCTGGAAGCAGAGCGATTGGGCGGACCTGAGCGACCGCACGGTGCGGCTGAAGATCCATCTGAATCAGGCAAGCCTTTACGCCCTTTGGACTGAGTAGGGCTGCCGGCCTGCATTTCTCACCACATGGCGAGAAATGCAGGCTTAGGCCGACAGTTCCGCATGCCAGGCTGCCGGGATCTCCATGGCTTCCGCCGCGATGGCGTTGTCGAGATGAGCGGTGGAACGGGCCCCGACCAGGACGGTGTCCACCGCGGGGTTCTTGAGTACCCAGCCGATGGCCAGCCGCAGGGCCGGAACACCCACGCGCTCGGCGAAGTCGTGCAGCTTGTCGACGATTGCGAAGTTCTTTTCGCTGAAATAGATGTCGGCGTGGCCCGGGATGACGTGAAAACGCGTGCGTTCCGGGAAGGCGTTCCGATCGGGCGTGTACTTGCCGGTGAGAAAACCGGCTCCCAAAGGGCTGTAACTCATGACTCCGATACCGTTTTCCTGACAGAGCGGCAGCGTCTCTGACTCGATGTCGCGGACCAGGAGGTTGTAGTTCGGTTCAATCACTTCGAACGGACGCATCCCCAGCCTCGCGGCGGTTTGCAATGCCTCGCGCAGTTGCTCGGCGTCGTAGTTGCTGCAGGCGGCATGACGGGCCTTGCCCGAGCGTACGGCCTGGTCCATCGCGGATACCCTTTCGTCGACCGGCGTATCAGAGTCGAAGCTGTGATACATGTAGATATCCACAAAGTCGGTTTGCAACCGTTCGAGACTGGCGTCGAGAGCTTGTGAGACGTGCTCCCGGCTGTGGTTCGTCGTGACCTTGGTGCAAAGAGTGATCTGGTCGCGGCGCTTGCGGCTCGCCAGCCATCGCCCGACGATCTTCTCGGACGAGTGCGCTTCGTCCGTCACTTCGCGGTTGTCCACTACGCCGAGATAGTTCTTGCGGTACTCCTTGGCCTCGCCGCCGCCGTAGGCCTCGGCGGTGTCGAAGAGAGTAATGCCGTTCGCCAGCGCGTAGTCCATGATGGCGAAGCTCGTGGCCTCGTCGATTTCGCGTCCGAAGGTCGTGCAGCCGAGGCCGATTCGGCCGACCTTCAAGCCTGTTGATCCAAGGGTTGTGATATTCAAGCGAAGTTCCTTTCACGGGGTATGCGGTGTATTCCGTGCATCGGACATGGCAGGAGAGAGCTTTGCGTCTTCGGGAAGGCGACCCGCGTCAGAAACTCTTCTTGCCGCCGTGTCCGGGTTTGCATGAGACGGACCGCAGATTCCTATCCTACGCCGGTTGCAAACTCGTCGGCGAAGAATGTCGTGTTGCGGCCGTCGGGCGGCGAGATATGCAGGCTTGCACGACAGCCGCTCGGCGGAAGCCTCTATGATTCCTCCTTCGATCAAATGGGGCTCGACGTATGAGTTAGAATCGACGTGTGCACCGTAGCATACCTGCCTGGATCACTTGTGGCGCCCTGTTGCTGGCGCTCGCTGGATCTTCCACGGCGGCCGAGAAGGTCACGATTTTGTTCGTGGGTGCGGAAGCGGGCCCGGCCTGGAAAGGCGCCGAGCAGGGAATCATCGAAGCCAACATCCTCGGACGATTCACCGGCCAGGGCTACGAACTGAAAAGGAGCTCTGCCTCCGCGGTTCCCAAGGGCGCCGCCGCGGTGATCGTAGCTGCCGGCGGGCCGGCAGCGGCCGGGATCTCCGATCGCGTCGATGGCGCCGTGGTCAATGTGACTGATGGCAGCGACTCGCTGAGAAAGCGCTGCCGCGCCAATCTGTTCCATACGATTCCCAGTGACCGCATGCGGGCTGACGCCCTGGCGCAGTGGCGTCGGAATTCCGAGTCGCAGAACAACCACGTGCGGGCATGGCATCCGGACTTCGTGAAGTTCGCTGCGCGTGATCTCAACAACCGTTACCGCAAGACCCACGGCGAAGCAATGGACGACGAAGCCTGGGCGGCGTGGGCGGCGGTGAAGACGATTACGGAGGCCGTCACGCGGGGTCAGACGACGGACCCCATCGCGATTGCGCGCTATCTGCGGGAAGAACTCGAGTTCGACGGACAGAAAGGCGCGCCGCATTCCTTCCGCGACACCGGCCAGTTGCGCCAGCCGTTACTGATTGTCGAGGACGGTAAACTCGTTGCGGAAGCGCCCGTGCGCGGCGTGGCCGATCCGGACGATCTCGATACGCTGGGACTTGCGGCCTGTCCCTAGCAGCCCTTGCTGCAACCCCGCGCGGCGCCGGGCCGGCAAGGCGCGGCCAAGGAGCATATTGGACATATTCGACCGGGGAGCAACGCAGTTTGGCCGGGATGCATCGCCGCTCGAATGCGGCGGGGCCTTCTGCCGCGGGCTAGCGAGGCTCCGCCTCAGACCGGCAAGCAGGACAACGGATCGCCGCGTGAACTTGACTCAAACGTGAACCTTAGCCCAGGAATAAAAAAACTGAACCCGCCAGGAGCTTCATCATCATGAGATGTTTTCTGCTTTTGAGCCTTTTGGTGTTTCTGACCGCTTGCACGGCGCCGGATGACGTGACGCACCGGCTCTTCGTCACCAATGAGGCGGACGGTACGGTCACGGTGATCGACAGCCGCTCGCTGGAGGTCGTGAAGACCGTCGAGGTGGGCAGTCGGCCGCGCTGTATCGGCTTCTCGCCGGACCGCAGGCTGGTCTACGTCGCGTTGGGGAATGACAACGCCATCGGGGTCGTCGATACGCGGTCACTCGAGCTGGTGAATACGATACCGGCGGGCTCCGACCCGGAAGCGTTTGCCGTTCACCCGAACGGAACGATCTACCTTTCCAACGAAGACGACGCCCTGGCGACGGCCCTCAATCCGGCCACCGGCGAGATTCTCGCCGAGATACCGGTGGGCATCGAGCCGGAAGGAGTGCAGGTGTCTCCGGACGGGAAGCTGGTTGTCGTCACAAGCGAATCGACCAACATGGTCCACATGATCTCCGTTCCCGGGCACGAAGTCGTTGACAACATTCTCGTCGCCGCTCGGCCCCGCGAAGTGACGTTCACGAGTGACGGCAAGACAGCGTATGTGACCTGTGAGGTCGGTGGCGAGGTGGTGAAGCTGGATGTGGAACAACGCAAGGTCGTCGACAACCTGCGGATGCGGCGTGAGATCAGACGCGTCAAGCCGAAGGGCATCCTGCTGAGCCACGACGAGAAGACGCTTTACGTGTCGACCGGGCGCGGCAATTCGATCGTGACGCTCGATCCGTCTACGTTGGAAATCCAAAAAGTCATTCCAGTGGGGCGGCGTGTTTGGGGCATTGCGCTGTCGCGTGACGGCAAGCGCCTCTTTTCCGCGAACGGCTTGGACAACAACGTCTCCGTGGTCGATACCGAAAAGCTGGAGGAGGTCCGGAAAATCCCCGTGGGCGGTCGCCCCTGGGGTGTCGTGATCGATGACTGACCCGGGAACGCCTCTTCTTCAAGCGATGAGTGCTTCCACCACGTTGCCGTGCACGTCCGTCAGCCGCATGTCGCGGCCGCTGAAGTGGAACGTCAGCCGTTCGTGATCAATCCCGAGCAGATGCAGGATCGTGGCGTGCAAGTCGTGGACATGCACTTTGTCTTCGACCGCGTAGTACCCGTACTCGTCGGTCGCGCCGTGGATGTACCCGCCCTTTGCACCGCCGCCGGCCATCCACATCGTGAAGCCCCAGGGGTGATGGTCGCGGCCCACGTTGGCGTAGCCCCTGCCCTGCGAGGTTGGCGTGCGGCCGAACTCGCCTCCCCATACGAGTAGCGTTTCGTCGAGCAGGCCGCGCGACTTCAAATCTTTGATCAGGCCGGCTATCGGCCGGTCCGTCGCTTTGCAGTTCGTGGCGAGCCCGTGTTTGATGCGGCCGTGCTGATCCCAGCGGTCAACACCCTGCCGCTTGGGCGACAGCAACTCGATAAAGCGGACTCCCCGCTCCACAAGCCGCCGCGCGATGAGGCACTGCCGTCCGAATTCCCCGGTGTCCGGCTCGTCGAGACCGTACATCCTGCGGGTAGCTTGGGTCTCGTTCGAGAAGTCCACAAGGTCCGGGACTTCCGACTGCATCTTGAACGCCAACTCGTAGTTGTGGATGGCCGCTTCCAGCTCGTCGACCGCGCCGTAGCGTTGGCGCGCTCTCTGGTCGAGTTTCGAAAGCAGCCCCAGCTTGTTCCTCTGCAGTTCCGGGTTCGTCTCACGAGGGGCGATATCCGCGACCGGATGCTTGCCTTTGCGGAATAGCGTGCCTTGATAGCTTGCCGGCAGAAACCCCGAGCTGAACACGTCGAGCCCGCCCGGCGGGATCATGCCGCTGTCGAGCACGATGAATCCCGGCAGGTTCTTGCTGGGACTGCCGAGTCCATAGGTTACCCAGGCGCCCAGACTCGGACGGCCCTGCAATGCGGACCCGCTGTGCATGAAGTAATTGCCGGCTGTGTGCTCGGAAAAATCAGAAACCATCGAGCGGATCACGCACAGATCGTCAGCGCAGCCGGCAAGGTTGGGGAAGAGCTCGCTGATCTCCATCCCGCATTGGCCGTTCTTGTTGAAGTCCCAGAACGAGCCCAGCAGCGTCGTGTTCGAGGCATTCGCGGTACGCGGCAGCTTGAGGGGCAGCGGCTTGCCGTTCTCTTCTCGCAACCGGGGCTTCGGGTCGAACGTGTCCACGTGCGACGGCCCGCCGTCCATGAAGAGAAAGATGACCGACTTCGCCTTCGGCGCGAAATGAGGGGTCCGCACGAGCAACGGGTCCAGCGAGCGGTCCGTCGCGGCGGCGTCTTCGGCGAGCATGGCGGCCAGCGCCAGAGCCCCGAATCCGTTGGCGGATCGGAAGAGCATGTCGCGGCGGGTGAGTCCCATCCCCTTGTTCAGAGTTCCCATGTTTCTCTCGAGTGGTGCGGCCTTTGGACTTTCGTTCCTATCGTACTCCTGTTTTGAAATGCAGGCTACCGAAAAAAACCCTCAAACCGGCAAGCAGGACAACGGATCGCCGCGTCAACTTGACTCGAATGTGAACCTTGGCAGCGAAGAAAAAATTTATCGAATAAAAATGAACTCCTTCGCGTTGATCAGCACGTGTCCCAGGTCCGCCCAGGCCCGATAATCGTCGGGGTCGGCGCTCCGATACAGCGCAAGCTGCTTCTCGACAAACTCGCGGGAATCTCCGATCTCGCTCGTTTCTGCAGACCGTCCGAAGGCCCGCAGAAACATCGACTCGATCCTCTGGTCCCATTCCGGGCTGGCGGCGATTTCCCGGTCGGCCCACTTCTCCGTCTGCCGGGCCACGAATTCATTGTTCATCAACATCAGCGCTTGCGAAGGGACGGTCGAGACCGTCCGCCGGCCGCGTGTCATCATCGGCACGGGGTAGTCGAACGCTAGGAAGAAGGGATTGATGAAATTCCGCTGCACTTTGACATAGATGCTCCGGCGGCGGGCTCCGTCCAGTGGGCCGCTCTGCGGCTTTCCGCGACCGTCCTGGTAAGGGCTGATGAAGGGCGTAATGCTCGGCCCGTACCGCGTCCGGTTCAACGTGCCGGTCACTGCGAGGACCGCATCCCGGATCGACTCCGCCTCGAGCCTCCGGACGGGCATGTGGTGCAGCAAAAGGTTCTCGCTGTCTGCTTCCGCCGCCCGCGCAATGACTTCGCTCGACATCCGGTAGGTGCTGCTCAAAACGATCAATCGATGTACGGCCTTGATCGACCATCCGCTCTCGATGAACTGCCATGCCAGCGCGTCGAGCAGTTCCGCGTGCGACGGTCGCCGGCCGGTGTTGCCGAAGTTGTCCACCGTCGCCACGATCCCTCGTCCGAAGTAATGCTTCCAGATTCGGTTGACTGCTACCCTCGCAAGCAGGTGCCGCGCGGCGCCGGTCGTGGCTTCGGCAAGCTCGAGCCGGCCGCTGCCCTTGGTGAACGAACCCGGATCGTTATCCGAGAACACCTGCAGGAAGCGCCGCGGCACTTCATCTCCCAGCTCGGTATGGCTGCCGCGGATGTGGATGGCCGCATCGTGAGGCCGGTCTTCGCCGTTGATCAGCCCGAAAGCCGAATCCGGAATGCTTTCCCCCAAAGCGGCGCGTTTTTCCTGAAGGTTCTTGAACGCCGACCGTTGGCTCTCTCCGACGAGCAAGTCCGGCTCTTCGAGCATGCCGGAGGGGCTGACCGTGCTGAGAAGCCACTTGCCGCCGCTATCGGCAGGCGGGTTCGCAAGGACGTCTCCCAGTAACTTCTGGTACGCGGTTGCCAGGCTTTCCAGAGAAGCGATCTCCGTTTCGCCAAGCATCTTCAAGATTCGAGGATTCGGCGCCGAGGCTAGCGGCGGAGGCTCCTTGGAGTCGGAGAAGACGATCTTGTCGACAACGATATGGGCATCCCGGGCACGATCGACGATCTCGATATGCGACACCTGTCCCGGCGTTCGCGTAACGTTGATCGTCTTCCAGTGGAAGGCGCCCGTATCGTTGGCCGTGATGGGCCGGAACCGCCCGCTCGCCACGAGAGCAAAGTACAGTCGTCCATGCTTGGCGCGGCTCGTGCTCCGCTTGCTGCCCGCGATCCGCACGTGCAGGTAGGGCTTCGTCATCGCGAAGCTCTGCGAAGTCAGCGTGCCGACCCACTCGTCCGAACCACTCGCAAACGAGTTTGCGAGCCCGTTCCCTTGATGCCCGCCGAGAGCCAGGTTCGGGGCATGGTAGCGTGACGGCCCATCGTTGAACGCCGGACCTGATGCTCGCCATTTCGTGAAATCCTCATCCTCGAAGTCCGCGAACACGACGTCCCCACGCTCCGTGTGGATGGCGTGCCCTGGGTCCGCCTTAGAAACCCAGGTCTCCAACTCGGACCGAACCTCCGCGACTCTCTCCTCGAACGGTTTCCCTTGCTGACTGCGCGGTAACGGAGTGGCAAGCTTCGCCAGCGGATGGAAGACGTTGTCCGGTTCCTCGTCAGCGCGTCGCAAGACTTCAACCCAGCGCTCCACGATCTTCGGGTCCAGCCCGAATGCATCCGGTTTCGAAGCATCGTCGGCTGATCGCCGGGAGGAGTTCTCCAGTCCGAAAAGCGACGCCGCGGCCAGCAAGTACGCCTTGATCTCGTGCAATCGCTCCAAGCGCGCCGTTCGCATCATCGCGGCAATCTGTCCATTGACTTCGACCACCTCTTCGGCGATCTCTCTCATCCGCCGGACGACCGCCGGTGAGTCGAGGCTCTGTTGAACGGCCTGCGTGCTTTCCATCACGCCTGCCAGGGCGTAATAGTCGTGCATCGAAATGGGATCGAACTTGTGGTCATGACAACGCGCGCAGCCGAGCGTCAGCCCCAGAAAGGTCTTCCCGTAGACATCGATCTGGTTGTCAATGCGGTTCGCTCGCACTTGTCCCACGTCGTCGGCCGCATTGCGCTCTTCTCCGAGCCAATAGAACCCGGTGCCGAGCGGCGAATCCCAATGCTCTCCGTCGGTAACCAGCCGCTGGCGGGCCAGCAGATCACCTGCGATGTGTTCCCGGACAAACTCGTCATAAGGAAGGTCCTGATTGAAAGCGCGGATCACATAGTCGCGGTAGCGCCACGCATCCGGCTTGTCGGGATCGAACTCGTGTCCCATCGTCTCGCCGAACCGCACCAGGTCCAGCCAGTGGCGAGCCCATTTCTCGCCGTAGTGCGGGGAGGCGAGCAGCCGTTCCACGACGGTCCGATACGCCGCCGATGAATCGTCGGCAGTGAAGTTCCTGATCTCGCGCGGCGTTGGCGGCAGGCCCGTCAAGTCGAACGTCGCTCGCCGCAGCCAAACCTGCTTGTGGGCCCGCGAAGCCGGCGATAGTGACTGCGCCTCGAGTTTGGCCAGTACGAATGGATCGATGAGCGTCCGCGGCCAGCTCTCATCCCGCACCCCCGGGGAGGCAGGGTTCTTCAAGGGCTGAAACGCCCAGAACTTCTTGCCCTCCTCCCAATCGATGCCGGACGCCTCTCGGCGTGTGCCGGCGGTCCGGGGGTCAGGCGCACCTGCTTCGATCCAACGCCGCAAGTCTTCGATTTGCGAATCGCTCAGTCTCCCGGTCGGCGGCATTTTCAGTTCATCGTCTTCATGCCGAACGGCCCGTAGTATCAAGCTCGCCTGCGGTGAGCCGGGGACCACCGCTGTGCCGCGCGAGCCTCCCTTGAGCACGCTCTCCTTCGTGTCCAGTCTCAATCCGCCGGAAGCGATCGTTGTCTCGCTATGACAGGCGTAGCAGTTTTCAACCAGTAACGGCCGGATCTTCTTCTCGAAGAACTCCACTCCGTCCCCGTTTTGGGCGTAAAGCAAGGGACCGCTAAGTGCGAGCAGGATGCTCGCTGCCCACGGTCCCATCTGCCAACCTGGAGAACGAATACGCATGCCGGATATACGGAAATACCTGAGTTGAACTTGCTAGGCTTGCTAGGATTATCCACCACCCATTTCAGGGATTCAAGCGGGAGTCTGGCGCGAGGCGGCATGGCGCGCAGCAGTTCGATATTTAACCTGCATGTCTCACCACGCGGCGAGGCGAAGTGCGTGAGAGGGCCGTCAGGGCGAGGCGCGAGCCGCTTGGCGCGCGCAGGCGTACTTGAACAGTACGTTGAGCACGGCAAGCAAGCGCAACGAAGTCCTGGCGGCCGTATGGCGTGCTTCGACCGTCTGGTGGTGAGAAATGCAGGTTAACCGGCAGCCTCCCCGGCAGCCTCCATCGAGCCGAGGCTTTCGGCGCTTGGGGCGGCCGCTTCGTCCATCACCGGCTGTCGGCGGACTGCTCACGTGGGCCGTCGCGTGAGAGGAGATGTTTCGGAGAAGGAAACAGGGCGGCCTCCTCCTGCGAAGGCCGCCCTGTCTCAGGATTGTCCTGCGGGACTTACTCGGTAGGACCGAAGAGCCACATCATCCCGAGGGTAAACGTGTCCTGGTCATTGACGAAGGCTCCGTAATGACCGTGGGAGAAGAAGTCGGTCGTCGCCCAGTCGCGCCGGAACTCGAGCCGAGTGATGAAGCGCGGTTGGGGAGCGTACTCGAACGTCAGTGTGTACTCCCTGAGAATTTGTTCGACACCGGTGGAACGCGCTTCGGTGTCGTCGAAATATTCATACCGTTGGGCGATCCGGAACTTGTCGTGCGGGTTGTACCGCGCATAACCGGCGATACCCCATGAGCGCTGCGACGTGGCGTCCGGGTTTTCGTTCCAGATGCCGTCGAAGTTCACCATGATTTCGAACTGCTCATGCAAGCCGGCGTAGAAGTTCCAGCTCAAGTCCTTCAGCCAGCCCACGTTGGTGAGATTGTTCTCGGGGCCGTGGATCCAGGTGAGTGTGGTGTTGAAGCGGTCGTTGGGCGCCCAGGAACCCTGCACCCCGTAGGACTTGCCGCTGTTCTGGTCCCAGGCGTTGTCGAAACCGTTGACCAGCATGACGGTTCCCGTGAACGTGTCGCTCAGCGGTGCGCTGTACTTCGCCCCGACATGCGAGAAGGGCTCGTTCCAGGCCCACAGAATGGCTCGGGTGTAGTTCCAGTTGAGATGTGACTCCGCCACTTCCAGGCCCGCTATGGTTCCGAACAGGCCCACGTCGAGCTGAGCGCCGTTGTCCCATTGGTAATAACCGTAGGCTTGCTGAAGATAAATGACGTCTTCCAACCGGCCGGGCTCCAGTCCCTCACGGAAGAGGCGGGCGCCCGAACCGAACCAGAGGTCCGATCGAAAACCGATCGGGCCTTCGCCCTTGGCCTCGATCTCCAGCTTCGCTTGATTGAGCCCGAATCCGCGCGAGTTCGGGTTCGTGTAGTAAAGGGTGTTGGTGCCGTCCGCGGGGTTGTTGAAGTTAGTCGTGTAGTAGGTGTCCAGGATACCCGTAATGGTGAGCGGCTGCCCCCCTGTCGAAGCGATGCCTTCGGGCGCCTCGAACGAGGCGGCCTGTGGAACTGGCTCGGGTGTTGCCGCCGGCTCGGGTGTTGCCGGCGGCAGATTGGCGTTGATCAGTCGTGCTTCGCCCGGCGCCAGGGCGTGCGCCGTCACGGTGCTTCCCGCGCTTTCCGCCTTCGAAGCCATCTGGGTCAACAAACCTTCCAGACGGGCCAACCGTTCATTCAAGTCCTTGACTTCCTGCCGTAGAAACTCGATTTCGTTCTCTTCGTTGGGCTGATCGGTCTTCGCCTCATCCGCCCAAAGTGGAGTCGTCAGAGTGAACACAGCCAAGCTCACCGCTGCGACAAAACGCTTTCCGTTTCGCATTCGATTCCCCTTCCTGTTTCATGAACTGAACAACCTCCGATGCATTTTTCAAGAAAGCGCGAGCCGGGTGTCGTTCCGGGCCGCCGCTTGACAGTATGCCGCTTGAAGGTTGAACAAAACGGTAGAAATGCATCAGGTCACAGACAACCATCATGTTGACGCAGGTGACCCTTACGTTCACTAATCTGCGACCCGCTATACATGGCAGCTAGTATACCGAACATCCCGATCGATCGGAAGACCTGTGCTTTGCCTCCACTGCATAAGGAATCGACTATGAATCAAGAAACTATTTTCAAGAAAACAATTTGTGACATTGATATTCTTAACCAGGCATCGACTCGGATGGCTGCGGTAATATTGCCGACAAGTTTTTCGGAAGCATTTCAAGAACAGTTGTTCTCTGATCTCAAGCATTGCTCGGACCCTGCTCAAAAGTTTCCTTATGCATTCAATAAACAATATTTTGGCTGGCACCCGTCTTGTCCGAGGATGCTCGGAAGCTCGCCCGGCAGCCGTCAACACTCCAGGTATCTGGTTGAAAATAAAGCCTCAGCAAGTCTCGCTGGAATCGTGACCGGTTCCGAATCCCCTGTATCAAAATAATTTATGAGGGTAATAGAAATAATCTACGCTTTCTCGCATCTACGCTTGGCTATAATCGTCTCGTATCAATCAGCCCGCAGCATCCGTCCAGTAGCGTTTCCGAAACAGATTCGGATTGGGGAGTACTTCAGGTGCTTACCTCGCTTTCTCACAGTGTGCATAGCGGATAATCAACGGACGTTAACGGGCTGGAGGTCTCTCGTACGCACCGGGTAACTCCTGCTGCTACTGCAAGAACATGCAATCCGGGAGCGGGGAGTGAATCCGATCATAAATGAAATACCGAGTTCGAGACGAAAGCTCTGGAGGACCGCAAAATTGCCGGAATATCCCGGCGGCGGTTACCAACCACGGGCGCGGCGCAGCGAGCGGCGAGCGTGGCGGAGCTGGAAGATGGCATTGGATGCTGTGGAGTCCAGGTAAGGAGTCGAATACATGAAAACGAGCACCCTGTCGCGTTTGCTGACAGTACTGTTGTTCCTGTTGGCGCTGCCTGCGCTGGCGCAAGCTGAGGAGGCCCAGGTTGATTCCGGCGACAATGCCTGGATTCTGGTCTGCTCAGCTCTTGTTTTGTTGATGACCGGTCCCGGCCTCGCCCTCTTCTACGGAGGGTTGGTTCGCAAGAAGAACCTGCTGGCGACCATGATGCAGTCGTTCATGATGATGGCGGTGATCACGGTTCTGTGGGGAGTCGTGGGCTATTCGCTGGCCTTCTCTCCCGGGAATTCGTTCATCGGTGGCTTCGACCATCTCTTTCTGAACGGGGTTGGTACGGAGGCGAATGGATCGATCAGTCACCTGACCTTCATGACGTTTCAGCTCATGTTCGCGATCATTACGCCCGCGCTGATCAGCGGCGCCTTTGCCGAGCGCATGAAGTTCACGAGCATGCTGGTGTTCATGGTCCTCTGGTCGCTCCTCGTGTATCTCCCGATGGCTCACATGGTCTGGGGGCCGGGAGGTCTGATGAACGCCTTTGACGGAGGCTTGATCGGCTGTCTTGACTTCGCGGGCGGGACGGTCGTTCATATTTCTTCGGGGGTTTCCGCCTTGGTTTGTGCGCTGGTGCTCGGCAAACGTATCGGCTATCCCAGTGAGGCCATGCGCCCCAACAGTCTTCCGCTGAGTTTCATCGGCGCATGCCTGCTCTGGGTCGGTTGGTTTGGATTCAACGCCGGAAGCGCGTTGGCTGCCGACGGAATCGCTGCTTCGGCGTTTGTGGCGACGCATTTTGCGGCAGCGGCGGCTGTTCTCGGATGGCTGGTGGCGGAATGGATGCGCGACGGTAAGCCCAGTATGTTGGGCGGCATCACCGGCGCGGTGGCCGGGCTGGTGTGCATTACTCCCGGCGCCGGATTCGTCTCGCCGATGGCGGCCTTGATCATCGGCTTCCTGGGTGGCCTGGTTTGCTATTTTGCGGTTGCCGTCGTGAAAGCGAAGCTGAATTATGATGATTCACTGGATGCATTCGGGGTACACGGTGTCGGTGGAACTCTGGGTGCCATCCTCACCGGCGTGTTCGCCACGAAAGCGATCAATGATGGTTTCGATGGAGCTCCCATGGGATTGTTGGAGGGAAACATGAGTCAATTCGTCAACAACATCCTGGGAGCGTTGCTAACGTGGGTGTTGGCCGCGGCCGCGACCTATATCATCCTCAAGATTGTCGACGCGACGATGGGTCTTCGTGTCGATGAAGCTGACGAGCTCGAGGGACTCGACTTGACTCAGCACGGGGAAGAGGCCTACCTGGAAGGGTAAATTCGAGGAGAACTAGATGAAAAGACTGGAAGCGATCATTCAGCCCTACAAGACGGATGATGTCCGCGAGGCGCTCAAGCAGATCGGCGTTGACGGCATGACAATCTACGATGTGCGCGGGCACGGGCGCCAGAAGGGTCATAAAGAGATCTACCGCGGCCAGGAGTATGAGGTGGATCTCCTGCCCAAGACGAAAATCGAACTGATCATTGCCGATGACCGGGTCGAGGAAACGGTGAATGCCATCGTCGAATCGGCCTGCACGGGCAAGATCGGTGATGGCAAGGTGTTCATCTACCCGATCGAAGACGCGATTCGCATTCGTAACAAAGACCGCGGCGAAGCGGCGTTGTAACGGCCGGCTCTTCTTCTCCACACCGGCGGCCGTCCGGGTATATGCCCGGGCGGCCGCGCCAATGAGGATGGATCGTCCCATCGAGAGCAGCATCGGATTGGCTGCATACCTCAAAGCCGGGCTGCGCGCTGCAGGTAGCGGCCTCAATACCCTCTCCGGTCTCGTTCCTGCCGTGACCCCGGTGTTACACTCCTGCTCAGACGATGTCTGAACGTTTGGTCTATCTCAACGGAAAATTCGTTTCGGAGAAAGAGGCGCGTATCTCGATCTTCGATTGCGCGCTGATGTACGGCGACATGGTGTTCGAAATGACGCGGTCGTTCGGGCAGAAACCGTATCGCCTGCGGGATCACCTGGAACGCCTTTACGCCTCGCTGCGCTATGTCGAAATCGATTGCGGGTTGTCGATCGACGAGATGGAAGCGGCGACGATCGAGACCATCGAGCGCAATCTGCCGGCTCTCGATGGCTTCGACTATCAAATCATGCATGACGTGACGCGGGGCGGGATGATGCTCTATGAAAGCATCGTCAAGGAGGGGACGGCGCCGGTTGTCACCATCAACGTTTTTCCGCTGGTTCGACATATCGGCTGGATGGCCGGGAAATACGAGACGGGTGTTCACTTCGTCGTCACGCCGCAACAGTCCGTACCGGCGCGCTACATCGATCCGAAGGCGAAAAACCGCAGCCGGGTTTACTACAAGATCGCTGAGCTGCAAGCCGCGCGCATGGAGCAGGGAGCGATGGCGCTCTTGACGGACGAGAGAGGATTCATCACGGAGGGTACGGGCAACAACTTCTTCATCGCCAGGGATGGCGAGATCTACACGCCCAAGGAGCACGATATTCTGCGGGGCGTCTCCAGAGGTGCTTGCATCGAATTGGCGATGAAGGCAGGCATGCGAGTCCATGTTGCGGACATCGAGCCTTATGACGTGCGTGAGGCGGATGAAGCGTGGTTCACGAGCACGACGATTTGCATGATTCCTTGTACTCGATTCAATTTCCAGGCTATTGGGGATGGCCGTCCCGGACCGGTTTACCGCCGGCTTCTGAAGGCCTGGTCCGAGGAGGTAGGCCTGGATATCGCTGCCCAGGCGAGAGAGTACGGGGACCGGGCCGCGGCTTGGAGACCGTAGGCCGCAGGCATCGATTCTCCGCAAGAGCGCGCCATGGAAGCTCGCCAAATACCGCCGCATGAGTCACTATCCTGCATTTCTCACCATGTGGCGAGGCGAAGTGCGTGAGAGGGGCGTCAGAACGACGCGTGCGCCGCTTGGCGCGCAGGCGTGCTTGCCAAATCGCCTCCTTCACCCTTCGGGTCAAGAAACACGGCCTTTCCGGTTCACTGGCCTTTAGACATTTCTTCTGGGGCGAACCAGTCCCCCGCCAAAGGTTTTCACTAACAACTAAAAACTAACCACAGCCTTTTTCTCGCGTGCTCTGGATCCATTCGATGAACTGCTGTGTGGTGGTGAACGTGTGGCTTGGATTCAGGGCGGCAAGGGTCTCGTAGCTTGACGTGGGGGCCCAGGCGGCCCCAAGGGCAGTGGCGCCGATTTCGTGCGCGGAGCGGATGTCGGAAGGGGCGTCGCCGACACAGGCGATTTGATCGGCGGGCAGGCCCCAGGCTTCGAGCACCTTGAGCATGCATTCCGGCTTGATGCCGCCGCGGGGTGAGCCGGCTTCCACGATGTCGAACGCCTCGGCGAGGCCCATCTCTTCTAAGGAAATCCTGGCGCTGCCGGGTCCCTTGCCGGTGACGATAGCCGTGCGGAGGCCAAGCCGTTTGAGAAGCTCGAGGACCTCGGGGATGCGGGGAAAGGGCTCGCGGCAGTTCTGGTGAGCGCGGCGGTATTCGCTGAGGTACATCGCACAGGCCTCTTCCCAGAAATCGGGGAACATGTCTTGGAAGATACCTTCTTCGGTGGGGCCGAACATGGCCCGGATCTGCTTGTCGCTGTAGTGGCGGTTGAGATAGTGCCGGAAAGTGATCCGGAAGGCTGTGAAGCAGACGGGCAGCGTGTCGCCCAAGGTGCCGTCCAGGTCGAAGATGAGTCCTCTGAGGTTCAAAAGTTTCTCTTGAGATGCGCCGGGCGCCGCAAAGCTCGCAAGAAAGGAGTGCGGAGGCGAACGCTGATCGTGATGGCTGCTAGTGGTCGGCGATACCCCCGTCGGGGAAGCGGAGTTGGTGCCGGATGTGGGGCGTATAAGGGCGTTTCTTGGCGACTTCTTCGTCGAAACCTACGCCGAGGCCGGGCTTGTCAGGCGGCAGGGCGAATCCGGACTCGTAGGTCGGCTCGCCTCCTTCGAAGAGGTCCGTCCAAAAAGGATCTTTGCCTCGGTGGCTGATTTCCTGTATGGCGAAGCTCGGTGTCGAGAAGTCGACATGCAGCGATGCCATCGTGCTGACGTTGCTTTGCGGGTTGTGTGGGGCTAGTTCGACACGATCGGCTTCGGCGATGATGCCGATCTTCTTCATTTCGGAAATGCCGCCGCAGTGCACGACATCCGGTTGCACGAAATCCACCAGATGCCGGCTGCAAATCTCGGCAAAACCCCACTTCGTGAACAGACGCTCGCCGGTGGCCAGAGGGATATTGGTCTTGCTGCGCAAGTGGGCGAGTTCGTCGATGTCTTCGATTTGTGTGGCCTCTTCGACAAAGTAGGGAGCGTATTCCTCGGCGCGGCGGCAGAAATCGACGGCCATGGTGGGCGTGGCCTTCCCGTGGACGTCGATACAGATTCGGAAGTCGGGTCCGACAGCCTCACGGACGGCTTTGAGCCGGGCAATCCCGTCGCGAACAGAGCGGACGCGGTCGATTTGATCCCCCTGCGTGCTGAGAAAACCGCCTTTACAGGCGGTCCAACCTTCATTCTGAATCTGCTTCCAGTTTCGGGCGTACTCTTGGGCGTTGCTTCCGCCGGCGTGGACATACATTTGGACTCGCTCGCGGGCTTTTCCGCCGAGCAGCAGGTAAATCGGCTGTCCGAGGGCTTGGCCAAGGATGTCCCAAAGAGCGATCTCCACGGCGCTGATGGCGGAGTTGAGGATCGGACCGCCGCGCCAGCGCGCCCAGCGGAACATCGCCTGCCAATGCATCTCGATGTCCGTTGCGTCACGGCCGACGAGCAGTCGTTTGTGCTCCCCGATGGCGGCGGCCATGGTTTTCGCCTTGCTGGTGACGGAGCCCTCGCCGGTGCCGATGATGCCCTGGTTCGTGAAGATGCGAACGAAGACGTAGTTCGAACTGTTGGGTTTGCCGCTGCGGCTGACGATGTAGGTCTTGAGATCGGTGATCTTGAGGTGGAGCGGCTTGGCCTTTTCACGTGCGGCGGCGAGCAGGCCTTCGGGGCCGCTGAAAGAGGCGATTCCGGCCGCGGCGGTTGCCGCGGCTGCATGCAGGAAGTCTCGTCGTGTGGGTCGCATGAGCTTTTCTATCCGGGATGTGCTTCGGGTCACGCCTGCGGTTTGGTTCTCAGGCTTCGGGATTGCCACCAGGCCAGGCTGGCGCAAACCAGGAAAGCACCGGCGGCGGTCTCGTAGCCGATGGTTTCGCCAAGGAAAGTGTAACCGATTGCGCTTCCGACGATGGGCTGGACGAAGAGGCTCAGCGCGACGTGGTTGACCGGCACGACTTTGATGACGCGGTACCAGACGGTGTAGCCGAAGACCGATGGGAGGACGGCGAGGTAGATGACAGAGGCCCACGCATTCCAGGAAAAGGCGCCAAGATCGGCGGATAGGATTACCGGGCTGAAGAAAGCCGCCGCCGCCAGGAATCCGGCGGCCTTCATGCCGAGCACGGAATGGCTGGGTGCGTAGCGCGACGCGAGCCGTGCTCCGCCTACCGTGACGGCGGCCTCGCACAGCAGCGAAATGGTGAACAGGGAGTTGCCGAACAGGCGGTTCGAGGAGCCGGCGGCCATATCCGCAAAGCCGGCTCCCGAAAGAATCAGCATCCCGGAGGTGCCGAGCAGCAATGCCCCCAGCGTAAGGCTCGACGGCCGCTCGCCCAGCGCCAGGGCGGCGAGAGCGACGGTCATCATCGGTTCCAGCGCGATCAGGACGGAGACGTCGATGGCTTGGGTGTGCTTGAGTCCGGTGATTTGGAGTGTGGGAGCGAGCGTGAAGTTGAGCGCGCCCAGGGCGATGACGAGAAGCCAGTCACGGCGTTGCAGTCGGGGCAGGCCGTTCCAGGGCGCGGCGCAGAGCAGCAGAGCCGTGGCGAGGCCGTAGCGGAGAAAGACGATCAGGCCGACCGGCATTTCCTGGCCTGCAAGCTTCATGGCAATGTAGCTGCCGGACCACACGGACTGGGTTACGACGAGCAGAAGCCAGTGGCGAAGATGCACGAGTGAGCCTTGAAAGGCCCATTGTAGTAGCCTGCATTTCTCACCACATGGCGAGGCGAAGTGCGTGAGAGGGCCGTCAGGACGAGGCGCGAGCCGCTTGGCGCGCGCAGGCGTACTTGAACAGTACGTTGAGCACGGCAAGCAAGCGCAACGAAGTCCTGGCGGCCGTATGGCGTGCTTCGACCGTCGGGTGGTGAGAAATGCAGGCTAGCGGCGCGAAGTGAGGAGGATGGCGATCCGGGTGATCTCCTCCGACGAACGACAAAGCCGGCGACTGCAAATGTCCGTCGCCCAAAGGGTTGCGCGCCACTCCCGCTCGGAGGCGCGGAGAGCGTGGTACTGCGTTCCTGGAGCGGCCACGCGGTACGCAATCGGCCCTGGAGAGAGTAACGCCGCCTGCGTGGCTTTTGCCGCGGGCTGCCAGGCTCAGTAGGACTGTTCGACGCCCATTTGCGAGAGGCGGTAGCGCAGAGCGTTGCGGGTGAGGCCCAGAAGCCGGGCGGCCTGGCTCTTGTTGTCGTCGGTGCGGCGCAGAGCTTCCCGGATGAGTTCCTGCTCGTACTGTTCCATCGTCATGCCGTCGGGCAGGAACGGTACGCCGTCCGTGGCGGAGGTCGAGACCGCGCGGGTATCGAGTTGAATGTCCTCTCCCTGGATGACATCGTTGCGGGACAGGACCATGCTGCGCTCGATGATGTTTTCCAGTTCGCGGACGTTGCCGGGCCAGTGATAGGCCGTGATCTTGTTCAAGGCTTTGGGGGAAATGGAGCGGGCCGCGCCGCCGGTGTCGGCGGCGAACTTCTCGAGAAAGTGGTCGACAAGGTGAGGAATGTCCTCTTTGCGCTCGCGTAGCGGAGGCAGGTTGATTGGTACGACGTTGAGGCGGTAGTAGAGGTCTTCTCGGAAAGTGCCTTGTTCGAGCGCGGCTCGAAGGTCTTGATTGGTGGCGGCGATGATGCGCACATCGACATGGATGGTCTTTTTACCGCCGAGTCGTTCGAACTCGCGTTCTTGCAGCACGCGCAACAGCTTGACCTGAATCGGCAAGGGGACATCGCCGATTTCGTCAAGGAAGACGGTGCCTTTGTCGGCTTGTTCGAACTTGCCAGCGTGCGATTGGCTCGCGCCCGTGAAAGCGCCTTTCTCGTAGCCGAAGAGCTCTGACTCCATCAGGTTCTCGGGCAGCGCCGAGCAGTTGATTTTGACGAACGGGCCTTCGGATCGTGGCGAGTGGTGATGGATCGCTCTCGCGAGCAGACCCTTGCCCGTTCCGCTCTCGCCGCCGAGCAGCACGGTGGAGCGGGTTGGCGCGACTCTCTCGGCGGCATCGAAGACCTCGGCCATTCTGGTGCTGCGTCCGATGATCTCTTCGAAGTCGTAGCGGCGGCCAAGCTCGGCTTTCAGGCGCTTGTTCTCGTGCCGAAGGGCGTGGAGCTCGAGAACCTTCTCGATCGTAATCATCAGGTCTTCGAGCGCAAAGGGTTTGAGAACGTAGTCACTGGCGCCGGCCTTCATGGCCTCGACGGCGGTCTCGACGCTTCCGAAGGCTGTCATGACGATGATGGGCAGAGCCGGTGTTTCTCGGACGACTCTCTTGAGAAACGCGAGTCCGTCAATGCCGGGCAGGCGCAGGTCGGTGAGGACAAGGGAGAACGATGCGGGAGCGGTATGGGGGCTTGCAAGGATCGCAAGGCCTTGCTCGGCCGAGGCCGCTTTGACGACTTCATAGCCCGCGCTTTGGAGATGAATCTCCAGGACGCGCACCATCTTGGCCTCGTCTTCGACAACGAGGATTTTCTTTCGGGTCATGACGGAATGTCCATCGGTAGTTCGATGCGAAAAGTCGAGCCTTCACCCGGTTTGCTCCTTACGGAGATCTTCCCGCCATGACCGTCGATCGATTTCGAGACAATCGCCAACCCGAGCCCCACGCCGTGGGGCTTGGTCGTGAAGAACGGGTTGAAGATGCTTTCCAACTGGTCGTCCGGGATGCCTTGGCCGCCGTCGCTGATCTCGACGATCGCCGTTGAGCCGTCGCGTCTTGTCGCAATTTCCATGGCGCCGCCGTTGGGCATCGCATCGCTGCCGTTCACCAATAGATTGACGATCGCGCTTCCAATGAGCGTGTCGTCAAAAGAAAAGCGCGGCAACTCGGCGAGGTCTTGACTGACGTCGCAGTGCTGCTTCCCGTTCTGCAATCCTTCGCCGAACTGCCGGACCGCGTTACGGACCACGTCGTTTAGATCGTGTTGGGCGCGCTCGAGTTGTGACGGTCTCGCGAAATCGAGGAAGCGCGTGACGAGCGAATTGCTGCGGTTCACCTCGCTGCGAATATAACCGGCCATCTCTTTTGCAACATCGTTCTCGACGTTCACGTTGCGTTCGAGGACTTCGGCGGAGGCGGAGATGACGCCCAGGGGATTGCGGATCTCGTGCGCCAGGCCGGCGGAAAGTTGACCGAGAGCGGCGAGCCTTTCAGAGCGGCGCACTTCTGCCTGGGCCTCGGTCAGCTCGCGGTTGGCGGCGGCGAGATGCTCGGTCTGGCGGCGATTCTCGGTAGCCAGGCGGTTGACGACGATGGCGATGAGAAAGAAGAACGGGACGCGCAGGGCAAGTTCACGCTTGCCTTCGGGGAGCAGATAGTAGGTCTCGAAATCGACGAAGAGCAGAAAAGAAAGATAGAGCGCGACGGAAGCCGTCGTCGCGATGAGAACCCCTCCGAGTTCGAACAGGGAGGCTGCGGAAACGATGGGTAGAAAAAAGATCAGGTAGTAGCTGCTTTCAATGCCGCCTGTTGCAGCCACCAGCCAATAGCAGAGGGCCAGTTTGACGGAGACGCTGAGAGTGGCGGTCAGCCGGTCCGTGGTGACGGGAAGGCGCGTTTCGACCATCTGGATGACGCCGAGCGCGATGAGGACGACCCACTCGTAGATGGAATGAGTCTCGCGCAGAAGCCCGACGGCGGCAAGGGCGGCGAGAAAGATGAGCCAGACCGCGTCGATGGGGCGTATGGCGGGCACGGTTGAGAAAGCGCTGCTCATCAGCCTACTACAGCACCGGATACGGCAAGCTGTTGACGGATGGATGTGCCGGGTTGCGCCGGGTTTCCATCTGTCGAGGCGCAGTCCATGCGGGTCATGAATCAGGGCTTTCCAGGCTTTCACCAGCCGCTAATCACAAACCACTGCTTTAAAGGTTTTCACGAATCACAAGACATGAAACACGAATCACGGACTTTGCCGCCGTCCAGCCAGCCGTGCGTGCCGTCCGCCGCCGCTCCCGCCGCCTCCGCGCTGCCTCCGCTGCGACGAAAGAAAAATGAACCCATGCCGAGAAAGGAGAATGTTCTGGATGGCGCCAACAGGGCAACGTTCCACATTGCATTGACATGTTTCCTCGATGGTTTGAGGTTTTTCCGTCACGTATAGGATGATGAGTGATGATTTCCCTTGAGCGAAGACGTACCGGCATTCTGAGTGCGCTGGTCGCCTCGGTTCTTCTGGTCGGCTGTAGCGGTGGGACGGAGGAGCCCGCGGCGGCCTCGGTTCTGGAAAACTGCTCCCCCCGGAACGGTCCGGTCGACGCGATGTGCGCGACGATCGAGGTGTTCGAAGATCGCGCTGCCGGCAGTGGCCGCAAGATCGGTCTGAAGGTGGTCGTTTTTCCCGCATATCAACGCGACCCGGCCCCGGACCCCTTGTTCGTTCTGGTGGGCGGGCCGGGTCAGGCGGCGGCGGCGATGTCCGAGACCCTGATGAGGTTCTTCGAGGGGGTCCAGGAAACGCGGGATGTCGTGTTCGTCGATCAACGCGGGACCGGGGATTCGAACCCGCTGACATGCTCGTTCGATGAAGACGACCTGTCCGCCCTGAGTCGCGTCAAGTTTCCGATCGAAGATCTGAAAGCCTGCCTCGATGGTTTCGATGCGGACACGCGCTTCTACACGACCCCGGTCGCAATGGACGATCTGAACCAGGTGCGGGAGGAGTTGGCGTACGGCAAGATCAATCTGTGGGGCGCATCGTACGGGACGCGCGCGGCGCTCGTTTATTTGCGCCGGCATGGCGAGACCGTGCGGAGCGTTGTGCTGGATGGGGTTGCGCCGCCGGGGATGCGCTTGCCCCTGGCGTTCCCGGCCGCCGGACAGCGCGCTCTGGACCTGATGCTGAAGAGCTGCGAGTCGGATGCGGAATGCAATATGCGTTTCCCGGAGATTCGGTCGCGGTTCGAGCGGTTGTGGGCTCGTCTTGACGCCGCGCCGCGCGAAGTGACCCTGCGGCATGCGCGCACCGGCGAGGAAGCGGAAGTCACGCTTCGTCGTGAGTTGGTAAGCGGGATCCTGATGGGCGCGCTGTACTCTCCGGAACTGAGTGCGCTGCTCCCGTTGTTGATCGAAAGGGCGGAGGAGGACGACTTTCAGGGGTTCATGGCGCTGGTGTCGCTGAATGAGAGGGTGCAGGCGCAAATGAGCCTCGGGATGTTTTTCTCGGTTCTCTGTGCGGAGGATCTGCCTTGGATCGAGAAGGCGGAAGCGGAAGAGGCGGCGGCGGGGACGTTCCTGGGGACGGCCGCTTACACGGCCTGGGTGGAGGCATGCGAGGTGTGGCCGGCGGCGAACATGGATGAGGCTTATCACGATTCTGTCGAGTCCGATGTGCCGGTGTTGGTTCTGTCGGGCGAGCTGGACCCGGTAACGCCGCCTCATTGGGGCGATCAGGCCGCCGGGACACTGCCGAACTCCCGGCATGTCGTAGTGCCGGGTATCGGGCACGGAACGACGCCGATGGGCTGTGTTCCGAATCTGATCGCGGAATTCATTGACGAGGGAACGGCGGAGGACCTCGATGCGTCCTGCGTGGAAAGGCACCGGCGGCCGCCTTTCTTTCTGACCAATGCAGGTCCGGTGGCGGAGGCGGGGGAATGATCGAGGTCCGTGGGATTCGTAAGCATTTTGGCGATGTGGCTGCCGTCGAGGACGTGTCGTTCGCTGCCCGCGACGGTCAGGTGACGGGCTTGCTGGGGCCGAACGGGGCAGGGAAGACGACGACTCTGCGGATGGTCTACGGGCTGATCAAGCCGGACGGAGGCGAGTTGAGGATCGATGCGGTGGATGTCTCGCAAGACCCGCTCGCGGCGCAGGCGCAAATCGGCGTGCTGCCGGATATGCGTGGTTTGTATCCGCGTCTTACGACTCGCGAACATGCTCGCTATGCGGGCCGTTTGCACGGACTGAACGGAGCGGATTTGGAGAAGCGCATCGATGCCCTGATCGACATGCTCGAGATGTCTGCCATCGCCGATCGCCGGGTGAGCGGTTTTTCGCAAGGTGAGCGGGCAAAGGTGTCGCTGGCGCGGGCATTGGTGCACGGTCCACGCAATGTGCTGCTCGATGAGCCGACGAATGGGTTGGACGTCATGAGCACGCGGGCGATGCGCAGGTTGATCCGGCGGCTCCGCGACGAGGGCAAGTGCGTGCTGTTTTCGAGCCACATCATGCAGGAGGTTTCGGCGTTGTGCGACACGATCGTAATTCTGTCCACGGGCCGGGTTGCGGCCCAGGGCACGCCTGGGGAACTCCGTGCGCAGACGGGGCACGAGAACCTCGAAGACGTTTTCGTGACGTTGACGGGTATCGATGAGGTGACGGTATGAGGCCGCTGTGGAGGCCGGTATGGGCCGTGCTCCGCAAGGAGTTGGTGGATGGAATCCGTGACCGCCGCTCGGTGATGTCGGCGTTGATTCCGCCGCTGATGTGGCCCCTGATGATTGTTTTGATGCTCAACTTCATCGCGGAAAAGAGGCGCCAGGCGGATGACATCGAGCTGCCGATTGTTGGAGCCCGTCACGCCGAGACGCTGGTGGATTGGCTGAAGCAGCAGCGCGGCGTGGAAGTCGTGGACGGACCGCAGGACCCGTACACCGCGGTGCGTGACGGTGATGTGAAGTTTGTGATCGTTATCCCGGAGGACTACAACGAGCTTTTTGCGCAGTCGAAGGCGGTTGAAGTCGAGCTGGTGATCGATCGCTCGGATGATGACGCCGGGGTGTTTGTTCGACGTGCGCGCAGGTTGCTCTCCTCCTACAGCGGGCAGATCGGGATGTTGCGTCTTGTTGCGCGCGGCGTGAGTCCGGCTGTGGCGGCTCCGATTCGGATTGATGAGGTGGACGTATCGAGCGCTCAGCAGCGCGCGGCGATGGTGATGGCGTTCCTGCCGATGTTTCTGGTTTTGGCCACATTTGTGGGAGGGATGAACATTGCGATTGACACGACCGCGGGCGAGAGGGAGCGTGGGTCGCTGGAGCCGCTGTTGGTCAATCCGGCGCCGCGGAAGTCGATCGTCGCAGGCAAGTGGTTGGCGTCGGTGGTATTCGCTTGGGTAAGTGTGCTGCTGACGTTCGTACTACTTCAGCAAGCAATGGAGCGGGCGCCGCTGGAAAGTCTCGGGATGCGATTCCAGCTTGATGCGGGAGACGTTGGCGCTTTGTTGGCGGCGGTGATCCCGTTGGCTTTTCTGGCCTCCGGGCTGCAGATATTGGTGGCCAGCTTCGCGCGGTCGTACAAGGAAGCGCAGACCTATGTGTCCTTCCTGATCTTCGTTCCGATGTTGCCGGCCTTCGTGATGATGTTTTCGCCGATCGATCCGCAGCCGTGGCTTGCGATGATTCCTCTTCTGGGACAGCATCTGCTGATCACGGAAGCGATGCGGGGAGAGCCGGGCTCTTTGCTGGTGTCCTTGGGTGCAGGGGTGACGGTAACTTTGAGCGGACTGGCTTGTGTGGCGGTGACGACACGGCTGTTCCAGCGCGAAAAAATCATCTTTGGGCGGTGAGCCGGAGGCAGCCGCTGTTGCCCCTGATCCTCGCTGTCTGCGTCGAGACACCAACCTTACCCTGGTTTATAAAATAAATATTAAGTCTTTTTATTTGTGATTATTATAATAATAGCCTGAAGTAGAACCCAAACTATATCGGTCTGAAACAGCCAAGCTCTGGCTTCCTCTTCATCGCGTTCTCGTCGCGGCAATGCCCGCGCGATTGAGGCAACTGGCCGGCGCCTTGTCGCGGGGCGGTATGATCCAGAGCCATTCCTGGGAAACTGCGGCTGCTTTGCTCGGAAGCTGCTGAGAGTCCGCTCGAACAACCGCTGTCGGATTGGTCCGAACCCTCTACCATTGAGAGGCATGAGACGACACACGCCGCATCGTGAGACCGATGTCATCGTCGTCGGGGGTGGCGGCAGCGGTCTGGCGGCGGCGGTGGAGGCATCCAGTCATGGGGTGGCGGTAACTCTCCTGGAAAAGCGGCCTCAACTCGGTGGCACGACGGGCATTGCCGTCGGCTCCTTCACCGCAGCTTGCACCTCTCTGCAACACGCCGCTTCCGTTGAAGACCGCACGGCTTGGCACCGGCAAGACATTGCCAGGTTTGCTCCGCAACGGGAATCGAAAAACAACACGTCTCTGCGCGCCTGGCTTGCCGGGAACGCGGCTGACACGCTCGAGTGGCTGCTCGCAATGGGTGTGGAGTTCACGGGCCCTCATCCCGAACCGCCGAATCGCTTGCCCCGCATGCACAACGTGGTTCCTAACGCGAAGATCTACATCTTCAGGCTGCAACGGCAAGCCATACTCCAGGGTGTTGAGATTCTTGCGGGCCATGCGGCAACCCGCCTCATCCTGGATGAAACCGGCCGAGTCGCCGGTGTGGCGTCCCGAGACTCGTCGGGCGAGACGACTGCCATCTACGCCCGTCGTGGCGTCGTCCTGGCGGCCGGTGATTATTCCAGTGGCCTCGCTGTGAAGAACGAGTTCCTGAGCTCGGAGACTGCCGCGATCGAGGGCATCAACCCCCATTCGGCCGGCGACGGCCATCGCTTGGCTCGTGATGCCGGGGCGGCGCTGGTGAACATGGACGTGATCTACGGCCCCGAGATCCGCTTCGTGCCGCCGCCCGGTGATCCGTTTCGCCAGTTGCTGCCGGCATCCGCCTCGGGCGCTGGATCGGCATCCCGGGAACTGGACGACTTGGGGCCGGAGGCGCTCCACGCGCATGCCAGGCAGTTGCTGTTCACTTGGCAGCATCCGGAAGACACTCTGTACGAGAGCGGAGCGCTTCTCGTCAACCGTGACGGCGAACGTTTCGTTGACGAGACGCGGAATCCTGCGATGGCGATCCCCAAGCAACCGGGTAGGATGGCCTATTTGATTTTTGACCAGAGAGTGGCTCGGCTGTTCGGAGGATGGCCCAACTTCATCTCCACGGCCCCGGAAATCGGCTATGCCTACATCCACGATTTCCGTCGTCTTCGCCCGGACCTCTATCACGAGGCGCCGGCCGTTGCGGACTTGGCCGCACGGATCGGTGTCGACTCGAAAGCTCTCGACGTCACGCTCGCCCATTACAACCAGGCCGTCACGCAGGGCGTTGCGGACCGCTTCGGCCGCGTCGGCTCAGGCGCGCCTGTCGACAAACCTCCCTACTACGCCCTCGGCCCCGCGAAAAGCTGGATCGTGACGACCGAAGGAGGAGTTCGCATCAACCAGGCGATGCAAGCGCTCGATGACGAAGGGAAGGTGGTCCCCGGCCTCTACGCCGCGGGCTCGAACGGAATGGGCGGTCTGATCCTGTGGAGTCACGGCCTCCACATCGCCTGGGCTCTCACCAGCGGACGCCATGCCGGGCGAAGCGCAGCGAGGGAGTTGCCAACGGGACGCAGTTATTCCTCGAATATCCGAATGGCGTTTTCCATCGATTGAGGCTCGATCAACTGACCCGATGTCACCCTCGCCCACGGCTCGAGAAAGATGCGCAGATGAGCCGCCTCGACCCCACGTGGACGACCCGACCATTCGGCCAGCACGCCCCCCGTCGCGGCGGGTGCAGGCATCTCGGCAATCCGAAGCTGCAAGGCGGAACGGTAGCGCGGCTCATCATAGCTGCTGAATCGCACAAGCGTACCGGGCAGCACTTCAGCGATCAGTCGCTCCAGCAATTCCTGTACCGAACGCAACTCGAGAGGGCTGGCGACCATCCAGGTCAGATCGAGGACATCGCTGATTCGTGCGTCCTGAAGACCCGCTCGAAACGTATGTGAGTCCGCACTGTCCTTGAGGAGTTGATACGTCGTTCTCTCCGCTCCTCCTGCGCTCCAAGTCACGAAAGCTTGCGTCACACGCAGAAAGGTGCTTGGCCGTCCCTCGGCAAAACCGGGAGGTCTGAGCGTTGTGAAGTGTTCGAGACCTCCAGCTTTCGCTGTGACTCCTGCCAGCGCTTTTCCAACGTCAGGTGCCCAGGTTCGAAAGTCGGGCAGCACCTGCCGAACAAGCACCACCACCCTGCCCACGGGATGACCGGGGTCCGATGCACGAGCCGAAGGACCCGTGAACCGTTGCGCCAGTTTCCGGACTTGGTCCCCGAATTCCGTTCTGGCGGCGATGGACTCTTGAGAAACCTCTTCCAATTGAGGTTTCGAGTGGAACAGGTCGATTAATTCATTTGGTGCCGGGCGAAGGGCAAGTGATTCCCTTACTACCTGATAGAACGACTCGTCGTCAGCGTCGTCCAGATTGTCGATCAATTTTCTGAGCCGCCCGATCTTCCGGTTCTGTTCTTCGTTCACGAAAGCTCCTTCCTGCAAGATGCGTTCGACAGCTTTGCGGAGCCACTTGCGGCCCTCGTGCATTCGGCGTCGGAAAGTGCCGTCCGGAATGTCCAGGAATCGGGCGGCAGCCGTTGGACCATACCCTTCGAAATAGAACAACGACACCACTTCTCGCAGGCGGTCCGGTAGCTCCGAAACGGCGCGTTGGACGACAACTGCCAAATGAAGCTCTGCCAGTTCGTCGTCTGCTCCACACCCGGGATCAGGCATCGCCTCGGTGAACAAACTTTCGGTCTGCCGACGGGTTTGAAGGACCCGGGCTTTGCGCATCACAATCGTTCTCAGCCAAGGCGCGAATCGATCGGGGTTGCGCAGGGAATGGATGCTCACCAGCGTCTGGCGGAACGCTTCGGCAGCCGCATCTTCGGCCAACGAGAGGTCTCCAGTCACTCCGAAGGCTGTTGCACGTGACGCCCGCCAGTAGCGTGAGAAGAGTTCCCCGAGTGCCTCACGATTGCCCTGTTGTGTTTCAGCCACGAGCTCACTATCTGTGCGATCCCGCATGTATTGACTATGTGTGTCCATACGCGTCATTTGTTCACTGCAGCTCAAGTTACCGAAGGCACTCTTTAGCTGGTGAGACACAGGACAAATTCTGTTGTCTCTGGTCCATCTTGGCCGATGACGCACTTGGGACTGAGAGACGCCGCTCTGATCCAGGACCAAGTTGATGCTGATGACTGTCTCGACCCTACCGGGGGCGCTCTACTGTCGGCTCGTGGTTAACCTGGGGACCCGGTGAGAATAACTTTATATTGTGTTAGCTACTTATAAGAAGTTACTTAAGGTTTACTTTCGGTAGACGAGGGCTATGGGCGACCCAGAAACAGGTTGATGCAGGCACTCACTAGGTCCACTTATCCGTTGAGGAGGAGCCATCAGAATCCGGAGTGCTCATACGGGCCCAGGTCTCTGTCTTGACCTCGGTGAAAGTTCTTCCCGAGCAGGTATTGGATTTCCATCTCGACGTCACGCAGGAAGACCTGAGGTATGACATCGGGGTCTCGTCTGGTGAGGGAGACTTCAAGCTTGTTTTTTCCTTGCAGAGGCCAGTGGTCGCGGTCGAGCTTGAAGATGAACCAGTAACCGGAGCCGGTGCGGTAGCGGGGGGCGCTCATGCGGTACATCTCGTTGAGGGTGCGCAGGAGACGGTCCGGGAGCGGTTTGCCGTTGAGCTTGAATTCGAGGCGGTCAAGTTCGGTCGTGTTCATGACGCGGAAACGCAGCAGGACTTGGTGTACACGGCCCGTCCGGTCCCAGCGAGGCAGATCGTCGCTGATGGGCAGTTCGAGGCGCACCGGCTGGTTGACGTGGAGATCGGCCGGCATCTGCATCGTCAGTCCGGGCTCGAGACGCGGCTCGGGATAGCGCCCGGTCATGGTGGGGATGTAGTAGGTCTTGTCCTTGGGCGCCATGATGTCGGGATGGGGAATCTCGCGGAGGATCTCGTAGAACGGCGCTTTGTAGGGCCAATATCCGAACCAATATGCAAGATAGAAGCCGTCGACGCCCTGGGCCCAATAGTTCGAGGCGGCCGCGCGGAGCATCTCGTTGGTTGCATTGTGCAGGCGGTCGGAATCGACGAGAGCGTGGAGCGCGGCGTGGACTCGGGTCGCTGCGCCTTCGGCGGCTTCGACGAGGGGTCGCAGGTCGCTCGTGTGGCTGAGGAGTTCAGGGCCTCCGAAGGTCTCACCGACAACCACGTCCACTAGCCCATCCGCGATCCAGCGGCGCACGTCCAGACCTACGGAATGGCAGGCATCGATATCAGCCGGAATGCGGATGACCAGTTCACGATCGGGGCCGCTCTCGTCGAGTAGGTCGCGGACGCGGCGAATCCAATCGGTCATGATCTCGCGGCCGTCAGCAATCTCGGATGGATGGAAGTAAGAGGCTTGATAGTTGAGTTGGAGCTCGAAGCCGTCGATGGGATAACGATGGACCGTCTCTTGAATGAGAGCCAGGCGTTCGTCGCGGACCTCGGCATGCTTGAAGTCGAGGCATGAGGAACAGGGGTGGTCGGGATCGACGTCGCCGCGCGCGCCGATTTCGAGATGTCGGTTGTTGAAGCGGAAGTCGGAGCCGCGTACATCCACAGACCGGTCGCGGGTTCCCTGTTGGACAAGCAGGGTAGGGTAGAAGAGCAACCCTTTCTCGTGCGCCCGGTCGCAGACGACGCGCAGAGGATCGTTGCCGGTGTCGATGAGGTGTTTGGCGTTTTGGTGGGCGCGCCGGAAGATGAGGTGCGGCCATTTGTCGACGTTGTGTCCCCAGAGTTCGCCGACCTTCGTGTCGTGCAGGACGGTGCGTCCGTCTCCCAGGCAGAACATGAGGGCTTCAATGGGAGTTCCCGCAAGTTCATCGACGGCGGCTTCGTATTGTTCCTTCTGCATCGGCGGCTCATACATGTAGATCAGGGGATGTCTGCCGTCGTGATAGAAGAGAAGGTTCGGTTTTTTTCTCGCCTTTTCCGTTCCGGCCGAGGTGGCTGTTGATGAGCTTGCGGCGGCGGCGCTCGCGCTGAGGCCGGCTTTCAGGAAGTTGCGTCGGATCATGGGACACCTCCAGGCGCGGACGCGCCTTGACAATGCCAGTGTACTCGGCTGTTTACTGCACGTAAACGGGCGCTCCGGCTGACGGCGCGGGGCTGACCGCGGCGTGACCCTGCCTCGCGCTGTGCGAATTACTGGACCTTGATGGGATCGTGATGAATGCGGGTATCCGGTACTTGCTTGGTGTGGAGTACCTTCACCGTTTCACGAATCATGATGGGCGCCCCGGCCAGGTAAACGTCGGCCCTCAGGGGCGATGGGAAGTGGCGGTCGAGAACGGTGTTGATGTAACCGCTTTCGCCCTTCCATTCGTCGGCGGGATCGGGGTGGGAGAGCGCCAGAATGTACTTGAAGTTTTTCCTGCGGCGGGACCAGTCGGCGAGGTCGCCCAGCAAGAAAAAGTCGTGCTTGGATCGCACTCCGAAGAAGAAATGGATTTCTCGCTGCCGGTCGAGCCCTTGATCGAACCAGTGCTTGAGTAGTCCGATGAAGGGGCTCGCGCCAACGCCGCCCGCGACGAGAATGATCGGGTCGGTGGAGTCGTTCGGCATGTAGAGGCTGCCGACAGGGTCGCTGAAGGTGACGGTATTGCTTGGGCGCAAGTGCTGATGGATAAAGGTGGACGCCAGGCCCGGCGGGACATCCTTGCCCGGTGGCGCAGGGTAGTGCTTGACGATGAGGTCGAAATACGGCGCTTCGCTCGGTGCGGATGCGAACGAGTAGGGGCGGGAAACGCTGGTGTGTTCGGTGCCGTGACTCTTGTTGAATGCCCTCAAATAGGCATCGGGCAGCTTGAGCAGGATGAATTGGCCTGCCTGGAAAGTGAAGTCGTCGTTTGCTGCCTTGAAACGAATGCGCTTGACGTTGTGGGTGAGACGTTCGATCTTGACCACCTGCGCTTGCTGGTTGGCGAGCGCCTGGGGTGGGTGGACCCATGCCGCGGCCAGTAGACAGAGGGCGAGGGTGAGAAGTTGTGACGTGGCGGAGCGAATTCGAAATTGGGTCATGCCTGAGGCTTCTTTCCCGACGCTTCGTCTTCGGATTGCGGCCTGCCGGTGACGTCGCCGCCGAGCCAGCGGTAAGGGCGCGGGTAGAGCGCCAGCGAGCGATCTTCGAGAGGCAGCTTGACCGGTTGATTGCCAAGCTGGGCGGAGAGCTTCGACGCGATGGCGATCTCCAGTGCTTGGCGCAGGTCGTGTCCGGAGATGAAGAGATCACTCCCGGTCGCCACGGCATCGACAAATGATCGGATGGAGCTGACTAGGTAGTTGTCTGTCAGACGCAGCGAGGGACGATCGAGGATGTAGCGCCAGGGGAAGGGCGGGTAGTTCGCGGCGATCTTTTTTCGGGCTCCCGAGCCGGAACTCTCGTGAATGTCGGGTGGAGCCCAGTCCCAGCGGACGAGCGTGCTGTCCGTCCAGGCGTCAACACCGCGATAGGGAGTTTCTTGGCCGAAGACCTGACAGTCGATGCCGCTGGTCATGCGGAAGAATCCGTTGATTTCAAGGCCTTCGTCGGTTTCTTGATCGAGGGCTTCGGCGGGTTGTCCCCAGGCCATGACTTCCTCGACTTCCGCTCCGGTGAAGAGGCGAAGAACGGAGAGGTGTTGACAGCCGCCGCCGGAGATCTCGCCGCCAAAACGATGTACGACTGCGCCTTTCACGGGTCCGTAGTCCCCGTTTCTGAGGCGTCTGCCCGCGTGCTGGACTTCCCACATGGCGCGTTGCAGATTGCCGCCGGCGAAAACGACGTTCCGCTTCTCGCAGGCGTCGACCATGGCGTCCGCATCGGACAGGCGCGCGGCGATGGGCTTGTCGGTTGAAACTCCTTTGACGCCGGCCTCGGCGCAGGCAATGACGGCTTCTTTCATGAACTTCGTGGGTGTGATGACGGCGGCGATGTCCGGGACGACTTCGCGGAGCATCGCGTTGACGTCTTTGAAGAGGGCCTTGACACCAAAGCGCTTGCCGACGATTTCACGTCGCGCGTCATTCCACTCGGCGATAGCGACAAGTTCGGTGTCGGGGAGGGCGCGATAGACTTCAGTGAAATATTGACCCATACGGCCGCAGCCAATGATCCCGACCCGTAGTTTCTTCCGTTGACGGGACTCGTCAGGGGTTGCCAGGCGGGTACTTGGGGTGGCTGCGGAAAGGGCTGTGGCGGTGGCTAGAGAGTTGAGAAGAAACTGTCGTCGCTGCATGGGAATCCCCTTCGAGCGGTTTCGAACACGAGAACTTCGATGCCTATGATAGCCCTAAGCGGACCGCGCGGGTAAGTCACCTGCGGCATGATTCATGGGTGGCATTCACGTGTTCCGGTGGAAATCAGGGCAGGGAAGTCTGAGCACGGTGGGGCCAGTGCGTCAAAACGGAGCGAACGGGCGGCGCCCTGACTACATCCGGGAGCATGTCCAGGCGCTCTTTGCACGGAATCCGACCTTGTGCCGTCGGCCGTAGGCGCAAGTCTGATTCTTCCTCTTGCTCATTGGGCGGCGATGGTTTTGCACATCGAACGCTTCTGAGCCGTCAGACGGGGAGAAGGTAGGTTAAAATCTTCAGACCCGAACCATGAGCCTCACTACTCTCGACTTCCTCGTCATCGTTGCGTACTTGCTGGGAATGGCAGCCATCGGCCTGTACTTCTCCAAACGCCAGACGTCCCGGGATGAGTACTTCCTCGGTGGCCGTCGAACCCACTGGCTCCTCGCCGGCGGGAGCATTCTGGCCACGCTGCTTTCGAGCATCAGCTATCTCAGTCTTCCTGGAGAGATGATTCGCTACGGCTTCGGGTTCTTCGCGGGCGTGCTGGGAGTTCCGCTCGTTGTGCCTCTGATGAATTCCACGCTGCTGCCAGCGATCAAACGCCTGCCGATCACCAGTGTGTACGAGTACTTGGAGCGGCGCTTCGACGCTCAGATACGCACGCTGACCGGGTCGATCTTCCTGGTTCGCACACTGCTCTGGATGGGTTTGATCATCTACACGGCGAGCTTCGCGATGGTCGAGGTCACCGGTTGGGACATCTACGCAACGATCTTGATCATCGGGTTGATCACGACCTTCTACACGAGCGCCGGCGGCCTCCAGACGGTCATCTGGACGGACAACCTGCAATTACTGATTCTTTTCGGCGGTGCCGTGACGATCCCGGTCTTCATCGGTGTGACTCTCGGGCAGGGACCGATCGATTGGTGGAACTCTTTCTCGCAAGCGGGACGGGCGGAGATCCAAGCCTTCAGTTGGGACCCCATGGTGCGCATTACTTTGTTCGGAGCGGTGATGGGACAGTTTTTCTGGAACATTTGTACGCAGGCCTCCGACCAGGTAGCGGTTCAGCGACTGTTGAGCACGCCGTCACTCAATGAAGCGCGGCGCTCGCTTTGGATGTACGCGGGGGCGACGGTGACGCTCTTGTTCTTCCTGGCTGTCTGCGGGCTCGCGCTGTTCGCCTATTACGCCGATGAGTCGGGCCTGCCGATGCAGGCGTTCCAGGAGCAGGTTGCGCCGGAAGCGGACAAGCTCATGCCGCGATTCATCGTGCAAGTCTTGCCGTCGGGTGTTTCGGGCTTGCTCGTAGCTGCGTTGCTGGCGGCGGCGATGTCAAGCCTGAGCTCGGGTATTAATTCGATATCGAGTGTTGTCAGAAGCGACTTTCTGAACAACTCGGCAGCGGCGGGCGAGTCTTTGTGGTTCGATCGATGCAGCGGGGTCGTGGCGGGGTTGGCCGGTGTCGGGATGGCATGCTTGATCACGCTTGCGATGCAAACCTCAGACTGGAATTTGGTGGAGTTGACGGGCCGGATCAACCACATCTTTGTCGGGCCGATCGGCGTGTTGTTCTTCGCGGGGATTCTGTTCCGCAGGGCAGGGAAGACAGCCGCGCTGGCAGGCTTCACTGCTGGTACTGCCGTCAGCCTGTACGTTTGCTTCGGCCGCGAGTGGTTCGGGCTGGAGCAGAGTGTGTCGTTCCTGTGGGTCGTGCCGGCGTCTTTTGTGCTCGGTCTGGTGGTGTCCTGGGCGGTCAGCACCATGACGGAGCCGCCGCGCGAGGACAAGTTGCGCGGCCTCACGTACTCGCGTGGTGGGAATGATTGATGCCGGAGATTCGATACGTCGAAGGACACGTCCTTTACTCCAATCCCAAACCGCACGTGCGCAGTCGCCAGGCTTACTTCCCGGGCTTGGTGAAACTGCCTTCCGGTGATCTGCTCGCGACGCTGATGATCGCAGAGGCGTTCGAGTCGGCTGACGGAACGACTTACCTGTCGCGTTCGAAGGATGCCGGTCGAACCTGGTCGCTCGAGGGCAGGCTGTATGACGCCGCCGCACTTCCGAACAGGATGAGCGACTGTCTGAAGCCCACCTTGCTGGCCGATGGCTCGCTGCTGGCGATGGGTTATCGCTTCCATCGTGATGATCCCGAGCAGTCGATCAGCATCTCGGAAACGGGCGGTATTCTTCCCGGTCAAGATGTCGTTTCGTTCTCGACCGACGAAGGGAGGACATGGTCGGTCCCGGAGGAGATTTCCAGGAATCGGCCGGAGTTGTATGAACTGTCGGGCCCGGCCGTGCAGCTTCGCTCAGGTGACCTGGTCGCCGTAGGGGCGCTGTACAAGATGCCTGACGGATCGAATCCGTCGGGGCAAATCGGCGTCCTGTTGCGAAGCGTCGATCGGGGCAAGGCCTGGAATGACGGCACGGTATTCTTTCGCACCGAGGAAGGGAACTTGACGCCCTTCGAGCCCCGCCTCGCCGAGATGCAGGACGGACGTCTTGTCGCGCTGGTCTGGGCCTACGATCAAGCGACGGATCGTCACTACCCGAATCACGTTGTGGTGTCCGAAGACGGCGGTCGCACGTGGTCAGAGCCGATCGATACCCGAGTCATGGGCCAGGCCTCAAACTTGACTTGGCTCGGTGATGACTGCTTGCTCACGATTCATGCCCATCGCGGCGTAGAGATCGGAATCTGCGTTCGCATCGTGGACTTCGCGCGGAACAACTGGCGTGTCTTGACGGAACGCGTGATCTACGGAAAAGACGTGGACGCACAGACCAGACAAGGACAGACCTCGGCGGAGATGTTCAAATCGCTGCGTTTCGGCCAGCCGTCATTGTTGCCGCTTGGAGACGGCGAGTTTCTTGCCGCCCATTGGTGCGTCGAGGAAGGGCAAGGCAAGATCCGGCTCCACCGGCTTGCTATCACCTGAGTAGCAATCTGCTTTATCGACAGTGAGCGTTCAGGGCATGAATTGAGAACTGTTAACGGTTCTCCGAGTCAGGAGCCGCAGAATCCCCTTCACGCAAAAGTGGTCTCAGAGTGAGTTTGAGAACCCTGAGACGGTAGCTGCTGCGGCACATGGAGGAATGGCTGTGCTTCAACGCGAAAGAGCGCCCGAATCCGCCTGGGAAACGATCGGCTGTTTGGGAATCGATTGACGGCATCCCTCGTTTTGCTTCCGGACTATACGGTCGGGATGCTTCAGATACGAGTGCTCCTGGACCTGAAAACCGAGGGCGGCACGGTCTACCAGTCGCTCGTACAGGCCTTCGGACAGCTGAGGGTCTGGCTGGACATGGAATACAGCCACTACGTCGATCCCACCCTCGATCTTTACCGCGCCATTCGGGACGATCACCCCATGTCCGGGATTTGCCTTCAATCGTACCTGTACCGCACTCCCACCGATCTCCATCGGATCAGCGGTCCGGCTGATGAAGGGTGCTTACGCCGAGCCTCCGGAGGTCGTGCTGCCGGTCAAGGCGGACGTTGACCAGGCGTTCTTCGACCAGTTAGTCCGGATGCTCGTGCAGCGGGAGTTCGAGTCGGACTGGCGACTCACGCCGCCAGCCTGATTCATCGGATCGATGTGTGGGCCGACGCCAACGGTGTGGTGTCGGATGCCTATGAGTACCAGATGCTCTACGGGATCACCGACAGGGAACAGCGGCGCCTGGCACGCGAGGACAAGGGTATCCGCGTGCTCATCGGCTATTGGGTACACTGGTTCCCCTGGTATATCCGCCGGCTTGCCGAACGTCCGGTGAATATCGGATTCGTACTGCGCCGCCTTTTGCCGAGGTGATCGAAATGCATGGACCAAATCGCGAGAGGATATCCGCCGTTGTCGTTGTCTTAGTGGCCTTGCTGGCCGTCGCCTGCGGGGAAGGTGTCCAGACCTCTGACCAGACAACCGAAGTCACGTCGGTCGGGCACACGGCGCCCGAACACTCCGCAGCCATCGAGTCGGCACGCGGCATCGTTCGGTCGGTTATGGAGCAGGAATCAATTCCCGGGTTGTCCGTGGCGGTCGCCAAAGGATCTCAAGTCCTATGGTCAGAAGGCTTTGGATATTCTGATCTTACTCATCATGTGAATGTCACCCCTCTGACGGGCTTCCGCATCGGGAGCGTTTCGAAACCGATTACGGCGGCGGCGCTTGGGGTACTGGTGGAAAGGAGTTCCCTGGATCTTGACGCCCCGGTTCAGGACTACGTGCCATCCTTTCCCGAAAAGAGATGGCCGGTCACGACCCGGCAACTCGCCGGTCATCTGGGCGGAATACGCCACTACCAGGGCGACGAGTTTTTTTCCGCTGTCAACTATCCCGATGTGCTGTCCGGACTGGCGATCTTCGAGAACGATCCGCTGATCCACGAGCCGGGCACGGAATACTTCTATTCCTCCTATGCCTGGAATCTGATCAGTGCTGTGGTGGAAGGCGCCAGCGGGGAATCATTCCTGGATTTCATGCAGCGCGAGGTTTTTGACACCCTGGAGATGGATCATACCGTTGCCGACAGGAACCGGCCCATTGTCGCCAACCGTACCCGGTTCTACGTGCTCGATGATGAAGGTGAAGTTGTGAATGCTCCCTACGTCGACAACAGCTACAAGTGGGCGGGAGGAGGCTTTCTGTCGACACCGGAGGACCTGCTGCGGTTTGCCAACGGGCATATGGCGCCCGGTTACCTGCAAGCCGAAACCCTCGAGCTTCTCTTCGCCTCGCAGACGCTTCCCGATGGCACGGGGACGGACTACGGCATCGGCTGGAGGTCGTTTAGCAATGATCACGGCGAACGAATTGTCTCGCACGGCGGAGGCTCGGTAGGCGGCCGGACGATGTTAACTCTAAACCGGGACAATGGCCTTATTGTGGCGGTCGTCGCGAACCTGTCGAGTGCGCCCATGAGTACTGATTTGGCAGGCAGCATCGAGGATCTCTTCCGCTAGGGGATCCGGAAACGGCCAGTGCCAGCTCATGCCAATCCAGAAAATACTTTACATAATATATCTTATACGACGTCGTAAACAAGCGGACCAGCCCTTCCCTTCTAGCCGGCCAAGCCCTCCTTTCGCAGGATTCCCCATACGTTGTCCGGTGAGACGACCTCGACCACACGCAGCCCGGCGGCGACAGCGGAGCTGATGCCGGCTTCGGAATCTTCAAACGCCAAACATTGCTCTTTCTTGATGACCCGTTCCCCCTGTGTCTGCGCAGCCTTCGTGGCGCGTTGGATCGCCAGCAGATAGGGTTCGGGGTGCGGCTTCAGGTTTTGTACATCATTGCCGTAAACCGAAAGGCTTAATGAGGTGTAAATCCCGCATTTGACCAGGACGGGTGCGACCTCGTGTTCTCCGCTTGAAGTTACGACACCGATATGTAAGTAATCAGGAGTGTTACGTATCCAGGATGAAATGGACTTCTCGATCCTGAGTTCATCCAGAAATCGCGCCAGATAGGCCCTCGTCTTCTCCTGACAGGCGTTGGTGAGATGATCCTTCGTCGGCTCATAGCCTGCTCGTGTGAGCAGTAACCGGCCTGCATCGCTGTCGCTTCGGCCGGACAGTAGTTGATAGTATTCCGGCCAGGTGATGTGCCCGCCGTAGGGTTCAACGGCATCCATCCAGCACTCGTAGTGGAGGCGCTCGCTGTCCACCAGTGTCCCGTCAAAGTCGAAGAACACCGCTCGGATGTGGTGATTTGTGCTGCTCGTGCTCATGATGCAAATTCATCCTCTATCGGGACTCCACGGTCAGTGGCATGTTCTGAAAGGCAGGTCCGAGCGGATCGCATTCCGACTCGGATGAAACAAAGATCATATAGAAGAACCCTTGCTTACGTGCAAAGCTCTCGCTTCGAGAGTCTTCGTTCTTCTCGGGCTTCCGAGTGGCGGGAATGGGTCGAGGCTTTTCCTTGATCACATGACGCGGCTTGATCGCTCTTCTTGGGAATCGGAACGCACGGCGAGAAAACGGGCTGACGGTGACCAGGCCTGGTCTCGTACGGTCTGCCGGCGGCGGCAGTGATTCTCCGATGATGCTTTCAGTGCCATAATGAAGGTCTAACGAGCAAAAGGAAGAGGGCATGATTCAGGCAACGGAGAAGATCTGGCACAACGGGAGGATGATTCCCTGGGATGAGGCGCGCGTCCACGTGCTTACCCATGCCCTTCACTACGGAACGAGCGTTTTCGAGGGCATCCGTTGCTACTCCACCCCAGAAGGACCCGCGATCTTTCGCGCGAAGGAGCACGTGCGACGGCTTTTTGACTCTTGCAAGGTGTATCGTATGGACGATTTCGCCTTCACGCAAGAGGAATTGGTCGCCGCGCTACGGGAGCTGGTCAATACTAACGGGCTGGACTCCTGCTATCTGCGCCCGATCGCGTTTCGCGGCTACGGCGAGGTAGGAGTTCTCTCGCTGAAGAACCCCATCGAGATCTACATCGCCTGTTGGGAGTGGGGCAAGTATCTCGGCCCCGAAGCACTCGAGAAGGGCGTAGATGTCTGCGTATCCTCATGGACACGCTTGGCGCCCAATACCCTGCCCGCCATCGCCAAGGTAGCTGCGAACTACATGAATTCGCAACTGATCAAGATGGAGGCAGTGCTGAACGGCTATAGCGAAGGCATCGCGCTCGATGCCTCGGGCTATGTATCGGAAGGCAGTGGTGAGAATATCTTCGTCGTCCGGGACGGCAAGGTCTACACCCCGCCGCTGGGCAACTCCGTCCTTCCCGGCGTCACGCGAGACACCGTAATGCAGCTTGGCTGTGGCATCGGGTTGGAGTTCGTCGAGCAGATGATCCCGAGGGAGATGCTCTATATCGCTGATGAAGTTTTCTTCACGGGGACGGCCGCCGAGATCACACCGATTCGCTCGGTTGACAAGATTCCCATCGGCAGCGGCATGCGCGGTCCCGTTACCGAACGCCTCCAGCGCGAGTTCGAATTGCTGCTGGCCCTTCAGTCGCCCGACCATCATGGCTGGCTGACGTTTGTCCACGCGCCCAAAGCCGTACCGGCTTGACTCTGCCGCCATCGGATGGAGACAGGCCGGGGCATACACGATAACCTGCTAATGTTCTTCCGCTGATTCTCGCAGCTGCCGTCAGGGGCTGGCTTGGCGAGGCTCTGCCTCAGACCGACGACGAGCAGGCTGGTTCCCTGCCCTTGCTGTCCACGGAGTGAGATCGCTCACCGAAGTGATATTCTGATCTCACGATGTCGGAGCCGTTACTGCGTGTCGGAACCGTCGGCCCTGTCGCGACGATCCGTCTGAACCGGCCGCGGCAGCGTAATGCGCTGTCCTTGGATTTGATCCGCGATTTGATCGCAGTGCTCGAAGGCATTGGGACAAACCGTGAAGTAGCGGCTGTCATTCTGGCGGCCGAAGGTTCTGCTTTCTGTGCGGGGCATGACCTCAATGAGATGGTCGACCGCAACGTCAATGAGTACCGCCAGATCTTCGATCTCTGCACGGATTTGATGACGGCGATCCAGCGGATTCCGCAACCCGTAATCGCTCAGGTCCACGGCATGGCTACAGCGGCGGGCTGCCAGCTCGTCGCTGCATGCGACTTGGTCGTTGCATCGGAGAACGCGCGTTTCGCAACTCCCGGCGTGCGGATCGGCCTGTTCTGCAGTACGCCGATGGTGGCTTTGACCCGAGCGATCGGACGCAAGCGAGCACTCGAAATGCTCTTGACCGGGAAATCTATCGATGCGTCCACAGCCTGCGAATGGGGTCTTGTGAACCGGGTCGTCCCGAGAGATATGCTTGCGAAGACGACACGTGATCTTGCCAATGAGATTGCGCAGGCAAGCGAAATGGTCGTTGGCATCGGTAAAACAGCGTTCTATGCCCAAATCGACCTCGACCAGTCCAAGGCCTATACCTATGCCAAAGAGGTAATGAGCATGAACGCGCTTGCTTCCGACGCTCAGGAAGGAATGAGTGCCTTTCTGGAAAAGCGGCCCCCATCTTGGACCGGGCGCTAGCTCTTCGTGAGTCCACCGGCATTCTTTATGGATAGACCTCGTTTCGAAGTTCGTTCATCGATATCATTCAAATCGCGATGAGGAGTGAAGATTCGCGTCGGGCGGGCAGCAGCGAGTGACAACCGACCGCCAGCAACGGCATCGCGAAACAGCCAACTTTGAGCCGCGGCGGTCATCGCCCTCCGACCGCCCGCTGACGGATCTCTGGTTGCGCGTCGGGCCGGGGGTGCTCGTGCTGTTGGTTCTAACCGTTGCGACGATCGAAGTTTCCGGTTTCGATCCGTCCTGGGCGGCGCCCGTCATTGTGTTCCTCGCCTTAGCCGCCGGCCTTACACTCAGCACGGCCATAGCCAAGCTTCAACAGAGCCGGTCGACAATCCATCAATACCGCGCCGCCCAGGGGCGTCTTTGCGCTCAAACCCTCCAACAGGCTGCAGACGGCATTCTGTCGGTCGATTTGCAAGGACGGCTGATCACCACCAATAAAGAGACCGCGGCGCTTTTTGGCTATTCGGCCGCTGAACTCTCGGAGATGACCCTCGGGCAGCTCGTTCAGTTTCCAGAAAACATCAAGGATGGCGTCAACCACGACTTATCACTGCCGGACTTCGGGAAAAAGGTGGAGGCAAACGGAACAACCAAGGCGAAACGAACGCTGTCACTCGATGTCGTGAGCATAGCTCCCCCTTTCGCCGACGGCAGCAAGGTATGGCTCCTGCTGTGGGACCGAACGGAGTTGATGGAATCGAGGCGCAAACTCGCACGGCTTGCCTTCATCGCCGAAGAGAGTCCCCACCCGATTGTGGAAGTGGATTCGGATGGCCGAGTTTTTTTCACTAATGCGGCGGCCGAACAGCGGTTTCCGGAACTGCGTTCGAAGGGCTCGGCGCATCCGCTCCTGCAAGACTTGTCCGCAGTGGCGGAGCGTTTGCAAACGGTCCAAGAGAAAAGTTTGATCCGTGAAATCGTGGTCGGATCCAGCCTGTTCGAACAGCATGTTGCATATGTGCAGCCAAACGGGACACTACGAGTTTTCTCTTTCGACGTGACTGACCGTCGTGAAGCGCTTCGCGATGCCCTGACGGGCCTCCCGAACCGAGTGTCATTCACACGCCGGTTGAACCGTGCTGCCACCCTTGCCGACGGGGATCCATCCTATGCCTTTGCCGTGCTGTTTGTTGACCTGGACCACTTCAAGGTATTGAACGATACGCTCGGCCACGCCACCGGGGATGAGCTTCTTAGGGCCGTAGCAGAACGGCTGGAAAAACGTCTCCGGCCGAACGATCTGGTCGCGCGCATGGGCGGAGACGAGTTCACGGTCCTGCTTGATGGCGTCCGCGGTGACACGGACTCGGAGGCGATCACCCGGCGGCTTCTCGAACACCTGCATCGTCCATTCGAGTTGACCGCGCACACGGTCTTCACCTCGGCAAGCATCGGCATCGCTTTGAGCACCACCGACTACGAGGAGCCTCTTGATCTCGTCGCTTTTGCTGATGCCGCCATGTATCGGGCAAAGACGGAAGGACGCTCGAGACTAGTGGTTTTCAGTGAGGCGATCGACAGACAGGCGGTTCCAGGTCGCTTGTTCTAGCAAGTCTCCGTTCAGTCCGCCTCAGGGTCTGGTTTGTTCACCAACCGAGTTCCAATACCTGTTGGAAACAGAACCTTAAAGATGGATCGAGCCCAGCGGTAAAAAAAGCCGCATGGGGTCATCCTGCATAGGGGTGAACCCAAACGCCTCGTAGAGCCGTTTTGCCACTTTGTTTTTGGCGTCTACGATCACGGCGTGGATTGCCAAAATATCACTGGCGCCCATGGTTCGCTTGATCGCATCGACGAGAAGCATGCGCCCCAAACCGTGTCCCCGTACTGACTGGTCGACAGCAAGTCGACCTATAAGAGCGCAAGGCACCGGATGCCGCGGTAGCTTTCGAGACAGCTTTTCGGGAAGAGAACTCAGATCTACCGCCAATGCGCTCAGCGTGTAAAAGCCAAGGATGGTATCGGTGCCCTCGACCGTGCAGACAAACACCCTAGCGATGCGGCGTCGAACATCCTGGCCGGCCTGCCGCACAAGGTAGCGGTCCAACTCTGGTAGCCCACAAGAAAAAGCCGCTCGGTCGTGTCTTTTCCCGAGCGGCTCCATAACGAGCGCGTCCAGGTCTGTCATCGCGAGACAACGCGTTTTTCATGCTCGTCCATGGCCGTGCGGAGCTTGTCGTTCGGAGCTGGCGGATTGACGATGACATCGAAGAAGCGCCTGGCATCACGCCGGTCGAGAACCATCGTTTCGTACTTCTGGATGGTCTTCTCTGCGTTTTCCAGAGCACTGGACACAATGAAGCCGCTGACGGTTTTCCCTTCAAACGAAGCCGCTTGTTCGATCCGTCGCTTCGTCGTTTCGTTGAGCCGTAGATTTACCCGCTCGCTCTTGGTCACGTTCGCCCGGGCCATGGTCGTGTCCTTCTTTTGCCGAGTACTCAAGTGTACGTCATTTCGGTGCCTTGCTCAAGGGTGCCGTCTTGCTGGATGATCGCGCCCAACGCCGGCCCACAATGGTTGCAACGGCCTGCTGACCCTGGTTTCCCGTGCACGGATGCTAACCGGCCGTCGAGCAGACCGTTTGTCGGACTTCGATACTGCCGCTCGCGGAGTCGTAGTCGAAGAGAATGAGATCGGCGAGGTCGCCGGGGTCGAGAAAACCTTGGCGTCCGCCGATGCGAGCGTGCCTAGCCGCATTTGTGGTAGCCGTCTTCAAGGCTTCACAAAGAGAAATCTCCGCGAATTGGATCAGCTTTGCAAGGCCGCTGTCCATCGTGAGGGCGGAACCGGCAAGGCGCCGCGAGGACGTCAGCTCGACGCGATTCTCAGGCGTCAACTCGACCTCCAGGTGGCCGATGCGATAGATACCCGGAGGACAGCCCGCAGGTGCGACGGCATCGGTAACGAGAATGCACTGATCGAGTCCCTTGGCTCGGACGGCGATCTTGACGAAGCTGGGATCGAGATGAATCCCGTCGACAATGAGTCCTGCGCAGAGTTCGTCCGACGCCATCTGGTCGAGAATGTAGTTCGGGAACCGTGCGATTACCTGATGCGAGCCGTTGCCGAGGTGCGTGCTCATCGTCGCGCCGGCCCGGATGGCATCCTTGATCCTGGAAGTGTCTGCGTTGGTGTGCCCGAGAGCGACGACCGCTCTTCCCTGCTCTGTTACGTGCTCGATCAGGCTCAGCGCTCCTTCCTGTTCCGGCGCGAGCGTAAGAATGCCGATGTGGCCCTCGGCCGCTTCTTCGAACCGCTTCCATTCGTCAACGGTTGCAGCACGCACGTGCTCCTTTGGATGCGCTCCGCGAGGACCGTCTACCGGTGAGATCCAGGGGCCTTCGACATGGAACCGAACCAGCGAGTTCCCGTTCGACAACTCTCGCTTCGCTCGCGCGAGGTTGCCGAGAGAGCCGGTGATATTTTCGTGCGAGCCAGTGATGACTGTTGGGAAGAAGCGCGTGACGCCGGTGCGGCGAATCACTTCAATCGAGCGGGCGATCTCGTCCTGAGGTGTGTCCGGCGAATTGTAGTCGACACCGGCGAATCCGTTGACCTGAAGGTCGATCATGCCCGGAGCAATGTAGGGCCCGCCATGGGGGCGGCCCGTCTTCTCGACCTTCACGATGACTCCGTTGTCTTCGTGGACGTGAAGGAGTTCGTCTGTTTCCGGGGACCGGCCGCTGTAGATCATGAGTCGCTGTCTGTGAGATAGTGTCGCACGGCGGAATCCCCGACTGATTTCGGGCAGCGACTCTCTTCAGGAAAGTAGCCGGAAAACCATGCAAGGGTTGCCTTTCACGTGCCTTGAAGGTCACAGTAGTATGACTGGTTCAATTGATTCACGATCTGCCGGAAAAGGAACCTGTGATGAACAAGTCTCTGTTGGTCTGCATTGCTCTTCTGCTCTCATTGGGTTGCGCCATCGAGCCGCCGGCTGAACCGGAACCGGCCGAGGCGAATGCGATTGTCCCTGAGGGGGCGAAGCTCGAGAAACTCTTCACGCGATCGCTGCCCATTCAGGGAGGTCTCACCGAAGGACCAGCCGTGGCGCCTGACGGCAGCATCTACTTCTCGGACATTCCATTTGGTTCCGACAAGGGCAAGATCATGCGGTTCGATCCTGGGACGGGCGAGACGACGGTTTTCGCCGAAGACAGCGGTAAATCAAACGGCTTGACTTTCGACGCCGAGGGATATCTGCTTGCCGCCGAAGGGGCCGATCAGGGAGGCCGGCAGATCTCGCGGTGGAACATCGAGACTGGCGAGAAGACCACCGTCGCCGATAGCTACGACGGCAAGCGCTTCAACGCCCCGAATGATCTCGCACTCGACACCAAGGGCAGAATCTACTTCTCCGATCCTCGCTATCTCGGCGCTGCGAACCGCGAGCTTGAACACATGGCCGTCTATCGCATCGATACGGACGGCACGGTCTTAGAACTGACGCATGATGTCGAAAAGCCCAACGGCGTTGCGCTCAGTCCCGACGAGAAGACGTTCTTTCTCGCCGACCACAACAACGGAAGCGAGCGGATTTCTGATCCCGATGCTCCGCCGGCCGAGCATGGAGCGATGAAGATCTACTCCTTTCCGTTGGGAGACGACGGATTGATCAGCGGTCCACGAAGAACGTTGGTCGACTTTGGGAAAGAAGCCGGCTGCGACGGCATGACGGTCGACGTGGAGGGGCACGTCTACCTGACGTCACGCAGCCTGAAGCGGCCAGGGGTGATGATCATCAACCCCGACGGTAAAGAAGTGGGATTCATCTCTACCGGACCCGAGAACCAAACCGACCCTCAAAACCCGATCGGCCTGCCGAGCAACGTCGAGTTCGGCATCGGCGAAGAGGCAAACGTCCTCTACGTCACGATCGATCTGAGTCTGTATCGGATCGAGCTAGGGGTGAAAGGCTATCATCCCTACTGACACGCCACTCAGATGTGGCCGTTCAGAGCTTCAACCACCTTGTCCTTGGGAACTGCGCCGACCAACTGCTCGACGACCTGTCCTCCTTTGAACAGCAGCAACGTGGGGATGCCGCGAACCTGATAACGGCTGGCTGACTGCGGGTTGCTGTCGACGTCGAGCTTACCCACTTTCACTTTGCCGACATAGTCGTTGGCGACCTCGTCGATCACAGGAGCCATCATGCGGCATGGACCACACCAGATAGCCCAAAAATCCACGAGAACAGGCACATCCGACTGTAAAACATCGCTGTCAAATCCCTCGTCGGTGAGAGTAACAGTATTCGCTCCAGCCATTCATTCCTCCGGAAAATATCCTCGACGTGGAGGGCTCATGCTGCCTCGCCGGCGCCCGGTAAGGAGAGTCGCCCCCGATCTCTAGTTCCAGATTATCAGATCGCTCGTTGCCTGGATCACTGTCACAGTGGCTGCGAAGCAACAACGCGATTTGCTCGTATGATCTCCCGGTAGACTTCGAGATATCGCCGGGCCGAACGTTCCCAGGAATGATCAGCCGTCATGCCGTTGCGCATGATGGCTGTCCAAGCGTCACTGTTCCGGTATAGCCGTAGCGCCTCCCGGATCGCTCCCAGGAAAGCTTCCGTCGAGTTGCCGGAGAATCGGAAGCCGTTCCCCATCCAGGTTTTGTCATCCCAGGGTTGGACTGTGTCGAGCAAGCCGCCCGTCGCTCGCACTACGGGCACCGTACCGTATCTGAGGCTGTACATCTGGTTCAGCCCGCAGGGCTCGTAGCGGCTGGGCATCAAAAAGACATCCGCTCCGGCTTCGATCTTGTGAGCGAGTGGGTCGTCATAAGCGATGCGGACACCGACGCTCTCGGGATAGCGTCTCGAAAGCGTGCGCAGTTCCTGTTCCAAGCCGCTTTCTCCCGTTCCCAGAACGATCAGAAGTCCTCCCGAATCAACCAGCTCGGAAGTCACGGCAGCTACCAGATCAAGCCCCTTCTGCCAGGCGAGTCTCGACACGACTCCAAAAAGCGGCCGGTCGGCTGCAGGAGTAGGGAGACCGAATTCTCGTAGAAGATCCAGCTTGCAATCGCGTTTCCCGGTGAGATCATCCGCCGAATAGTTCGCCGTGATCACGGGGTCGGTCGCAGGGTCCCATCGGGTATAGTCCACGCCGTTCAGAATGCCGACCAAGTCTTCTTTTCGAAGTCTGGTGATGCCTTCCTTACCGAGTCCGTGTTCCGACGTGAGGATCTCGCGGCTGTATGCTTCGCTGACTGTGCTGATTCGGTCGGCATGGAGAATCCCGCCCTTGAGCAGACTCACCTTTCCGTAGAACTCCAGCGCATCGACATGAAATAGTTCCTCGGGCAACCCGATCTTCGTCAAGATGTCTTTCTCGAACAGTCCGTCGTAGCCCAGATTGTGAATGGTGAAAAGAGTCGGTAGCGAGCCCGGCGGGTGGCTCGGATCATGACCAGTTTTCAACAAGACCGGAGCCAGGCCGGTTTGCCAATCATGACAGTGCAGGATGTCGGGGGCGAACTCGTCTGCGGCGATAGCCAGAGCGCCTCGAACCAGGGTCATAAAGCGCTGTGCGTTGTCAACATAGCCGTCGTCGGATGTCCCGTACAGGCCCGGGCGGTGATAGTAGTCGGGATCGTCCATGAAATACCACGACACGCCGGCTTCATCGACACGAACGACACGAACATGGCGCTGTTCAGCGCCCAGCGCGATCGACAGGTCTTCGGAGACGATCGTCTGGGGGCGGCTGGCGAGAACGGGTACGGTTGCTTCATAGAGAGGCAGAATAACGGCCACATGTTCACCGAGGCCGGCAAGATGTCGTGAAAGGGCTCCGACAACGTCGCCGAGTCCGCCAGTCTTTGCGTATGGTTCGGCCTCCGAAGCCACCATCATGATCTTCATCGCTTCATCCCCGAGACGAAGAGTGTAGCGCCTGTCAACTACCGATCCTGATCAAAGACAGCCCGCTTGAGGGATGGAGTGCGATCTCGTTTCAGAAGACACATCCTTCGTTGCGGAAAGCACTACCGACTCGGCTTCGCAGCGGACCAACGCCCGCTAACAGTAATGGCACATCCGAACTGCCGACCCGTCGGGATTCCTCTTGCGCTGTTGAAATTCGAGATGAAAGTGGCTCCGAATCAATGCCAGTTCTGATTGTCCGGGTTTGAAACGCGTGATTTCCTGTCTTTCCGTTCTCATGATCACTCAGGCCTTCACGTTACCCCTACTCATTGCTCGGCCCTGGAGACGGGCCGATTCGCCTGATCTGATAAACTTGCAGCCCGGCTCATCGCCAGGGAACATTGCGAAAATGTCCGATACTGGCGGAACCCGTGTTGTATCTGGGACGTACCATAATCTGGGAACGGCCATGATCCTTAGGTTGCACGTCAGTGACATTCGCACGTGCGGTGTCTACCGTGGTGGCAAACCCGATGCACTGTCTGGAGTCAAGGTGCTTTCGGTCGACCTGCCGCCATGTTCCCGGCTCGACAAAACCAGGAACACCGCTTCGCAATGAAGCTTGCCGCCGGCAAACTTCCGCCTGGTCTCCTTAAGGAACTTCTCGATACCATCCCGTCCGTCGATCCCTCCGTGGTTGTCGGCAGTGCTCTCGGAGAGGACGCTGCCGTGATCGACCCCGGCGGCAAAGACCTGATCGTTGCCAAGATGGACCCAATCACGTTTGCCGCGGCGGACATGGGGCGCTACCTTCTCGCGGTCAACGGAAACGACCTCGCAACGATGGGAGCGGAACCGCGGTGGCTGCTGGTCACCGCGCTTTTGCCGGAAGAGATCGATAGGCATGAAGTACGTGAGCTCTTCGACAGCGTAGCTCATGCTTGTCGGGAATATGGGGTGTCTCTGGTGGGCGGTCACACCGAGGTCACGGTTGGACTCGACCGTCCTATCCTCAGCGGATGCCTGCTGGGAACCGTCCAACGGGATGCCGTTGTGAGGACCGCGGGGGCTCGTGTCGGAGACGCCGTCCTCCTGACGGCGGGCGTGGCCATCGAGGGCACGGCCATTCTCGCTTCGGAACACGCCGGGCTGCTTCGGGTACTGGGTGTTTCCGAAACGGTGATCGAGAAATCTTCCCAATGGATGGTCGAGCCGGGCATTTCAGTACTGCCCGCGTGCCGTGCTCTGAGGGATGCCGTGCCGGTCCATTCGATGCATGACCCGACAGAAGGAGGCGTTTTCACAGCGCTGCACGAGCTTGCCGAGGCGGCCAACGTCGGATTGCGCATCATGCTCGAAAAGATCGAACTCCTGCCGGAAACGAGCATCATCACTACAGCCCTGGACCTTGACCCGTTGGGTTTGCTCGCTTCGGGCGCCCTGCTTGCAACGGTTCCCGCGACCGTGGTGCCGGAGGCGATTGGAGCGCTCAACGACGTAGGCATCTCGGCTCGGGAGATTGGAGAGGTCGTCTCTGCCGCAGATGGTGTAACGCTCGTTCGTGATGGACGGGCTGAGCCTCTTCCGGTCTTCAACCGCGATGAGCTGGCTCGCTTTCTCGAAACCCGGTAGCCGATCCCTGCCGCGCCGGCAGAATCCGGGTCGCGTCGGGAAAGAACTGACGGTGCAAACTGCAGCCTGGCTCTGGCCGGAGCTTGAGAAATCAGGGCAGGTCGAGCGCAGGGTTTCGGTCAAAGAAGTCGAATGGTCGAAGCTCGAAGCTGTACCACATGGTCGGCATAACCGGCCAGTCCTCGGAGCGGGGTAAATGATGCATGCCAATGGTGTGCCAAACGACAATGTCCTTGTCACGGATTGATCGATCGGCGGCCGTCCAGGCGGGCAACCCCATTCCGGGCTCACTCAAGGTTGGATGATCACCGGCGGCATGACGTTCCCCGTCTCGCTGCGGGGTTACCCAGAGGTGATGATCGATGAAGCCGGCGCGCCGCCGTGGATAGTCGTCTTCCGACAGGAGCGTGTTGGCGTTTCTGCCGGGAAGCACCTGAAAGCTTGTTGGATAGCCGGAGGAGTTTTGTTTATCGTTGCTGAGAACGCGCCACAGAGCGGGACGTCCGAGGTCGATGTCGAGTTGCGCCTCTTGCTCGCTATCCGGAACATGCTGCTCGCGGACCCATAGGCTTCGGCGGGGGTGCCCTGCGGGCAGCCGCCGGGTCACCAGGCGGTCGGTGATAAACCGGTTATTGATACCGTCAATGTCCAGGTCGAGGCGGTAGCTGAAGTAGTGATCGTGATTCACCGCCACGATATTGCGATCTACGAATCGGCCATAGGCGTCGGCTTCCGGTTCTGCATGCAATGCGTTCTTCGCCGCGGTTGCTTTCACTTCAAGGATACCGGTGGTGCCCACCCGCACCTCGATCGAACCGTCCTGGCGAAAGATCCAGTCGAGCAGGTAATCGTAATTACCGACGACGGCGCCGACGCGCACGACAAGGTCACGACTGCGCCGACTGTCTGGCAGTTCGGAAGTCCAATGGCGCCAAGCGGGATCACCCGTCTCTCTCTCGAAAACGCAGATCGTGTCCGGCACAGTGCGCGGGCGTCCCTTTTCATTGCTGATCACGGTGTCGATATATGCGGCGTAGTCGGGACAGTCCCTGCCGCGAAGCAGTGCCTGCGCCAACCCCCTGGCCACGAATTCACCGATGTCGATGAAGTTACGGCGGTACCATCCGAACGACGGGTCCATGTAGGGAACGAATATCTCGGACAAGTGACCTTGGTACATCACGGACCGGGCTGGAAGGCCCGGCTTCTCCTGATAGCTCAGCAACGACAGGACCGCACCGACGCGCTGATCGGGTCGCAGGTGGAACCGCCAGTTCTGCCAACGTACCCGGTATCCGTCGATTACGAATCCGGGGCCGAGCGGCTGACGAGTGTCAAGCGGGCCCGGAACCTCGCGGGGGCGTTCGAGTGTCGTGCGATCGAAGTCACCGTTGGTGCTGGTGATCGGTACGGGACCATCGTCCACGACCCGCAGGACCTCCTCTGAGTTGAGATCGACCACTGCCGACAGACCCTCGACTTGCCGGGTCCAGTCATTCCGGACTCCACGAGGCTCGGAGCAGCGGACGTTGCCGAGACGCCGCCCTCGTTCTTCCTCGGTTCCGAAGTAGCCCGGCGGTCCCGTGCTGCAGTCCAGAAAGGTGGTGTCGGTGATTCCGCGAGCTTCCAGGCCGGAGACGAAGTCCGGATGTTCCAGTACTTTGTCGACCACAGCTTTGAAATCCTCTTTGGACCAGTTCGGCTGAACGCCACTCAGCGGGGACCAGGATGCAACCTTGTCTGCAGTCAGATCGACGATAGCCTCGAACGCATCCTGCCCCTGACGCACAACGGCGTATGCCTTGCGCGGCATTTCGCCTCCAGGACGCCAGGCCAGCACATCGCGTTTGGGGGGCTCGTACAGCGTCAACTGGGAGAATCGGGTATCCCTGTCCATATGCCCGGCGCCCCGGACGAGTTCGAGAACTCGCCAGATTTCCTGGTAGCTCAACGGGTCGAGTGGATGGCTGGCCGCATTCACCGTCTGCACCGCCGCGAGGGCCGCGATGAAGGTAAAGAAGAGGAACGACTTGGTCATGATCTTCACTCCGGCCCATAAGCTCCTTATGTCGGGGAGTAGTAGTTCAGTCCGCCAATTTTGGCCTGTGTTCTCTGCAATTGTTGCCGGCTTGAGTGTCGAAGAGACAGAGCAAGGGCCTTGTTTCTTCATGGTTTTCCTTGTTGCCAGTGTCCGGCATGATCAGACATCGCGCATGGTGCGCGAGCGTAGTCGCTTCCGCCAGGACCTGTAGTAGTGCAGGGTCCTTCATGCTAGCAGTAGCCAGGCAATCGTTCGGACAGATGCTGATTCAGCTTTCATGCTCGAGTCCTTCAAGTGAGTCCTCTGCGATCGAGGGATCAATCAAAGATCGCGGCGTCGAAGTCGTGGTCGTGAAAGGCGATAACTCAGTCGTCGAGTGCTTCGTTATTCGTAAAGGCAATTGAGCGTCGTTTGCGGTAATGCTCATAGATAAGGTCGCTTTGTCGGCCAGGACACAATTCCAACGCGGGCATCTCGGCTTGGCAGGTTGGAGCGGTCGCATCTGCTGCTGAGGGTCGCGTCCTCGTTCGTGATGGCAGGGTTGAAACTCTTCGGGCCTTCAGGCGTGATGAGTTGGCTTTTTTTCTCGAAACCCGGTAGCCCGGCCTTGCTGTCTCGGTAGTGGATACTCCTCGGATTCCACACGCGCTCTCGAAAGGATGTCCGCCATCTCTTCTCTGATCACCGGCTGCTGGATGGCAACGTCGTTGCTCTCGGATCGATCTTCTTCAAGGTTGTAGAGTTCGATCGGTTCGCTGAGTCCGTGCCGAACCGCTTTCCACTCACCCTTTCTGACAGCCTGATGGAAATTGCCGCCACGGGCAAACTCCCAGTACAGATATCCGGGTTCGGACTGCTCTTTACCCAGCAGCGTCGGGACGATGGAAGTGCCGTCAATGTTGCCCGGTGTTGTTGATCCGGCAAGCTCCGCGGCTGTCGGGAGAAAGTCCCAGAATGCCCAGGGATGCCCACTGACCGCGCCGGCCTGGATCTGACCCGGCCAACGTGCGATAGCCGGCACCCTAATGCCCCCCTCATACAGATCCCGCTTGATACCTCGCAGCCCCCCGCGGCTCCCGAAGAACTCCGGGTCATGTCCGCCTTCCCGATGTGGCCCGTTATCGCTGCTAAACACGACAATGGTGTCTTCGTCGATCCCCAGTTGCTTGAGCTTCGTCATGATTCGTCCGATGTCGCGGTCCATGCGAGTAACCATTGCGGCGAATCCCTTTTCGGTGTTAGGCCAGTTCTCTTCGGCGTAGGGTTCGTAGCCGGGAACTTCCATGCCGTCTCCCGTGAAACGTCCCAACTCGTTGTTCGCATGCGGAATCGTAAACGGCAGGTAGAGGAAAAACGCTTCTCCGGAGTGGTCATCGAGAAACTCGAGCGCGCGTTCCACAAACAGATCGTGACTGTATTGCTGGCGTGCGCCGCCACGATTGCCGGATAGGAAGATCTCGCTGTCATTGTCCCAGAGGTGTTCCGGGTAGAAGTTATGAGCGTGGCCCTGGTTGAGGTATCCGAACCAGTCATCGAACCCCTTCTTGGTCGGAACGCCCGTGCTGCCAGCCTCACCCAAACCCCACTTGCCAATCATGGCGGTGCGGTATCCAGCCTCTTGGAGCACCTCGGCGACCGTGAGGTCCGAAGGTAGGAGAGGAACGCGCCCCATTGTGGGACTCGAGTTGTTCCGGATGCGCGTACGGCCCGTGTGCTGTCCCGTCATCAGACACGATCGCGACGGCGCGCAGACGGTCGATCCTGCATAAGCATCCGTGAACCGCATGCCCTCTTCCGCGAGCCGATCGATGTTTGAGGTGTCAATATGGTTTTGGCCGTAGCAGCCGAGGTCGCCGTAACCGAGATCGTCCGCCAGGATGAAAATAAGATTCGGCTTCCTGGGCTTGGCCGTTTGACTTCGTGCGAGATGAGGAAAAACCGCAGCGGCGGTTCCCAGGAAGTTTCTGCGATTCACGGTTCGATCCATCACGAAAGCGTCTCCTGTTGTCTTCTTGTTGAAAGGTCCCGGCCAATTCCGTATGATGATCCCTTCCCGTTGGGCTTCTCTGCCCAGAGGACAAACCCATGAAAACTCTCGTTACGCTAATCGTCTGTCTGTCTCTTGCGGTTCCAGCATCGGCCCAACTCTTCAGTCTGACCAAGGAGCAGATGATCGAGTTTACCAAGCAGAATCCCTACGAAAGATTTCCGGACGGACGGCCGAAAGTGCCACTTAATCTGCTGGAGCGTATTGCGGAATTGAGCGTCGAGGAGGCCTGGGGCATTCTGCGCGCAAAAGGATATCTGCGGCAGTACGCTGACGGGTTCGAGATCCTCAAGCCGGGTCAGCGTCTCGTGGGACGCGCCGTCACGGCGAAGTATCTGCCGCATCGGCCTGACCTGCAAGAAGTCGTCGATGCCGATGCGAAGAAGAAGGGCCTGGCTCGGGGTAACACGCAGAAGGTCATCGATCCGCTCGTCCGCGATGATGTCGCCGTGGTCGACTTGATGGGCGCCACGCCGGGACACAACTTTGGGGGTGACAACCTGCACTCGGCAATATGGGGCCAAACCCGCAGAGGTGCTGTCGTCGATGGCACGATCCGCGATCTACAGGGCACATTCGACTTGCCGCTGAACCTCTATTACAAGAAAGCTCATCCCTCGGCGGTCAGTGGGGTTCTGATGGTCGCTCTGAACATTCCCGTTGAGATCAGCGGTGCGGTCGCCATGCCGGGAGATGTCGTGTTGGGTGATCGCGAGGGCGTGATCTTCATCCCACCGCACCTGGTCGCAGAGGTGCTCGAGCGAGCTGATTACATCCACATCAAGGACGAGTGGACAAAAGGCAAGCTCCTCACAGGAAAATATCGTGCGAGCCAACTCTACGGCAGCAAGCTGACTCCTGAGTTGCAGAATGAGTTCGACGCCTTCAAGGAGAAGCGCATGAAAGAGATTATGGCGGCGCGGGGTGAGAATTAGACACACCGACTGAGGAATTTGTTCATCGCCGCCGTCTTACACTAAAGGCATGGCCGATCTACGCGGCCTGGTCAATGAAGCCCCGGCGCTCGACGCCATTCGTCCTTCCCTGCTTCTCGACGCCTACCGCAACATGTATCTCTCGCGGCGTCTCGACGACCGCGAGATCATTCTCAAGCGTCGGAACGAGATTTTCTTCCAGGTTAGCGCCGCGGGCCATGAGGCAGTGCAGACTGCGGCGGGAATGCTCCTCGATCCGGGCTTCGACTGGGTCTATCCCTATTACCGGGATCGTGCGCTCTGTCTGGCAATGGGCGTTACACCGCTCGACATGCTGCTGCAGGCCGTGGGCGCCGCGTCCGACTCCGCTTCGGGCGGAAGGCAAATGCCGTCACACTGGTCGAACCCGAAGCTGAACATCGTTTCGACATCAAGTCCAACGGGAACACAGTTTCTTCAGGCCGTGGGTTGCGCCCACGCCGACCGACTCATCAGAAGTGACAGAAAATCTCCGAAATGGCCGCGGCATCCTGGAGGGAATCTCGTTCTGGTCTGCTCAGGTGAAGGTGCGACGAGCGAGGGGGAATTCTGGGAAGCCCTCAACGCCGCTTGCCTGGAGCGTCTGCCGCTGCTTTTCCTGATCGAGGACAACGGCTACGCGATCTCCGTGCCTGTTGAAGCTCAGACTGCCGGCGGGAGCCTCTCGCGGCTCGCACGCTCGTTCCCCGATTTGGACGTTCATGAGGTAGACGGTCTCGACTTCCTCGAAAGCTGCCGCGTCCTCTCTGAAGCAGTGGATCACTGCAGAGAGGGCCATGGACCGGCTCTCGTCCACGCTTATACGATTCGCCCGTATTCACACTCACTGTCCGACGACGAGAGCCTCTACAAGCCTGTGGCTGAACGCGAGGATGAGGCATCCAAGGACCCAATTCGCAGACTGGCAGCGCATCTGGAACACGAAGGGATTGCCGACGAACACGCTCTGCTGACGATTCATCAAGAAATCGATCTCGAGATCCAAGAGGCGGTCACCGTTGCCTTGAAAGCGGAAGCTCCGCCATCGGGATCGGCGATGAAACTACTCTATTCGCCGACCGTAAACCCGACTGCGGACGAGTTTGACAACCCACCCCGCCTTGCCGGCGAGCCGAAGACGATGGTCGATCTGATCAACACCTGTCTCCGTGGAGAGATGCAGCGCGATGATCGTATCTTCATTTTCGGTCAGGACGTCGCAGACTGCACACGAGAAGAGTACCTCGATGAAGTCAAAGGCAAAGGCGGCGTTTTCAAGGTGACGCACGGACTGCAACGCAGGTTCGGCAGCGATCGCGTCTTCAATGCACCCATCGCGGAAGCGGCCATCGTCGGCCGTGCGATTGGCATGGCGACACGAGGCTTGAAACCCGTTGTTGAGATTCAGTTCTTCGACTATATCTGGCCGGCTATGATGCAAATCCGCGGTGAACTCGCTACCCTCCGCTGGCGCTCGAACAACGGCTTCTCCTGCCCTCTGGTCGTCCGAGTCCCGATCGGCGGCTACCTGGGTGGTGGCGCTGTGTACCACAGCCAGTCGGGCGAAGTACTTTTTACGCACATCCCCGGTCTGCGAGTCGTCATGCCTTCGAATGCGCTCGACGCCAATGGCTTGCTGCGGACAGCCATCCGTTGCGACGACCCCGTTCTGTTCCTCGAACACAAGAAGCTCTACCGTGAGACGTACAATCGCGCTGCCGACCCCGGACCCGAACACATGGTGCCTTTCGGTCGGGCCCGGTGTGTCAAAGAAGGTTCGGACCTGACGTTGATCACCTACGGAGCGGTTGTACACAAAGCCTTGCTCGCCGCACAGCGCATTGAGAAGCAACATGACGCCACGGTCGAGATCCTCGACCTTCGCAGCCTCAGTCCCTACGATTGGGTCATGATTGCTGAATCGGTCAGCAAGACCAGCCGGGCCATCGTAGCCCATGAGGATTGCCTTTCCTTCGGTTACGGAGCTGAAATCGCCGCCCGCATCGGCAAAGAGCTGTTCGACCGCCTTGACGCGCCGGTCAGTCGAGTCGGCGCGAAGGACACCTGGGTTGCCTACAATCCGCGCGTCGAGAACCGTATTCTGCCCCAGACATCCGATCTCGAACGCGAAATCAAAAAGACGCTCGCGTATTGACCCGCCATCGGAAGCCGCAAGCTAAGATAGGGGACTTCCGATAGAGAGCCCTTGATCATGCAACCGAACCTCGCACGGCGTAAGCTCCTCAACGGAGGAGTCATCTCAGGCCCGTCGATCTCCTTCCCTTCCCCGGAAATCGTCCAGCAAGCACTTCAATACGACTTCGACTTCCTATGGCTCGAATGGCAGCACGGCGGTTGGTCGGAGCCGACGCTAAGTGCCGCTCTGAGCTGCTTCATCGGGACGCAAACCGCGCCGATCGTACGCATCCCTGGACTCGATCCACTTTGTATCGGACGATTGCTCGACTTGGGCGCTCTGGGGATCGTTGTCCCCATGGTCGAAACTGCGGAACAGTGTGAGCAGGCAGTGCAGGCGGCAAAGTTTCCTCCACGTGGCGGACGCTCGGCAACAGGATTCCGCAATGCCTTGCAGGGCGGAAACGACTACTTTCACTACGTCGAGCATGCGAACGACGAGATACTCGTTATCGTGATGGTAGAGACGCCGACCGGCGTCGGCAATGTCCGCGAAATGATGGCTGTCCCCGACGTGGATTGCGTTCTCATCGGTCCTTATGATCTGTCGCGGTCGGTAGGAGCTGCCTCGATCGAAGATGACCTGGTTCAAGACTTGGTAGCCGAGGTCGCCGATGCGTCCAAGGAGACAGGCGTCGCGGCAGGGTATGTCACCGGGTCCTTGGAGCAAGCGAAACACCGTGTCGATCAGGGCTTTCGGCTGGTGAATCCCGGTCACGACCTCGGCGAGCTCCGCAGCTTGTTCGAGACGATGAAAAAGGGGTGCGATAGCCTGGACGGCCGTTAGAGATGGGAGGCGCAGCATAACGAAAGGATATGGGCAATCCAAGCGTTATCCCTCATTCACGACGACACTGGTTGAGAACTGCAGGCGTGGCTGTGGCGGGCTGCCTTACCCCACATGCCCTGTCGAAAGAAACAGGCAGCAATCAACCGTTTCTGCTTTCCGAGCGCGGATGTGGCCGCGCGAGCGCATATTCAGAGGCGAATAAGATTGTCACAAGCGGCGATCGAACCCACGTAGCCTGGCTTGATTCACCACCCGAGGGATTCCGCGTGCGTGTGCGGACACTCGACCGTCGGACGGGAGATTGGTCTCCGACAGCAACGGTCGGTGAGGCATATGACAACCATGGAGGACCGGCGCTCACGATCGACAGTTCTGGCTTCCTGCACATTGTCTACTACCCGCATCATCACGCCATGCGTTATCGCAAGTCGAAACGTCCTAACGACGCGTCCGAGTGGGGAGAGGAAGTACTTATCGGCGAGGGGTTGACGTACCCCACGTTTGTTTGTGGACAGGATGACACGTTGTATCTCAGCGGCCGGCGCAGATTTCGGGACAAGCCGTGGGAGGTAGAGTTATGGAAACTCCCGGCTGGTGAAGTATGGCGAAGGAAGGGTTCGCTGCTCGCGTCGCGCCATCCTGGCTACGCTCACTTTCAGGAATCGCTCGCATGGGGACCGGACCACCGCACCCTGCATCTGTGCTGCCGTTTCCACGAGAAATCCGACAAGGATGCGTATGGCCGCCTGCAGACAGTCTCATACATGGTTAGTCGCGATTTCGGCGAGAGCTGGACCCGTAGCGATGGACGAACCCTGACCCTTCCTGTCACGGTCGAAACAGCCGAAGTTCTCGTAAGGGGTGGTGTCGACCAACAACGGGTTGTGCGAGCCGGTGCATTGGCGGTTGATCGCAAGGGTCGGCCTCATCTCCTGTACAGCATCGAGGAACAGGGACGAGGAAGGCTTTTCATCAAGCGCCTGGAAAACGATGGACGCTGGAACAGCACCGACTTGTCCAGGTTTTTGCCTGACCAATGGTCATCCTGGAGTCTCATTACGGCCGGCGGAATTACTTTCGACTCACGGGGTGAAACGGTCGTCGTCGCAACTCTGCAAAAGCTCAAGGGCGACGAATCCGGCTGGGGCCATCCGTCGAATGAAGTCGTGCAATTGCGGTCCGTGAACGGCGGCGCCTCGTTCGAGTTCTCGATGGTCAGTTCGGAGGACCAACTTGAATCACATTGGCTTCCGAACGTCGAACGGCCAACCGGCCATCATCAGATCGGGTCGGATGTAGGAATTCTCTATACGGCCGGAGGGCCGGGTCCGGCGCTCAAGGATTTGCTCTCCAACAAGGTGTTCTTTACGCAGGTCAGCTAGCGGCCGTTGTGGAAGTCCCGTGCTAGTCGCGGCTGGCTGCCTGGCGTGGAATGAGCAGGACGCGATCCAGGTCGCCCTACTCCTGCGAACGACAAAGACGAAGCCCAACCATGTCGGTTGCCCCAAGGGACACGCACCGCACTGCTCCTCATGCGAGTCGGCGTTACTCCTTTGGCCCATGGCGAGAATTGAGTCGTGGTGATCAACACACGCTCTTACTCGGGTTCTCCCTTTGGTTCGCCGGCTACTGCAAAGTGAGAAGGATGAATCTCGCGAACGATCACGCGCACCCGCTCGGGCGACACCTCGAGGGCGCGAACGGTCGCGTCCGTCAACTCTTTGATGAGCGTCTTCTTCTTTTCATAGGAGCGCCCTGTCATGAGCGTCACATCCAGAATCGGCATGGCGTGAATTGTAGCAGCCATGGGAGGCGGGAGGATGAGTTCGTAGAATGAGACAATGCTTCGCGATCCCAGCCTGATTCCGCTGTCCCACCAGCATCAACATGGCTTGGCGCTCACCGTTCTGATCGATCGTGGCCTCAAGGCGGACCCGACAAAAAGGAAGGCCCTCGAACTCTCACGCAAAGTTGCCCGGATGGCCGAAATTGAACTGTTAGGCCATTTTCAAGTCGAGGAAAAAGTACTCTTTCCGTCGATCCGATCAAGGCTCGACTCGGATCAAGTGGTCGATGACCTCATCGCACAGCACCGCAAACTGGAGAAACTCGTCGAACTATTAGCAGTCGCGACCGACAGCAACCGGATCCCCCTTCTCCAGGAATTCAGCAAGTTGCTTCACCGCCACATCCGCATCGAAGAACGCCAACTCTTCCAGGAGATCCAGGCGAAGCTCGACGAAAGCCAGCTCGAGGAATTAGGCAAGGAAATCAATGTCAACGTACAAAAGGTTTGCCCAATAACCAGCCGGCTTCCCTGGAGCCAAGAAGAATAAGTCTTACGCAGCCTTACGATCTCGTCGGGCCAACAAGTCCGGCCGTGTCGTCCTGTTGCGACATAAGCTGACCTCAGTTTCGATTCCTGTCGGAGAAATGTGAGAAGTTCCCCTGATGAGCCAAGCAGAACATTTCCCTTCGGCTCGAGGTACTGAAGCCGTTCAGTCTTGTTTTTGCTGCCTCGGACTGCCTGGCATGACGCCAGGGAGGCTAGGGCTGCCACGCCTTAGGCGCATTCGTCTTGTCAAAATGAGCTGCACGCGATTCACGGGCACTGCTATAAGACGACCTTATTGCACAAACAGGAGTACTTTCTACACTGCGTTTACAGCGGGTTCCAATTCGTTGACAGAGGTTTACAAGCAACGTACACTTGCCTTCAGAGCGTGTTATCGCTGACGACAGGCAGCTCCACGGCGAGGGGATGCCCCCAGGACTCCGTAGCTCTGTCTTGCTGCCTTCTGCCTGTTTTCGTCTTTGCTCTCCCCGCATTTCTCGCTGCCTCTGATCCGGTTTCCTACACGAAGGACATCCAGCCGGTTCTCAAAGAGAACTGCTATGTCTGTCATGGAGACGGCGCAAAAGAATCGAATCTCGATCTGCGCACTCCTGAAAGCATCCTCGAAGGTGGGGAACGCGGCCCGGCCGTTGTTGCCGAGAGACCATCCGAGAGCCTGATGTATCTGCATGTGTCAGGTAGCGCGGGACCGCCGATGCCCCTCGGAGGTTCGCTGGAAGACGACCAGATCATGAAGATCCGTGACTGGATCGAGCAGGGAGCGGAGTTTGACCAGCGCGAAGAAAGCTCCAAGGCGGCAGGGAGCGAGACCTGGTGGGCTTTCCAGCCGCCCGTGAGGCACGAGATTCCCGAAGTTCCGGATCGCGATCACCCCGTTGATGCATTCGTTTTTAGCAAGCTCGCTGAAAAGCACCTGACGCCTGCGCCCCCAGCCGACCGTCGAACCTTGATTCGGCGAGCCTATCTCGACCTGATCGGGCTCCTCCCTAAGCCTTATGAGGTGGAAGCCTTCGTCGCCGATGCGTCTCCGAAGGCGTTCGAAAAGGTCATTGAACGACTACTTGCCTCGCCCCACTACGGCGAGCGCTGGGGACGCCATTGGCTCGATGTCGTCCGCTATGCCGACAGCCATGGTTACGAGCACGATTACGACTTTCCCAATGCCTGGCGCTATCGCGACTATGTGATACACGCGCTCAACGACGATAAACCTTACTACCAGTTTGTGCGCGAGCAACTCGCAGGTGATGAGCTGGACGTCCCGACACATGACAGTCTGATCGCTACCGGCTTCTATCGAGTTGGGCCGCGAGTCGGCTTTCGTGAAAAAGATAACCCGCAGTATCGTTACGCCTACCTCGATGACATCATCAGCACCACGAGCCGCGCCTTCATGGCCCTCTCGGTCGATTGCGCTCGCTGCCACGATCACAAGTTCGATCCCATCTCGCAGCTTGACTACTACCGGATGATGGCCATCTTCTTCCCGTACGTGCGGTACGACCATCCGCTGGCGCCGGAAGATCAGGTCAGGGTGTATGAAGAGCAGAAAACCGTTGTCGAGGAACTCCTGAAACCGCTCAAGGACCGAATTGCTGAAATCCAGGCTCCTTACAGGGACATCGCTTTCAAAGAGAAGCTGAAGACCTTCCCCGAGGATATTCAGATCGCCGTCCACACGCCGGAAGAAAAACGGACACCTGGGCAGAAGCTGCTTGCGGCGCAGGTGCTCTCGATCGGCGCGGGCAAAGTGAGTCATTTACTGACACTCGAGGACAAAGCAGAGGTCGAGCAACTCCGCCAAGAAATCAAGAAGATTGAAAAGACCTTACCCGATCCGCTCCCCATGGCAATGGGTATTCGAGACGGCGACTATCGCTTCGCGCCTGACGGCCGCGGCGACGAGATCAAGCCAGGCAAGGGTGAACGAGAAACCTATGACTTCGAAGGAAGTTTCTTGCCCGTGGAGGGCAAGCCTTTTGCGTATCCGAAGGCCCATCTGTTGCCAACCGGCGACTATCGCACGAAGGGCCCGGAGGTACGACCGGGCTTCTTGACCGTGTTGAACCGAGGCGGCCGTTTCCGTGCTAGCCCTCCCGTCAATCGTACCGTTACCACCGGCTACCGTCGTGCGCTTGCGGAGTGGATCACCTCGGACAGTCATCCGTTAACAGCCCGTGTCATCGTGAACCGCATCTGGGCTTTTCATTTCGGCAGCGGGCTCGTGAGCACCGCCGGTAACTTCGGCCGCCTTGGTCAAAAGCCTTCTCACCCAAAACTGCTGGACTGGCTCGCAATCCGATTCCAGGAGGACGGCTGGAGCTTCAAGGCGTTGCAGCGCCTGATCATGTCTTCAGACACATACCGGATGTCCTCCGCCGGAAACCCGGTGATGAACGCCACTGATCCTCAGAACCGCTACCTCTGGCGCTTTCCCCAACGCCGCCTTGAAGCGGAGACGATTCGCGACATCGTACTCGACGCTGCCGGGTCGCTCAACCCGGAAATGGGCGGCGAACCCTTCTTTCCACCCGTACCGGAGACCGTATGGCGCTCATTCGGTAAAGGGAAATGGATTCTTACCGAAGAAGGGCCTGCTGTCTGGCGACGCAGTGTGTATTCATACTGGAAACGTGGTCTGCGCTACCCCATGTTCGAGGTCTTTGATCAGCCTGACCCGAACGTCACCTGTGAGCGCAGGAATGTCTCAACCGTGCCCACGCAGGCCCTCACGCTCCTCAATAATCCATTCCTGCTTGGTCAAGCCAAGTTGTTCGCACAAAGAGTCGTCAAAATCAGCAGAGACGATGATGCAGACCGGATCACCGGCGCGTATGAGATCGCCCTGAGCCGCCCGCCGACTGATCGCGAAATGGCAGCCAGCCTGCGCTTTCTGACTCAGCGGCGGCAGGATCATGCATCCCGGGGGGCGGTCGACGCGGAACTTGTGGCGATCGTCGACCTGTGCAACGTGATCTTGAACTTGAACGAATTCGTCTATCTCAATTAGTTGCTGGATTTCTTATGACCGCCGGCGACACAAAACAGACACTAGGCCGCCGCTACATCTCCCGGCGGGATCTTCTCTTCAAAGCCGGCGAGGGGATCAGCGGCTTGGCTCTGGCCTATTTGCTGAACCGCGAAACACTGCTGGCGGCAGACAAGGAGACCGCTTGCTCCGCCACAACGGACGCGCACACACCCGTTTCTCCACGCCCCACCCACTTCCCCTCACGCGCCAAGTCAGTGATCTCGCTCTTCATGAGCGGTGGCGTCAGCCATGTCGACACGTTCGACCCCAAGCCGATGCTCGAAAAGTTTCACGGACAGCCACTCGAAGGCAAAGGCCGCATTCGAGTGCGGCAGGGCTATCCCGGACCACTCATGCGCAGCCCGTTTGGGTTCCGGCAGTTCGGCGAGAATGGCATCTACGTCTCGAACCTCTTCCCGCATGTCGCCGGCATCGTCGATGAGATCGCCTTTGTGCGTTCCTGCCAGGGCCGCTCGAACGATCACGTCTTGGCGCACTACGAGTGGAACACCGGCTCGCTGCGGATGGGCTTTCCCAGCGTAGGCTCCTGGGTAACGTATGGTCTCGGTACCGAAAATCAGAGCCTGCCCGCATTTGTCGTAATTTACGACCCACGCGGAGGCCCCTTCAGCGGCCCGACCAACTGGAGCAGCGGCTTCCTCCCCGCTGCCTACCAAGGAACGGTCTTTCGCTCAAGCGGAGATCCGGTCTTGGATCTTAATCCGCCGGCTGACGTTACTCCCGAGCAGCAGCGTGCCCGGCTGGACCACCTTGCGACGTTGAACGATGAGCATGCGAAAAAACATCCTGGCAGCACCGAATTGGCGGCCCGTATCGCTTCTTACGAACTGGCCTACCGAATGCAAGGGTGCGCGCCAGATGCTGTCGATATCAGCGGAGAGAGCGAAGAGACCAAGGCACTCTACGGTCTGAATGATCCTGTCACAGAGCCTTTCGGGAAGCAGTGCCTGCTAGCCCGTAGGCTCATCGAACGCGGTGTACGGTTCATTCAGCTTTATAACGGTGCGTTGCTGCGGCAGGACATCGACACCTGGGATGCCCACTCCAATCTGGTTGAGAACCATACCCTCCATGCCCACGAGGTCGATAAGCCGATAGCCGGGCTCATCAAAGACCTCAAGCGCCGCGGTATGCTTGACGAGACGTTGGTCATTTGGCATTCCGAGTTCGGACGCATGCCGATCTCGCAGCGGGGTGTCGGACGGGACCACAATCCGGGAGCGCTGACCATCTGGATGGCAGGCGCAGGGATTCAAGGCGGACAGGTAATCGGCAATACCGACGAGTTTGGATATAAAGCGATCGACCCTGTCTACACCTACCACGACATTCACGCGACGATTCTCCATCTGCTGGGGATAGACCACAAAAGGCTTACGTATTTCTTCAATGGGCGGCATATGCGTTTGACCGATGTGCACGGAGAGCTCATTCCCGAGCTTGTTGCCTGACGCCGCTGCATGCGACTCGAGTGGAACTGTACAATGACAGTCCCCTGAGATCACCTCGCTTGCCGTCGCAGTGATCTGAAGTTCTCCAAACCTATGCCTTCGAATGAGAAGTTTCGCGTTGCCATCACTCCTGAATGGGGTTCGCGGACCGATGAAATGATCGGTGCTGCACTGAGGGAGGTTTTTGGTCCCCACCCCGACATCGAGCATGAACTCCTTCCGGCCCATCCGGAAGAGATCGGCGTCCCGGAAGTGATCGACCAATATGACGCTATCATCGTCCTTTCTTACGGATTCCCTGCATCGAGTTTCAAAGGATTGAAGCGATTGGCATGTCTGTGTCGGTGGGGTGTCGGCTACGACAAGATCGACACCGCGGCGAGCACCGCAGCTGACGTGCTGGTTGCCTTGACACCGTTGGCGGTACGCCGACCCGTCGCCGAGGGAATCATCACTTTGATCCTGTCGGTAGCCAAAAATCTCAGAGAGCTGGAAACACGCACTCGAGACGGCCGGTGGAGGGAAGGGCTCGTCTCGAAAAGCGTCTGTATCGAAGGCCGCACACTTGGTTCGGTGGGTGTTGGCAGTATCGCAGGCGAGATGTTCCGCATGGCGAAGGGCATGGGCTTCGGACGGCTGTTAGGCTACGATCCCTATGCTCCGAGGGAGCGCGCCGAAGCGCTTGGTGTCGAGTTGGTTGACCTTGACACCGTCATGCGAGAAAGCGATTTCGTAGCGGTGAACACATTCTTGAATGACGCAACACGAGGCTTGGTTGGCGCGCGGCAGTTTTCGCTGATGAAGAAGACGGCCTATCTGATCAATACGGCCCGCGGTCCGATCGTCGACGAGAAAGCACTGATTGCGGCTCTTCAGGCCGGAGAGATCGCAGGTGCTGGCCTCGACGTGTTCGATGAGGAACCCACTCCTCTCGACAACCCCTTATTGCACATGGATAACGTCGTCGTCGCGCCTCACTCGATCGCGTGGACCGAAGAGTGCATCCGCGACAACAGTCTCCATTCTGTACGCAACGTAATGTCGGTTTACAAAGGCGAAGTACCTGCTCACCTGGCCAATCCACAAGTGGTTGATCGGCCGGGCTTTCAGGAAAAACTGGCTGCGCGGAGTTCCTGATGAAACAGAATCGAGTGCGGCAACTGCTGGCTGAGGGCAAGATGCCCATCGGCCACATGATCATGGAATTCAGCACGCGAGGAATCGCAAAGATTGTCGAAGCCGCCGGCGTTGACTTCGTTCTGGTCGATGGGGAACATTCCGGTTTCGATTTGGGGCAGATTGACGATTTGTTGGCATGGTTCAAAGCAACCCCGATCGCACCGTTCGTACGCGTGCCGTCAAGCGACTACCATTTCATCGCCCGCGTGATGGACGCCGGCGCGCTTGGCGTAATGGTTCCCAATGTCAAATCCGCCGAACAGGCCAAGTCGGTAGTCAATGCCATGCGCTACGCTCCCGAAGGCGAGCGCGGACTCGGTCTCGGGGGCTCGCTCAATGACTTTGTCCGTCCGAACCCCAAGGAGTACATGCACGGAGCCAACCGCAACAATATGGTGATCTGCCAAATCGAAAGCAAAGAGGCGCTCGACAATCTTGACGCGATTGCCTCAACACCGGGTGTCGATGTCCTATGGGTGGGACACTTCGATTTAACTCAGTCGCTCGGCATCGTGGGCGAGTTTCAGCACGATGAATTCCTCAATGCCCTCAAACGTGTTGCCGAGGTCTCCAAGCAATATGGCCAAGCCACCGGCATCCAGCCTTCAAACCTGGAGCAGGCCCGAGCCTGGATGGACATCGGGTGCAACATGATCTCCTACTCTGCGGACCACGGCGTCTATAGCGCCGCGTTGCGCTCCGCCGTTGAAGCACTACGCGGATAGCCCTTCCGGTTCAGCGTGACCGGGCGACCCGTTTCACAAGTTGTGAACGTATAAAAACTATCAGGCAATCGCGACTTTCCAGTACGGAACCCGGGATTCATGCCTTCTGCTGGACAATCGATTCCTGGGTCCGATCTCGGTGCCCTTCCGAATAAGCTTCATCTTCTAGCCTGCGACCCTTTCATGAACACAAGGCGGTCCAAAACATCAGTACCAGCTTGGAACAACTCTGTCTTGGCTTCCTGGAGAATAAAACCGGGGCCGTTGTCCGAATCGTACCGGGTGAAAAAGACCGGCTTCACGAAAAGGCCGACAATAACGAAACCCAAGGCGAAGAACGTGAGCTTGAGAATTGCGATGTCCATTTTCACGTTGGTAGTGTCGTGCCTAGTGGCACGTGCTTGACGACAGGGATGGGATCGATTGGAAAAGTTACAAGCAACAACGATGAGTCGACCTGCAATCGCTCAAGACGGAACAGTTAGTTGCCGTCGCGCGGAGAAGCGGAGCGGCTCGGACCGGCAACGTTCTGATGTGAACGCACAAAACCATCAATGCCCGTCGCTATTTTTGCCACACTTGCCGCCGCAGCGTCGCTCATCTTGGAAACGACCGTCCGCACGTCCCGGATTTGAACCCCTGCGGTTTCCTCGTGCACTCCACTCCAGAGCGGTTCTCGGTTTGCGACACTCAACAAGTCCGCAGACACTCGCAACGCGACGCTCACTGTCGAGCCATCTGGCGAATCCACTTCCTCGAGTCGCTCGATGCGGCCTCGGATAAGGTAGTCAGCAGTCGTCCGTCCGTCAAACATCACGATGCGATGGAAGGTTTTCTTACTCCGCAGATGGTCCAGCAAAGACTGTGCGATCGTCGTTCGAGGATCCTCTGCCCAACGGTGGTATTCGTAAAACCCCACTTCCTCACGGTTGGGCCGGTAAACGATCTTGTCTTGCGTCAACATCTTCGAACCTCGAAAAGGCATCAGAATCGCCGTCTTGCTTCCCTCCCCTTGCGCCGCCAGGGGAGCCGGAGGGATATTCAGCTTGTAGTAATGGGTCGGAGGAATTTCTCCACCGCAGGAAAACGCGCTGAGAACCACGATCACGGCGGCGAGAACACAGGCGATGAGGGTGCTCTTAAACTGCAAGGAGACGTTGAACCTCGGCATCCAGTCGGAGTAATCTTGCACTTATGATGAACAGTTTAGCGCTCAACTGTCAGCACTGCGGATTTCAGCTCAAGCTTGTGAGCGGGATGAAGATTCACCGCCGTGATGCCTGCGATTCCTGCGGCGCAGACCTCCACTGTTGCCGCAACTGCCGTTTCTTCGATCCTGACAAGAGCAATCAATGCGCTGAGCCGCAAGCCGAGCTCATCGCTGACAAGGAACAATCGAACTTCTGCGACTACTTCGAGCCCCGGACTACCGTTGATCTCGTCAACCGGAGCAGGGGCAGCGCCGAAGCCGCCCGCAGGAGCTTCGACGCCCTATTCAAGAAGTAGTCGTCAGCGCGGAGAATCACACATGGTGGTGGCTCTATCCAATGAAGAAGTCCAGCGCCCGTTAGCCTAGCCCGATCTCCGCATAGAATGTCCGTAATTCACGCACCTGAGCGTCCGTGAAACTCTTCTCCGGTGGACGCAGCCAACGTTGCGCCACACCGAAGTGCTCCAACGTCGCCCGCCAGAAGGCTTGAGACCACTTCAAGAAGAACGGCACGTCGTAGTCCAACACGATCTTGCGAGCCGCCTCTACATCTCCACTTTCGATCGCTCCCCAGAACCGCATCGCCACCTGAGGGGCAAACGTCGAAAACGTGCTGTAGTAGGCCTGCATCCCGAAAGGCTGATACATCAAAAAGCGCGACTTCTGACCACCGGCAAAGATGTTCAACCGATCTCCATACAGTTTGAACACCTCCATCGAGTACTTCTGGGGATACTCTTCCTTGTACGCAGACACTTGCTCGATCGTCACGATCTGCTTTAAAGCTGCCAGCGGGACCTGTCCCTGCATCCCGAGTGCAATGTCTCCGCCAGCTTTGGCAATCTTCCGGAAGTGCTCATAGAGGGCGTCCTGCGAGCCATGCCGAGGCAACTGAACCTGAACGCAATCGGCGCCGAGCGACTTGGCGTAGTGCGCGTAATCCTCGCATTGTCCCGTCCACCAAGGACCAACCGCGGCGATGGTCACTCCCCTTCCCGCGACCGTTTCCACCATGGTATTCGTAAGCGCACGCACCTCTTGATAGGTCAAGCGATCGTACTGATTGTTTCCTGACGTGAGGGCGAAGACCTTGACGCCTTTTTTCGCCGCCAGTTCGATTTGGTTCTTGATGCCCTGATGATCGACCTTGAAGTCCTTCGTGTAGACCGTCGGCATCGATAGGATCGGTCCTCGGAGGCGCTTGCGAAATTCTTCGGGACTCAATGTCGCCGCGCGCGCCGATCGTGGCGGAGGAACAGCCAATAACGAAGCAGCCGCCGCCTTCAGAAACCAACGTCTGTGGGAGGATTGTGTTCTCGACATGGCTGATATTGCCTCTCTTTGCCGGACAACAGGCTCCTGATCGGAAGCTCGATCCACTACTTGCTTCGGGCCTTTCCTTTCTATCCGACCCAGCTTCTACCGTACCAACGTCACATGTATCCTTTCATGCAAACTCCAAGGAGCAAAAGACCGAGATTTTTCACCCATCCGCTGGTCGAGATCACCTCCACGGTGATGTCATGCTCCGCAAAATGTTCCTGACGTATCCGATAAAGGCAAGTGCAGGCATCCCAGCAACACCAGCGGTCAGGTGGCTGCCACATGTTGTCCTCCACCAGTCGCACTGACTCCATGAACTGTCACAGGACGTGGAAGTATCCGTTTTTCTCGACCACTTCCAGCGGCATGTCAAATAAACTCGAAAGCCCTTCTGACGACAGAATCTCGTTCTTGAATCCGTCGCGGAACACGCATCCATCCTTCATCAAGACGATTCTTTCGATTTCCGGAATGATATCGGGCAAGTGATGTGTTACCAAAACGATGCTCACACCCGACCGCGCTACCTTGCGCATCGTCGCTCGCAACTCATCCACGGCTCGCAAATCGAGGCTGGCCGTCGGCTCATCCAGAATGAGAGCCCGAGGATTATGAATCAACGCTCGTGCAATGATGACGCGTCTCGATTCACCCGATGAGATCTCCGACATGTCCTGGTCAGCCAGATGTGAGATCTCGAGCTTCGCCATAACCTCGTCTGCTTGCTTATGCATCGCTACAGCAACCTCGTTGTGCGGCCAGATCTCAGTGCTGCTGAAGAATCCCGACAGTACCGCTTCCCTGACCGCGATAGGCCGCGTGCACATCTTGACCCAATCCGGAGACACGATTCCGAGTTGCGGACGCAGGTGAAAGATATTCCAACGTTCCTTACCCAAAATTTTCAAGGACCAGTCATCGACAGTCTGCAGGGGATGAAGCTCCCGCATGATCGTCTTGATCAGCGAGGATTTTCCAGAGCCGTTCGGACCAACAATCGCTACATGCTCAGCGAGATCGATTGACAGCGTCAGCGACTGCAGTACCTTCCTTCGGCCCCGCATCACACTGACGTTACGAAAATCGATCAACGACCCTGTGCGCTTCGGGTTGGCCCCGTTTCTGCTCATTGTCATTGAATAGTCTCTAAAATCCGGGGCTGTCCGTCGGAATACGATTTCGGCGGCTCGACGTCACGGCAACACCCCACGACGCGCCTGTGTCTTCAGAGAGTGTGCGGACCCTGATCAAAATCCGTAGCGTGGACCCCAGCGGTCAGGTCCTCGCCATCCCTGGCTCATCTGCAACTCCAAAACGGACTCGAATCCCACGACCGTACAAGAGGGGCTATCCTAACAAACCCCACGTCCTGCCGCCCTGACGAAATGCGGGCACGACATCCCGAGACCGGCAGCTTGCATTTTCAATTCCGTCCCATCACACGAGTAAACCAATACAAAACCAGTGCCGCAAATCTCGCCGATTGGCCCGGGGTCTTGTACCGCGGCCCACAATCTACGTCACACAAACTCTGTTAAGCCCGGCCGCCGAGTCACCGGAGTAAACTAGAGCCATGGATTCCCACAGCCAACACAACCTCCTGCTCACCCGCCGCCAGCTTTTTGGCCGTGCGAGCACCGGTATCGGCGGCGCCGCCCTCGGCTCTTTGCTGGAAGACGACCTTTGCGCCAAGCCCAGGGGACAAAACGACCATCCTGTCGATCCACGCACTGGAGGTCTCGCCGAGCTCCCCCATTTCGGGCCAAAGGCCAAACGGGTCATTTACCTGTTTCAGTCCGGCGCACCGTCACAAATCGATCTCTTCGATTACAAGCCGATGCTGAGACAGTTCCACGGCCAGGAACTCCCTGACTCAGTCCGACAAGGCCAACGCATAACGGGTATGACCTCCGGGCAGGATTCCCTTCCTGTTGCGTCGTCGATTTTCAAGTTCAACCAACACGGTCAGAGCGGCAGATGGCTGAGTGAGCTCCTCCCTCACCAGGGCAGGATTGTCGACGATGTCGCCTACATCAATACGGTCCACACCGATGCCATCAATCATGACCCTGCAATCACTTTCATCCAAAGCGGCTTCCAGCAGCCCGGCCGCCCTAGCATGGGCGCCTGGATGAGCTACGGCCTCGGCAGCGAAAATCAGAACCTGCCCGGTTTTGTCGTCCTCGTTTCGCAAAAGAACTCGCTCAACAACGCCCAGCCGCTGTTTTCACGTCTGTGGGGAGCAGGCTTCCTTCCGTCTCGCTATCAGGGCGTCCGTTTCCGATCAAGCGGCGACCCCGTTCTCTACCTCTCCGACCCGCCCGGAGTCAACAGGAAGAGCCGTCGCCGGATGCTCGACAGCTTGGCTGAACTCAACAAGATGCGCTCTGAAGCTTTCAGCGATCCCGAAATTGACACTCGCATCGCGCAATACGAGATGGCTTACCGTATGCAGACCTCCGTACCCGATCTGATGGATCTCTCCGACGAGCCGGACCATATCTTCGACCTCTATGGACCCGACTCGCGCAAACCGGGCACATTCGCCGCGAACTGCCTGCTCGCGCGCCGATTATCCGAGCGCAATGTCCGCTTTGTGCAACTTTTTCATCGTGGCTGGGACCAACACAATGACTTACCGCGCGATATCACCCTGCAGTCGAAGTCAACCGACCAGCCCTCCGCCGCCCTTATCCACGACCTGAAGCAGCGCGGTATGCTCGATGATACTCTCGTCATCTGGGGAGGAGAATTCGGCCGCACCGTCTACTGTCAAGGCGAACTCACCGCTACCAACTACGGACGTGACCACCACCCCCGCTGCTTCACCATCTGGATGGCCGGCGGGGGCGTCAAACCAGGTGTCAGCATCGGCGAAACCGACGACTATTGCTACAACATCGTCAACGACCCCGTCCATATCCACGACCTCCAAGCCACCGTACTCCACCTTATGGGGATCGATCACAAGAAGCTTACTTTCAAGTATCAAGGACGCCATTTCCGCCTCACCGACGTCCACGGCAACGTGGTCGAACAACTCTTGGCGTAGGACAACAAAGAACAGCCGACTTCGGACGAGCCCCCGGCAAGCACAGTCTTCAGTCCATTGGCGTATTAGCTCCATTGCGAAGCTTCGATACCGGGGAACCCCGAAAAATGTGATGGCGATACAAGACGATCTGAACTCTCTGAGTCCGGATCTCGTGTTGATCAGAGCGATCTCGAATGACTGCTTCCCGCGAATGGGATACCGTCAGGTCGTTCGCCAATAATTTTGGATCGCGGAGGATGGATCGGCTTGAATATCATTGTTCGTGGGCGATGGTCAAGCACCAAGGCAGCGAGCACCCGAATGAAGAAGGGATGAAATCTGAAAGGATTGAGTGTACTGATGGAAAGACTCATCTTTCCGATGCGGTCTGCAAGGAGATCGGTGACGAGAAGTCAGATCTGGAATGACCAGTTTCGTACGGCCTCAGGCTGTACCCATTTACGGATGCCTCCAATTTGGTTCACTCTCCAGTATTCAGGCCAATCGATCGCTTCGGGAGTCCACGGGAGCTTTTTCCGATCGGAAGGAGAAAGGGTGCTGTAGGCGGTACGAATGTTGTATGTCTCGTAGATATAACGATTTTCGAGGATAAAGGGCAAGTATTGGTCGATGGTCTGATCTCGGAAGCGGGCTTGGAGCGCAAGAGTTCGGAGGGAGCCGAGCCAGTCGGCAACGATCCCGTTTTCGGGAATGGGTGTTCGTTTTATACGTTTCTGAAAAGCGGTCAAGAGTCGGCGGCTGACTTCGATGCGGCGGATTTGGGCATCACGACTTTTCTGGAATTCAGTCGCCGACAAGAATCGGAGGCGAGAGCGCGGTTGCAGCCCAAAAGGTCGTATGTGCTTCCAAACGCTATCGCCGTTCAACCGCTGGGCTTCTTCAAACAGGAGCCGAATGAGCGGACCGAGTTCGAACGGATTCGTATCGGCTGATGCAAGCTGGTAGACCGGCTCGTGTTGACCGGCCAATAGAAGCGCGCCACACGCCAGAGTCGCGGCGGCAATCTGATCGACGGGAACGATCTCAAGCGGAATGTCGGGTCGCGCCGGCCATTCGGCAAGGCCGCTGAGAGCCATCAGAACGAGCGGCGCCGCGGTGCGGCCGCCCTCGACCCAGCCGGGAAACGGGAAGCGCCAAGAGCTTTCGACGATTGCCGGGCGGACAATGGCCCAATCGAGGCCTTGCGATTGCGCGAGGATTTGCTCGCCAAGGCTTTTCGAATACGTGTATGTGTTGACCCATCCCCAATGGGTGGCTCGGCGGCGTCCGATCGAGATAAGTTGGTCAGCCTTTGCTCGCTCTCCGGCGGACGAGGCTCTGATGCGACCGATCTCTTCACGAAGGATCCGGAGCTCTTCTGCAGGTTCGAAACCAAGGTCGTTCGGTCCTCGGCGATCGGGGTAGAAGCCTGGTCGCAGTTCCGCTTCCTCGATCAGGCCATCCGCCTTCCCGGCGACGAAGCAGGTTGAGATATGGAGAAGCTTGGCGCCAGCACGTCGGGCGAGGACGGCGATCTGCTCGACGGAATCGACATTGGCGCGAATCGATTGGTCCACCGGAGGAAAGAACTCGACCAGACCGGCACAGTGGATGACGAGATCGATCCCATTGCTCCAGTCAGGATCGTCAATGCCCGCGTTAACTTGAGCAGCGTCGCCGGACCAGACGGTGATCTTGTCATGAAAGAAATCCCGGCCGCGTTGAGTTACGAGAGGTTGGAGTGGCGGAGAGTCCAGGATCTCTTTTTCGAAACGATCTTGAGCAGTCCGGTCTTTTCGGGAACGGATGAGAAGATGGACTTGCCCGACTTCCGGGTAGCGATCGAGGAGCAAGGCCAGGAGTACTTTGCCGAGGAATCCGTTAGCCCCGGTAAGGAGGATGTTGCGGCCGGCTAAACTGGATGAGACGTCAAGCAAATGAGCTATTCCTCGACCAAGAGCAGCGGTTTGTTTCTCGCGGAGACTCCAAGCCTGCCAAGAAAAACCGACTGAGGGGAGCCTTGTTCAGACGAGTGGCGCTTGCCCATCTGCAAGAGTCAAACCTCATCTGACCTGAATCTATTTTATGAATTGTTGAGTGCTGCGGGGTTGTCTTGATCCGTAAGCTGATTGTTTTCCTGCAGACAACGAGGGCAATGTAGCAGGGTGCCCGCAACTGCAATGAAACCTGCGCCCCAACGTGCAGTCCCCTGGTCCCGGCGCATCCGTCTCGCAGACGCGAAGTCCATCCTTTCCAAGACGAGGGGTTTTATCTCAGAAGCCGGTTTCACCCATTCATTAACACCTGCTCGCAACTGTACTTTCGGATGCGTCTACTGCTATGTCCCCACACTGCGCATCCAGGGTGGACTACGTCAAGAAGACTGGCGGAATTGGGGCCGCTTCACTACCTTCAAGGACAATGCTGCCGAGCTGCTTGACCGGGCCTTGCGCCCCGACCAAGTGATTTATTGTTCGCCCCTGGTTGATCCCTATCAACCAGCGGAAGAGCATCGACGGATCATGCCGGAATTGCTCGAAACGCTGATTCGAAAACCTCCTCGCGTGTTTGTGCTTCAGACGCGCGGACCGTTGATCCTACGAGACGTCAAGCAACTCAAGGTGCTCGCTACCCGGACACGGCTGCGCGTCAGCTTTTCTCTTACTACGAACCGCGACGATGTTCGCAAGCTCTATGAACCGCTATGCTCGTCCGTCAATGAACGTGTGGCCACCCTTGCCGCGCTGCGTGACACTGGAATCCCGACCTATGCAACCCTTGCGCCACTGTTGCCCTGTGAGCCCACTGAACTGGCTCGGCTGGCGCTCGCCTTCACCGATCAAGACATCATCGGCGACCCGTTTCATGTCCATGCCGTCAAACAGCACGGAGCCACAACGCGCCCTGAAGCCCTGCGGATCAGCCAGGTGCATCAGTTCGATGATTGGCACTTGCCGGATTTTCAGTCGCATGTCGTGACAACCCTTCAATCCACAATCCAAGCCGCCGGACGGCGATTCGGGATCGGCCGCTCCGCCTTCAGGTGGCTGGCTCAGCCATAACCCAGGGAACCCGAGCGTGGCGTCCAAAGGCCGACATAAGGGGTCGTGGACCCGTCACAGGAAGTGTCCCTGGCGGTTTCCATGCAGACTCCGCTGGGGCTGACCTATCATAGGTTCTTCAGAGGATAAAGCCACATCCAGCATGTCGGACGCAGACGCCGCTCCACAATCAGATTCCTCCTCGAAAACGGGTCTTGTCGCTGACGAAATATCACGCGATCACGATACGGGACCTCGTCACCCGGAACGCCCCGAACGCTTCGATGCCGTCATGCACGCGCTCAAGTCCGAGGGACTGATCCAAGTCCTGACGAAGATTCCGCCTCGCCTTGCGACAGACGAAGAACTGTCGCTTTGCCACACCCGCGGCTACGTCTCCATGGCCCGGCGCGACATCACCGCCGGCATGTCTCATCTGAGCACCGGGGATACCACCATCGGTCCCGGATCTCTCAAAGTCGCTCTGAGCGCAGCCGGCAGTGTGCTTCAAGCTGTCGACGCGGTGATGGCCGGGCAGGTCGACAATGCATTCTGCGTGCTCCGTCCCCCGGGCCATCACGCTACGCCCGACCGTGGAATGGGGTTCTGCATCTTCAACAATGTCGCAATCGCTGCACGTTATGCCCAGCGACGTCATGGCGTTGAACGAGTGCTGATTGCCGACTGGGACGTCCATCACGGAAACGGCACCCAGGACATTTTCTACGAAGACCCCTCAGTATTGTTCTTCAGCACCCATCAGTCGCCATGGTATCCCGGCACAGGTAGGACCGATGAAACGGGTGCGGGCGCAGGTCAGGGAACGACGGTTAACTGCCCCTTCCCCTCCGGCTCGGGCCGCGATGAGATCCTGAGCGCTTTTCGAACAAAGCTGCTCCCCGCGGCCCGCCGATTCCGTCCCGACATCATCTTCATTTCGGCGGGGTTTGACTCCCGGTTCGGCGATCCTCTGGGGGAATTCACTCTCAACGACGCCGACTTTCGGGATTTGACATCAATGATGATGGAGCTGGCCGATAGATCTGCGTCCCGGCGTCTCGTCTCGGTCCTCGAAGGCGGTTACAACCTGGACGGTCTGGGGGCCGCCGCTGCGGCTCATGCCCAGACACTCAGTTCAATGTAACTCCCACCCCGGGCGATAAATCGTAACGAGCCGGCTAGAGATTTTCGTCCCTTAGCTGAGTTGAGGACTGAGTGATCAGATCCCGAATCGCACGGTATGAGACTCATTCCGGCTAACGTCAAACTGCACAGAGAGCCACATAAAGGGATGGGGGTTGGCGAAAAACGACGTTCCCGTGTCACGAGAAGGCGCTGCAAGATGTATCGCGGAATCCACCGATGGGACTGTGGTCAGCGACCGCGACTCAGTCGGCGGAAGTACTCGGCGACCGCTTCACGATACTCTTCCGGAACCGGTTCGGCGACTGAAGTGCGCACTTGGCCTCCCTGCTCTTCTTCAACTTTCCGCCTTACCTGAAGTTCCAGTTGCTCCAGCAGCGACAGTAATCTGCGGTATTCCTGGGCCAGCAGCTCGGGGTTGCCGGCGAAGCGTGAGTTCGGCAGTCCTTTCACAAAGCGGCGAATCTCTTCCAAATCTTCCTCATAGATGCCGCTCGTCTGTAGATCGCGAGTCATGCGCGGGACCAGACGCACACCCTCTCGCAAAGCCTGTTCCATTTCTCGGCGCGCCTGATCATCCCAGACTCCGATGCCTTCCGAACTGCCGGGCCTCCGCATTCCGCCGTAGTTGGATGCTCCTCCGATCGAGCGCTGCGGTCCGCCAATCCGTCCTCCCTGCGCAGTCTGCGAGGGGGTGCCCTGCTGCGACTGGCCCCGCTGGGAATTCGCGCTTTGGGTTCCCTGCTGCCCTCCAGGCTGTGTGCGCGGCTGCCCCTGAGAACCCTGTTGCCCGCCACCCTGATCGCCATCCGCAGCGCGCTCCAAGCGCCGCCGCATGCTCTCGAGTTGCGCCAGCGATTGCTCCAAACCGCGCTCGTTGCCCGGCCCGTTGGCCTGGGCAAGCCGCTCAGCATCTTTCAGATCGTCACGTAATTGTTCGAGCGAGCGGGTCACCATGTCTTCGCCCTGCGCGGCATGGGGAGCCAGTCCACGCCGGATGTACTCGGCCACGACGCGCAGCCGAGTGCCGATCTCATTTTGCTGGATTTCTCCAAGGGCTTCCCGCAACTTGCGAGACGCTTCCCGCTGCGATCCATCAAGCCTGCGGATCGTGCCCTGCATCTCGCGCTCAATCGCCTCGAGCTCTTCCTGCATCGCTTTCTTGCGGTCCGCGAGATCAAGCGCTTCGGAAGGGGAAAGACGGCTCCGCAGCCTGCCTCGTCTCCCGGATTCGGCTTCGGCTTTCTGCTGAGCCCTAATTGACTCTCGCAGATCCTGCTTCAGACGATCGCCGATTTCCCGCTGGTCATGCGCCAGCTTCTCCGAACGTTGAGCCAGCTCGGAAAGCGCGGACGCATTCTGTCCGCGCCGCTCCCTTGTCAACTGTTGCAGCGCTTCTTGCAACCGCTCCTGAGCCCGTTGCGCCGCCTCCGGATCTTTGCCGACTCGCTGCCGGGAACCATTGGCGCTTGATGGATTGGTCTGCATATCGCGTGTCGCCTGGTCGAGCCGCTCGATAATCTGCTGCAGGTTCTGCGGGCCTGCGGCGGCGCCTGTAGACCGGCTTCGTCCCGCGGACCGGCCCGATTGCCGTTCGCTCTGTTGATCGGATTGCTGCCGACCTGATTGCGACTGCCCGGTTTGTTGCTGTGAGCGGTTGCCAGACCGGGCCTGTGTCGCCTGCTGCTCCCGCTGACGCCGTTGCAACTCTTCAAGCTGCCTCTTCAGTTCCAGCGCCTCACGCCGCAGCATCTCCTGCTGCCAGCGCTGCGCGAAGGTCATCTCCTGCTGCTGCTTTCGCCGCTCGGCCAGCTTTTGTTGCCGCTGCGCCAACGCACGCAGCTTCTCCATCAGTTCATCGACCTCGCGTTCGAGCTGTTGCTGCGAAGAACCACCGCCCGTCTCGTATTGGTTCTTCGTCAAGTCCATCTCCAACTCGAACATCTCTGCCAAGTCGAGTTGCGCCTGGCCGCCCCCCTGCCCGTTGCCCCGGCCGAAGCTGATCTGGAGTTCACGGAAGATCGCCTCCGCTCGAAGCACATATTGAAGCGCCTTCTGCTCCGGAGCCACTGCCTCCGCGAGCTTCATTTCGTGCAGCTTATCTGCAGCGGGCTCCATGAATTCAGCCGCTTTTTCGAGATTCTCGATAAACCGCCCGATCTTCTCATCCGCTCCTGTCAGTTGCCGCGCCTTCGTTCGCTCAACCAATGTGCGCGCCTGATCCCGCAACGTGAGCTGGATATCGGACAAGACGAGCGCGTTGTCGTTTATCTCAGAACGATCCGAGGGCTTTGCCTCTTCCGATGCACGAATCAAATTCCAGGTAGCCGCAATGATTTCCTTCTGCCGCTTGGAGATTTCGTTCTGCCGCTGCTCGCCGCCACTCATCCCGCCTCCACCCTGCTGGCCCTGGCGAAAGACCAAATCGAACGGCCGTACCTCGACGAAGTACATGTCCGTCTTGGCCGCCAGTTTGTGATCGCGGGCCACCGCGTAATAGGTGATCAGGTCGCCTGGCACCAGATGGACGGAGTTCAACTCCTGCTCCTCGTCATTTTCTTCGCGCACTTCAAGCGAAGCCTTGCCCTCGCCCATCTCTTCCAGATAGAACGTGTGGCGACCGCGCGCTTCCTTGAAGCCCTGGCGTTTCACGGAGACCATTTTCATTTCGCCTCCGTTGAGTGAATAAAAAAGGTCCAGAGAAGCGATGCCGAAATCGTCCTCGGCCTTCAAGTCGACGACGACTTCCTCGATATTCGTCGCCTGAAAATCACGCCCCGGACGCCCGATCTCCAAGGTCGGCTTGCGATCGGGAATCACCGTGATGAAGAATTCATCGCTAATGCGAACCGCCTCACCTTTGTAGATCTCGGCCACGTTGTAGAGCCCGTCACCCTGCACCGTGATCCGCCCGACGCTCGTCAGGCCGTCCGTCTCCAGACTGGCCACCTGCTCCCCATCGACCAGAATGACGCCGTCATCAAGCGGCTTGTCGGTCTCAACCGCAATCTCGACTTCCGTTCCCGCGACGGCGTTGATGTCTCCACCCGGATCCTCGACGACGTTCTTCAAACCGGTCCACTTCGGGTAGTGGTACGTCAGTTTGAGTCCCCGCAAGACCGGCATTGACACGACGTCGACTGCAAACTCCTCACTGCGAATACCGCCTGCAGAAACGTAGTAGACAAATGGATCCCTGACTCCCGCGAATAGAAACTCAAATCCCGCGCCCTCCAACTGACGCCGCATCGGTGCTTCTTCCCACTCGACGCTGTCGTCGTACTTGACATATACCTGCGCCGATGGGCTTTCGAAGCCTATGACCTCTGCGGTCATGGTGAGATCAGCCCCGCGCCGCACTGTCGCGTCGCCGGGCTCGATCAGCAACTCGTAGTAGGGAGATTCGTTCGACTCCAGCCATCCGGCCCACAGCCGCGATGTGCCATAACTCCAATACCCGGGCCCTGAGGTTCCCAGCCAAAGCAGTGCGAAGAAACCCGTTGCCGCCAGCGCGGCAAACGTGATAATCCGCTGCCAACCAACCACGGATTCGGCCGGAGCGGCCTCGACGACCTGCAGCGTATCTTCAGCCAGCAAGTCAAGCATCGGATTCGCCGCGGCTCCCTCCGCGCCCTGCGACTGATCGATAAAAGTCTCGATCCGGCCGTCGAAAGCAGGTATTTCCCGCTCAGCATGACCTGCCGCATTCTTGATGCCCAAGCCCCGCAAAGGCCGCCAAAGCGCCAGGATGATGGCTGTGATGAGAGCCCCGAACAGAATCGTTCGGCCCCCGATCACGCTTCTGTCCGAGAACGCAAATTCGTTCGCGATCGCAACGCAGAGAACGGTCAGCGTCACGGCAACGCCGATGGTAAGTCCAATCCCGCGCGAAGCCGTCCGTGCTCGCAGTCGCCACTGAATCCGGCGCACATAGTCCTGTAACGACCAGGCAGGCGACAAGGGGGCTGGATACACGTGTTAAGTCTCCCGCTGTACCTTGAGGTGATAATTGCCGAAGATTGATTCTACCAATGCGATCAAGACCAAGAGAACCAGCAGGATTTTCCAAAGCTTCAGCGGCGGGGGAACAATGAGAGATTTATTACCCTCCATCGGAGCCGCTTCCTGATTGCGGCCCGTCTTCTCCCACGTCGAGACCAAGTCGGCCTCCATCGGACGCAAGTTGGACTCTCGTGGATCAGGATTAACCGCAGCCAACTCCGAGGCTCCAGCTCGCCGCAGCTCGTAGAACCCCAACTCGGTCAGACGCAGGTCTTCTCCCGCTACCGAACCGGCAAGCGTCAAGGCACGTTCTCCAGAGGGATTGAAAACCTGCACACCGGCGCCGAGCCGTCCACCCAACTCCAGAATCGAGTTGATATTCACCTGCTGTAATCTTCGATCAAGTCCCGAAAGATATCGCGCCGTCTCAAGTACGAACGGGACAAATACCGGGTTCACCGGCAAATCATTCCAGATATTTCCCAGCGATGACGCCAGGATCAACAAGCGCCCTTCGCCCAGTCTGCGCTCGAGCAGCAACGGTGACCCGTCCGACAGCCGCGCCGGCACATTGTCCTCTTTGCCGACGGGCAGTTGTGCGTAGCGGTAGAACTTTACACCCTGGAAGCGCTTCACCCGGCTGATCACGGGATGTGACTCATCGACCGAACCGGCGAACTGGTAGCGTTGTCGTTCACGCCCGGCGTATCTCGATTCTTCGATACCCTCCTCCAAAAGTGCAGACTGCCCCGCGAGCGTTGCCTTTGGACCTACCACGATCAGCATTGAGCCGCCCGTTTTCACATATGACCGGAAACGCTCCGCCGCAGTTTCATCAAGCTGCGGGATATCGGAAAAAATCACCAGCGCGAACTGCTCAGGCCGACTTTGCTCGGCTTGCGCCACCGAAGCCCCTTCCACCCGAAACATGGCCTGCGACGATGCATCCAACGCCGCCCGAAAGAAAGTAAGATCACGCCTCCGCGGATCGCTATGGACAAACAGAATCTTCGCCGGCTCGGCATTACTGATCGCTACCAGCCGCCGGTCATCCAACGGCATTTCATCTGCGGGCTCCAGGAGCAGTTCGCCCTTGTTATTTCCTACCGGTACATCGAATCCTTCGAACACGACCGAGGCCCTCCCCACAGCCGGTACATTCAACGACTGCCGAGCGACCCGATTGCCATTCAGGAGAAACGTCACTGTTTTTCGTGATTCTTCCGTACCGAAGCCGGCAACGACCGCCTCCAGGCGGGTGTCTCGTCCACCGAAAACTCGAGTCGTTCCTCTAATGTTTTCAATTGTCCAATTTGGCGAATCCGCTTCGGCCACGTTGTGAACCACGAGGCTTGCCATAGTTGGCAGAGCGACGTCAGAGAAGCGGCCCGGCATCGCTGACTGCTGGAAGTCGGAAAACAGGTGTACCGTCACCGGCACGTCAGCGTCCGGGGCCAGTGTGCGAACAGCCTCCGCCAAATCAGCGTATGAATTCCGAGACGCCGTTGGTTCCAGAGTTCCGAGCATGGTACGCAGTTCCGCTCGGCTCCCGGTCGGTTGTGTGATGACTCGCACGCCCGGCCCAAATGCCAGGATCTGCGCCCGGTCTGCGGGCTTAAGAGACTCGATCACTTCTTCGGCTTGCTGGACGGCACGGTCCCAGCGGTCGCCGTAATTCATGCTGAGCGAAGTATCGAGAGCAAGCATGTGCAGACCCGGCAGGTCGTCCGATCCGGCTCCGGCCGTCAACTCCCAGACAGGCTTGGCAAATGCCAGGGCAAGCAACAGAAACAGGGCGATCCGCAAAGCCATCAAGATGCGATAGCGGAACCGTCGCTCTTTCATCGAACTTTGCCGACGACGCTCAAAAAACATCAGTGAGCTAAAGGGCAGGTGGATCGGGTTTTCGCGCTCCAGCAGGTGCAGCCATAGCGGCAGGCCAATCGCGACCCCGCCCAGCAAGAACCATGGCGCTAGCAATGACATCCGTTCGTTTCTCTATTCAAAGACGCCGCACATCCCGTTACGCATTCGCTCACCTCCGACTCAACGCCGACGCTGACGAACCAGAAGATATTCCCTCAAGGCCAAATCCAGCGGTTGTGACGTGTCCAACAGTACATAGTCCGCCCCAATCCCCTTCGTCTGGGACCTTAGTTTCTTGATGTGGCTTTCCATCCGCTCAATGTACTCACGCCGCGCGAAATCCGGCGAAATCTCCATTTGATCTCCGGTCTCCATGTCCTCCAACAGAATCGAGCGATCGAACTCCGGTTTCAACTCCGCCGGATCCAGCACATGGAAGAACACCATGTCCTGTCCCTGGTAGGCCAACGGACGAACTGCCTTTACTACCGAGTCCGGATCCATATAAAAGTCCGAAATTACAGCGACAAGCCCGCGCAGACTCGTGTATTGCCGAAAGTGATCAAACGGCAAATCGAGATTCGTACCGGTGGCGGGCTCAGCCCTCTCCAACATGTGGAGCAGACTCAACAGGTGCCCAGGGCGCGTCGAAGGCGGCCGATAATCCCGTACCTTCTCATCGAAAACGATCAGGCCCGCCGCGTCATGCTGCCGAATGGAGAGATAAGAAAGCGAGGCCGCGAGAAACCGCGCGTACTCCATCTTGGTGACGCCATTCGACGCGAACCCCATCGAAGCACTCGCGTCGAGCAACAGCATCAGGTGCGTGTTCGTCTCACCCAAGTAACGCTTCAGATAGGTGCGCTCGGTGCGCGAGAAGACATTCCAATCGATAAACCGCGGATCATCACCAGGCGTATACGGGCGGTATTCGGCGAACTCGAGGCTGAAGCCAAAAATGGGGGAGCGGTGAAGACCGGTCAGAAAACCGTCCACTACCGTCCGCGCCACCAGTTCGATGTTCGAGAGGCGCGCGAGAATTTTCGGATCGAGAAGCGCCTGAATCGCCATCGAGGATTCAAGTTCGCGTCGAGGGCTTCTCCGCGATGAGGTCCTTCAAAATATCGTCGGTAGTAACGCCGTCCGACTCGGCATGGAAGTTCGACAGTATGCGGTGGCGCAACACGGGCAGCACGAGGGCATGCAAATCCTCAATGGTCACGTGATAGCGTCCCTGCATCAGCGCGCGTGCCTTTGCCGCCATCACGAGAAACTGCGTGGACCGCACACTCGCCCCATAGTTCACGTACTTCCGGATCATCTCGGTAGATTCGGGGTCTTTGGGCCGCGTCGCACGAATGAAATTCACGGCGTAACGAATCGTTTCTTCTGAAACAGGCACTTGCCGCACCAGCTTCTGAAACTCCAGGATTTCCTCCACCGTCGTGCAGGCATCCACTTCAGGGAGTCCGGCCGTCGTATTGCGATTGACGACGTCCATTTCCTGCTCCGTCGTCAGATAATCGAGCACGACGTTGAACAGAAACCGGTCAAGCTGCGCTTCCGGCAGGGGGTAGGTTCCCTCCAGTTCGATCGGGTTCTGGGTAGCGAGAACGAAAAATGGCGGCGACAGCCGGTAGGTCGTCCCACGAACGGTCACGCTCAGCTCCTGCATCGCCTCGAGCAGCGCCGCCTGAGTCTTCGGGGGCGTGCGGTTGATTTCATCCGCCAGCATCACGTTCGTAAAAATCGGTCCCTCGACGAACGTCCATTTGCGATGTCCGGTTGTCACATCCTCATCAATGATGTCGGTGCCGGTCACGTCGGACGGCATCAAGTCCGGCGTGAATTGGATTCTCTTGAACGTCAATCCCAGGGCCGTGGCCAGCGTCCGTACGAGTAGCGTCTTCGCAGTGCCGGGCATGCCTGTGATCAAGCAATGTCCACCGACCAGCAGGGTCAACAGCAAGTGCTCGACGACATCTTCCTGGCCGACGATGACGCGTCGAACCTGTTCTCGGATTCGTTCTTGTGTGTCACGAAAAACGGTGACCAGATGTCTCGTGTCCGTCGTATCGACGATGGAAGCGGAAGGAACAGTCATCATTAAGAAAAGTTTGGGGCGTTAATCGACGATTTCCAGCAGGAGCTTCTGCGCCGGCCGGTAGCTCGGGGCCGCTTCCAGTGCGGATAGCAGGTGTTTCCGAGTGTTTTCAGCGTTCCCCATCATATGATACGCACGGGCCAGATTGAAGTGCGCGCCGGCAAGGTCGAGCGGTTTTGACAGCAGATGCGTCCGAAACTCTCGAACCGCCTCAGCGTGGCGATTTTCTTCAATAAGCCACTCGCCGAGCTGCACGTGCAGCTCCGATTCGCCGGGAGTAACGTAGATCAGGCCTTTCAGCGCCTCGATCGCCTCCGCCCGTCTTCCCAAATCGTCCAGCCACTGCGCCAACTTCCTGATGTAATGGGGATTCTTCCCGCCCCGCGCCTGATAATCCTTCAGATATTTTGCAGCAGCCACCTTGTCGCCCAACCCGTCGTGCGCCGTGGCTAGAACCACATATGGATTCGCGGGCTGCACGAAGTCCGGGAAAATACCCAGCGCATCGGTTGCCGGCTCCAGAACGCCGTCCCAATTCTTCGCCTTCGCGGCGACCAATGCCTTCTTCATCGCCTTGCGGAAGTCCGGGAGCCTCTGAAGCAACTCTCCGAATTCCCCTTGCATATAGTCCTCGAACCGCTTGTCGAATTCCTCCGCGGTGACTCCCAGCACCGCCTCAATATTCTCCGCGGTGGTTATCTGTTCCGAGAATCCATCCAGCAACTGAACCAGCTTCGGGAATCCCCATTGATCGGCAATCAGTTGACAGACGAGACCCGCTTGAAAATACGAAACCGCAACCTGACTCTGATAGCGCGGTCTTACGAATCCCTTGTCGAGTTCAGCGATCGGCAGCAGCTTGTCTTCTTTCATCGCAGTGAGGAAATCGCTCGAGATCCGCTCACCCCACCCGGGACGCGCCTGCCACTCCTCATACATGGAAATGCCTTCGCTATACCATCGCGGCACGAGATGCTCCGTCGCCTCGAGGGTGAACACGTGCGCCAGCTCATGCCAGAGCGTCGTGCCCCAATGAAAACTACCCGGAGGACGCCCCGAAGGACTATCCATTGCCACGACGTACCCAAACGTGACGCCGAGCAGCCCCAGGCCAGGCATGCCCATCGTTCGCACCGCGAAGTCGTCGTGGTCGGGATACATCTCGATACGGATCGGCTGCTTTGGCTGGAACCCGTACTTGTTTGCGAAGATCTCGATGCTTTCCTCGGCCAACTCCATCACGTACGGCCGCAATACTGCTGCCTCCTTGCTGTGTAGTTGCAGAATGATCTCCGGCTTGCCGACGGATGCTTCGAGCTCCTCGGGTGTCTTAAGCAACACATCATCCTTGTTCGAACTGGTCTCGAAGTTCTTCATGCTGTCCAGCAGCCGCAGCCAGTTCGTCGTCTTGGGATTGAACGCGTCTCCCTGATAGGCCATTTCGAAATGCTTGCGGCCTTCTTTGTCGGCGCCCTGACGCATCAGGTTCACTCCCAGGTCCGCGTGCGCCGACCACAGCTCGGGGTCCACAGCGATCGCCTTACGTAGCAACTCCGTCGCCTCGCGATAGCGCCGTGAAATGACGTAGAAATGCGCCTGATCGGCGTAGATCTTGCCGTATGTAGGATTGTGCTCCAACGCTTTGCGCGTCCAGTCGCTGTCCTTCCTGCCCTGCAGCAGGTCGAGCGACGCCCGCAAGGTGTAAAACTCGAGCGGTGAGTCCCCGAGCTTCCCGGCAACCTGCAGGCCCTTCGCGATGTGGTCCTCGGCCTTCTCGTAGTCCTCTTCCTCGATGGACATACCCGCCAGCAGCACATACCCTTCGACCAAGTTGGGGTCGGCCTTCAGCGCCTCATTGACAAGATCGTGGGCCTTTCCTTCGAAGCGATTTGCAAGAACAGTCGCTGCTCCAACCTTCGCCGGCGGGTAGTCTTTATCGATGGACAATGCTTCGTTGAACAGCTTGGCCGCCTCTGCCGGCGAATGAGTGTCGAGATAGAGATATCCCCATCGCACACGGAGGTAGGGGTCTTTCGGACGCAGGTTCACCGCTTCGCGGAACAGATCGTTCGCGCGATGCAAGTCCCGCAGCGCCCACGCCGCTTCGGCCCTCACCAAAAAACTCGCCGAGCTGTTGAGCAACCGGCTGTAACAGCCGTTCGCCTCGGTCCGGCGGCCTCGGTCCATCGACTGGTCGCAGGGCTTCAGCGCCGCATGGCGGCGACTGGAGACCATAGCCTCGTCGGCAGCAAGCAGGCCGACGGTTAACAGCACTATCGACGTGACCGAAACGAGTCTCACTGCTCTTGCTCCCCGACAGCCTCGTCGATCGCGTTCTGTGTCCGCGCCAACTCGATCAACAGCTTCTGCAACTCATCCGTGTAGGCAGCCTCCGCCATCTCATCCTTGCGGCCCTTCAGTGCCGCGATGCGCCGCTCGATGTCACCGCGCTTGTCGAGCAGCGGACGCAAGTTCGGATCCGACAACTCGGCGAGCGCCTTCCCGAGACGGGCCAAGGTGAAGTTCCCAGCCAAGCCGCCCTCGATTCGTGCATGCTCGGTCGCCAGCATTTTTTCGGCCTTGTACGCATCTTGCACCTTCGTGTCCGCATAGGTGAAGGCCTCGAGCGCCGTGATCACCTCGTCTTTATTCGTGTCCGCCTCGGGGTTCCGCAACGCCTCGACCCAGTGTTCCGCGAACATAGTGACGGTTCTTTCCATGCCGCTCTTGGTCGCCGTGATCACGATCCTCCGCTCGGCTTTCAACAGTTCCAGCGAAGCGCCGCTCGAACTCGTTGCGATCGCAATCAACTGATCCTTCATCGGCAGCCCATCCAACAGCTTTTTGAACTGACCGGCGGTAATGTCACGTCCGGGAATATTGAACTTGTAATCGTGGCCGTCAAAGCTGCCGTGGCCGATCAGAAAAATCGCCACGATATCATTCGCTGCGGCGTCCCGGCTCAACTCCGCGAAAACAGCCTCGATTGCTTCCTTGGTGGCCGCCGGGCCTTTCAAAGCGTGAACCAGCGAGTCATCCCCTGCAGTCTTCTTGCAGGTCTCCTCAAGGTGATCGACATAATCCGCCCACTGCTTTGCGTAACGCGGCTCGCCGCCTAAGCCTCCAACAATCACAAAGTGCGACTTCGGCAGGGCTGCCACGGGCAAAAGGACCCACAGCATCCAAAGCGCCGCCCGGATCTTCATACCACTCCCCAGCGCCGCCGACACAGCCACTCGCCGCCGCGCAACCCCAAGCAAAGTAAAAAGAAGATCGGCATATCCCACAGGTCCAAGGTCTCTCGCGCTGTAATGCCCGATTCAGAAAAACGGATCTCCTTCGGCAGCGCTTCGACACCGTCGAGCGTCCAATACCGCCCCCCCGTCTGCTCTGCCAAGGTCTCAAGCAGGTCTCGATTCTGCTCCGGATGAAAATCCTCCGCCAAACCGTCTTCGCGCCGAAAGTGCACGATATCGGAACCCAACGAATCATCACCCACATGCGCTTGTACTTCCGCACGGTACGTGCCCGTCCGCGCCGCCGTCAGGTCCGCCTCGAACACTCCGATCTCATCCGCCGACGGATGCATCTCGAGCGTAGTCAAATCACCGTCTTCCGAAGAGATCGTCACCGTTACCGTTGCATTCCCGGCCGCCATGAATTCGGCATTCCGCACCTCCGACCGCAGTTTCACGAGCCTCTCATCCGCATACAGGCTGCGGTCACTCGAAAGCGCCAACTGATTCGGTGAGCGCACCGTCAAGCTTCTCAGCAACTGCTGCCAGAACGTGTGATGCCGAGTATCGTCGTGAGGCAGTTGCATCTTCCAGCGCCAAGTGCCGCCCGTCGCCAGAATCATCGCCCTTCCACGACCGTAATACTGCTGGACGAGCAATGGGAACGTATCGTTGCCCAGGCGGCCATTGACCAGCCGAATCGCCGCCGGTTTGAGTGCGCCGATGCGTTGAAAATCCGCCAACTCCGGCAGTCCGCTCCAAGCCTTGCGGTTCGCCGCCGGGTCTTCATCCAACCGGCAGACTACCGAGTCAAGCCCCAGTTGGGTCAGCTCTACGGCTGCTCTGCTGCGCGAAAACGTCTCTTTCGAACTTTCCGGAAGCTGGGCCGGCAATGCCTCGGATACCTTCGACACACCCCAGCCGCCGTCGCCCAGCCCCCGACGACCTCCCAGCAGCAGCAACGTACCGCCACGACGGCTGACAAATTCACGAATCAAATCCTGCTGCTTGGGTTTGAAGAACGCCGCCTCGATGCTTCCGATGATCAGCGCGTCGTAGCCGAACAGTTCCTCCGCCGTCACCGGAAATCCATTCACCAGTTCGGTGCGGTCTCTTACGCCCTGGCGATAGAACTTGTTCGGCGTTGTTCGCAGCATCGTGACCAGCCGGATATTCCTGTCCTTTCCAATTGCCCGCCGGATGAACTTGTATTCCCAGCGCGGCTCTCCTTCCACGTACAAGATGCTGCGCTCACCACGGGGCACATCCACGACGCGCATCTGAGCGTTGTTGCCGAGAATCGTTTCATCTTCGAGCGGGTCGAGAGAGAACCGAAGATTTCGAACGCCCGCCTCACCTGCATTGAAATCGATCGCCTCAGTCTGCACCGTCTCGCCGCGCCGCAGAGTGACCGTCTTCGACGTCAATATGCTTACATCGTCCCTAACCGTCAACCGGACATCCGTCTGCCGGCTTCCGTGATGACGTACCGTCACGTGCGCGCTGACCTTCGAATGCGGCATGGTGCGGTTCGCCACTCTCACGTCGCTCAATTCGATGTCCTCCGGCATGTCGGTCCGCCCAACACCAACCGTATGCACCGGCACCTTGCGCTGACGGATCTCAGCCATCAATTCGCGGTTGAACGCGCCCGTATTGTCAGAGCCGTCACTCACTACGACAACGGCTCCGAGAGGCAAAACCGTGGATTCGCCCAGCAAGCCCGCGACTGTCTCGCCGATACGAGTACTGCTGCCGTGCGGCCCGATCGCTTCCAGCGACGGAACGCGCTCGATCCCGCTTGAAAACGCGTACAGCCGGACCCGGAACTTCTCTTCCAATTGTTCCAGGAACCCGCCGTCCAACGCCGCCCGGACGTGATCCAGCCTCCCCATCCCGTCCTCTTCGATCGCCATGCTGCGAGACGTGTCGACGAGCACAGAGACGACGTTCTGCTGCGAGCGCAACGATTGGATGCTTATCGCCGGCTGCCACAACATCAGCAGCACCAGCGCCGCGGTCAAGAACTGCAGCACGCCCACGGCTTGCAGTGGACGTCCAGCCAACCGTCCCGGGTTCTTCCGCAGGTGCCAAGCCAAACCGCCCCCGACGGCCAGAATGACAAGAACAAGCAGCCAGCCCGACCAACCGCTCGCAAAGACAAATTCGCCTTTGCGAAAGACCGTCTGCGGATAGTTGAAAAGGAACTCAAACACAGTGGCGACTCAAGAGATCGAAAGAGTTCAATGCGTCATCGCGTAGACGATATAGTTGATGCCGAAACGGTAGGCAAGAGCCGTCATCGGCTCGGGATACGCGGGCCAATCGGCATGCTCCCAGGCGTCACCAAGGTCCATATTGAAGTTGATCGCGACCATCAAGCGGCCTTCATCATCATAGATGCCGCGCCAATGGGGCACAAAGCCGTCTTTCTCGTACGTGACACCTCTATATACGAATCCACGTCCGGGAATCTGAATTCGCTGATCCAGATCGTAGAGGACGTGCAGGATCGACTCATCCGACTCAATCTCCAGAATCGGCCGGTCCGGGAAAACCCGCCGCATGCTTTCCATGAAGCTTGCCCATTCGTAAGTGCCATGAAAGTCGTCGACCATCAGGAAACCGCCCCGTAACAAGTACTCGCGAATGCGGTCGGCGGCCTCCTGCGGAAGATGCCAGCGTCCGACTTCCACCGCGTACAACCAGGGGTGTTCGAACAGCTCATCATCCAGTGGGCGGACCAGCTTCCCTTCTGCAGCCGCGTCGATATTCGTCAACCTCTGCACGCCCTGCATGAAGTGGTATTCGGCCTCGGGATAGTCCGTGGCCCAGCCGCCCCGCCAACCCCAGCCTCCCCAAAGCCCATCGTAGACGAGCCTCACGAAATAGAACTCCGCTCCGTCGGTATCCGGCGGCGCATAGGCAATGATGGGGTCTTCCAGCCGCAGCCCTCGGGAATGGCGCTGTAGCGCCAGCAGGAGGGGCGTGCCGACAAACAGCAGGATTGCCGCTGCGACGATCCAGCCACGGCGCCCGCCTTGTAGAGTCAACGATATTCTCTCTCCAGCCCAACAAAGCCTAGCACAGGACTTTGCCAAGCCGGCATGAGCCCTGTGACTTGGGAGACTTGCCGATTCCGTCCAAGAAATTCGACTGTCGACACCTCGGTTCGTACCGTCAAACGACCGATGAAGCTCCGGCTCTGGATCAAGCAGCGGCGGGCTCGTCCGTCACCGCGACCCTGGACCCCGTCTTCTACATGAACGACGTCCTCCTGCCAACGGTAAGTTACAGTGGTAGCGGAAGAAAGCACCGCCTGCTCTTCGCTCTACGCGGCCCCGACAACGTGAACAAGGGCACATTCATCCTCGGACTTTCGGCCTACTATCACGACTCGACCGCTTGTCTGGTGCGCGACGGTGAGATCAGTGCGGCCGCCCAGGAAGAGCGGTTCACACGCAAGAAGCACGATCACAGCTTCCCGATCAACGCTGTCAAGTACTGCCTGCATGAAGCCGGCATCGCCGCTTCCGAGCTGGACCACGTCGTCTTCTACGACAAGCCCCTGCAGAAGTTCGAGCGCCTGCTCGAAACCTATCTCGACTACGCCCCTGCGGGCATCCGCTCGTTCCTGCAGGCCATGCCCCTTTGGCTGAAAGAGAAGCTCTGGATACGCGAGCAGGTCGCACGGGAAGCGGGTTTCGCCGGAACAGTTCTGTTCACCGAGCATCACGAGTCGCATGCGGCCAGCGCATTCTTCCCTTCTCCATTCGAAAGCGCCGCCATCCTCACCATCGACGGAGTCGGCGAGTGGGCCACCGGAAGTTTCGGGGCCGGCAAGGGCAACCGCATCGACCTGCTAGCGGAAACGCGCTTTCCGCACTCGCTCGGGCTGCTCTACTCGGCCTTCACCTACTACCTCGGCTTCAAGGTCAACTCCGGCGAGTACAAAGTCATGGCTCTGGCCCCCTACGGAGAACCGAAATATACACAGAAGATCCTCGACGAGGTAGTCGACCTCCGCCCCGACGGCTCGATGCGCCTCAACATGAAGCTGTTCAACTATTGCCAGGGCCTGACGATGACCAACAACGCATTCGACCGCGTCTTCGGAGGCCCGCCGCGCAAGCCCGAGTCAGAAATCGCCCAACGTGAAATGGACCTCGCGCATTCGATACAGCAAGTCACCGAGATGGCGATGCTGCGAATGGCAAACCATGTCCACAAAGTGACGAACGAGAAGAATCTCGTGCTGGCCGGAGGGGTGGCGCTGAACTGCGTCGGCAACGGACGCCTATTACGTGAAGGACCCTTCGAGAACATCTGGATTCAGCCCGCCGCCGGTGACGCCGGCGGAGCGCTCGGAGCCGCTCTGTCGACCTGGCACCAATATCTCGGCAAGCCCCGCACGGTCTCCGAGGTCTGCCGCGGCCGCATCGACGGCATGAAGGCGGCCTACCTTGGCCCCTCTTTCCGAGCGGCAGAGGTCTCCGCCTTGCTGGAGTCCCAAGGAGCCCGCTACCGCCGCATGGACCGCAGCGAACTCATCGGGTGGACAGCCCGGCAACTCGCCGAAGAGAAAGTGGTCGGCTGGTTCCAAGGCCGCATGGAGTTCGGTCCGCGCGCTCTGGGCTCCCGCAGCATCCTCGCCGACCCGCGCTCGCAAAAAATGCAGTCGATGCTGAACTTGAAAATCAAGTTCCGAGAAAGCTTTCGCCCGTTCGCTCCGTCAGTGATCCGTGAGGCTGTCTCGGACTACTTCGAAATGGACTGCGACTCACCCTACATGCTGCTCGCGGCGCCGGTCCGGCAATCCATCCGCCGCAGCATGACGCCCGAGGAGGAGAGGCTGTTCGGCATCGACAAGCTCAATATTCCACGGTCCGACATTCCGGCCGTCACGCACGTCGACTACTCGGCGCGCGTACAGACCGTGCGCCCAGACGAGAACGGCATCTATTACGACCTGATCGCCGAGTTCGGCCGCTTGACGGGTTGCCCGGTCCTCGTCAACACGTCGTTCAACGTCCGGGGCGAGCCGATTGTCTGCACGCCGGAGGACGCTTTCAAGTGCTTCATGCGGACCGAAATGGACGTGCTGGTCATCGAACATTTCGTTCTTGAGAAATGCGAGCAGGGCGAGTTCGTGGAGCAAGAAAACTGGCGGGAGGTCTTCCAGCTTGATTAGCGTGCAAGAGGCGAAACAAGCCCGCAAGTCAGCGCTGGCCGTGGGCCTGGTCTTGCTGGGAGTCGCCGCCTGGAACCTGTGGAAAGATCGACCTCCGGTCTACCTCACGACCGGCGGCATCGGCGTTGCCCTTCTGATCATCAGCTTCGCCTGGAGCACGGGCGCTCTCGTCTTCCATCGCAATTGGATGCGCATCGCCGGCGTGCTGGGCCATGTCAACTCGCGCATCATCCTCGGCATCACGTTCTTCTTTCTCATCACGCCGTACGGCCTCATCATGAGGCTCTTCGGCCGCAACCTTCTGCGCCGCCGAGGTCAGCGAGAAGACACCTATTGGATCCCGCGGCCCAAACCTCGCCAGTCAGCGCGACAATACGAGCGACTTTTCTGACCCCTCCGGAGCAGCAGGAATACACCGGAGGTTGCCAGGCAGTAGAAGCAGTCCGGAGAGGGAGTGTCACTTTGGTGGAAGGGAACCGGCAAACTTCGCTGCCCTGTTCACCCACGCCCTCAGATCATTCTCGGATTCAATGCCCGCTGGCTCCACAAGCGCCCATCCCTTCATGGATCGTCCATTCATGTCAGCCGGCTTCGCGTGAGGTTTCGCCAGCATCTCGTCTTGTCTGTTCTTTTCGAAGCGTACGATGAGCGATCCCTTCCACGTCCCGACACACATGTTGCCGTTGATCATGAAGCAGACGCCGCCGAACATCTTCCGCTCGGACACCCCTTTCCACCCCGAGAGAATGGGACGTATGCGCTGGCTCAACGCCGTGCCGTTCGCCATGTGCGATCCCTTTCGGCTCCGTGCATGCTCTCGAAGATGACAGCGGCAGCTTCGCAGTTCCAACGACTTCGCTCTCCGAGACCAGCATGGAGATTTTTGCCGACACATGCCGGCGCACTCAGCGCGACTCTCCTCCGCTCACGAATGCCATATAGCACGATGGTTTACAATGCCGTCGCTGCAATGAGTTTAAGGTGCAGGCTTGGTGGCGAGGCAATGAACCAGTCGGAACCAGAAAAAAGACGGGCAGTGAGATCCGATCATGAACCCGAACGATATCGATACAGGGAAACGGAAGCTTCCTGATATCCGATCTAACCGGCGGAACGAGTCGTCCGGATTCACCCTCTGGCTCTCGGACGATGAGCACATCACGCGTCGGAGCGATGCGCTCGGGATCAAGTTGTCGCTTGAGAACGCATGGCCGGGCTTGCCGGTGTCTGGGTGGAGGAAGCGGATATGAAGCGGTTTCGATTCGGTCCCGGCCTTTTGGTCACGGCGGCGTTCATCGGTCCCGGGACGCTTGTCACCGCCAGCCGCGCCGGAGCGGGCTACGGCGTGGCTCTGCTGTGGGCCGTTCTGTTCTCGGTGGCCGCGACCGGCATTCTGCAGGACATGGCTGCCCGCGTGGGCCTCGCCGGCCGCCGCGGGCTTGCGGAAGCCATCCGCGATAGTCTCGCCAAGCGGTGGGTCCAAGTGGGGGCGCTCGGTCTGATTGCGGGGACGATCCTGTTGGGCAACGCCGCGTTCCAGACCGGCAACCTGATCGGGGCGGCGCTGGGCCTGAACCTGCTGTCGGGTCAGCCGACGGCGCTGCTGGCGCTCGGCATCGGCGGGCTGGCCGGCGGGCTGCTGATGACCGGGACCTATCGGACGATCCAGAATACGACGGTCGGGCTGGTCGGGCTCATGAGCCTCGTTTTCTGCGCGGTCGCCGTGCTCACCGCACCGGACCTCGGCGACCTGATTGCCGGGCTATTGGTCCCCCGCCTGCCGCCCGGCTCTCTGCTGACCGTGCTGGCGCTGATCGGCACGACCTTCGTTTCGTACAACCTGTTCCTGCACGCCAGCACCGTGCTGGAGCGCTGGCCCGACGCCGGCCGCAACGACGAGAATCTTCGGGAAAGCCGCCTGGACACGGTGTTCGCAGTGGCCCTCGGCGGCCTCATCACGGCATCGGTCATTGTCGCCGCCTCCCCTCTTCTCGGCCAGGGGGCGGATGCGGCCAACGCCGCCGCTGTCGCCGAGCAGTTGACCCCGATCCTCGGGAGCGCCGCACCTGTGTTTTTCGGCCTGGGGCTTTGTGCGGCCGGGCTGACCTCGGCCATCACCGCCCCGCTCGCCGCCGCGTATGCGGTCAGCGGCGCACTCGGCTGGGCGCCTGACCTTCGGAGCGGCCGGTTCCGGATGCTATGGGGTTTCGTGCTCGTGACCGGCGTGGTCTGCGCGGTCACGCTCGGCGGCGCTCCCTACAAGGTCATCCTGTTGGCGCAGGCGGGAAACGCCATCGTGCTGCCGCTGACGCTGATCCTGCTGCTGATTGTCGTCAACAGGACCAAGATCATGGGCGCCTACCGCAACTCACGGCTTGCCAATGCCCTGGGCGCCATCGTCGTAGTGGTGATCTCGGGGCTGTCTCTGATGCAACTGGCCCGCGTCCTGGGACTGACCGGATCGTAGACCGGTGCTGAAAACACGCACCGAGAAGTGGTACTGGCGGGGGGATTCGAACCTCCGACCTCCTGATCCACAATCAGGCGCTCTAACCGACTGAGCTACGCCAGCATGGGCAGGTAATGCTTTTACTTTGAGTCCCTTGTGGGGCCTGTGTCAAGCCGGGGCGGCGCTTCGCGGACGTAGAGGATCGTGTCGTTCGTGTCGGTTTCCCTTCCCCGACTCCCCAAGCACCATGACGTTTCGATGCATTCTACTTGGCTCACCACGGGAAGTTCTCACATTGCGTCGCCCGATCACACTAACGACCTGTGCATCTTCGGGCGGCTCGTTTACCGGTTTTCGGGTTCCTGCTGGGGATCGGGGGCTTCCTTGTTGTCGAAGTCGATGTCGGAATCGGTCTGGAAGATGGTGGACTCGGCAGAGAATTTGCGGTAGTTGCGGAAGTCGATCCTGTTCCAGTTGCAGCGCAACTCGCCTCTCATGCACGAAAGGTTTTCCGAGTGGACGGGAAGAAGGTACTCTTGTCCGCCAATGCGGACGAGGCCGTAGTCGATGTTGAGCTCCAGGGTGTCGGCGGGGAAGCTCAGGGGCAAGTTCATGGCCTGCATCTCGATGCGGAGAACACGCGCGGATTCCTCGTCAATCCAGATGGCGCCCCGGTACTCCGGCAGGTACGACACCGAAGCGATGCGGGCCTCCCAATTCGAGCGCGATTGCTCGACGTGAAACCAGTAGACCTTGCTCTTCGGCCTGGTTGAGGTATCGATCTGCCGGAACTTGAAACTGGTCAGGGACCATGGCTCGAAGATGTTGCTCAAGACGGTTCCGAACTCTCCCGTGGACCACGTTCCGCCCTTGCCCCCGACCGCGCTCATTTCCTGCTTCTTGAGAAGCTTGCCGTTGACTTTGATGGAGTGGTACGACTCCATGCCCTCCTCGAAGGCGACCTCGGCCTCAACGATGTCGAGCGGCATCCAGTCCGCGGGCTTAGTCTGGCTCTCGAACCGCGAGACGAGTTGGCGGCAGATGAAGTTCGGCAGATTGTCCGTAAAGGCTTCGGCTCGGGCGCGGGCCTTCTCGATGAGCGGATCGGGCGGCGGGGGACCGGTGTTCACGTCGAAAGTTTCGACGCCTTCGCCGGGAGCCGGAGGGGGCTGCGGCGGCTGCGCGGCTGCTTTGGCCGCTCGCTCTCTCCGGATGCGCGCCACCTCCTCTTCGGTCTTGCGTCGGAGAACGGGCGGGCCGGGGTCGTCGCTGTCGACCGGTATGTGTTCCCTGGGCGGCGGATCGGAATAATCCCAGGTGTCGGCGCCGGTTCGAATGGTAGGGCGATCGTCGGGTTGTGACGGGTCCGCTTCGGATTCGTCAGCAGGTTGAGGAGCTTTCTCGCCTTCAGCTATGGGAGGGTCGTCGATGAAAATGCGCGTCGCACTCAGGAAGCCTTTGGGGGAGCGGTCCGCTTCCACGCGGACCGTGTCGCCCTTCTGAAGGTCCGACAGCTTGACCTGTTCGTCTTTGCGCCAGACCTCGGTTTCCTTGAAGAGGTCGAACGTGATGAATCGCTTGTCAGTGGTGACGATGACGAGCCTCTTTTCTTCGACCTCGTCCACAGTTCCATAGTGGATTTGGGGACCGCTGTAGGGCGGCAGGTCGGGCGCGGGAACCCTCCTTGTGGTTGTGGTGCCGCGGTCGCCGGGGAACGGCGGATACGGCCTGGGAGCGCGCGTCGTCGGGACACGTCCGCCGCTGGGATCGGGGACCGGCAGGGGTCCAGGATACCGAGGCCCCGGCAACGGCTGCGCGTGCATGGGGATCGCCGCCGCAAGCAGCAGCATAACGGCCATTGCCGCAGGGATTTGGCGTTGGAGAGTCAAAGCTCGGTGAGTCCGACGGCGCTCGATGTAGTGACGTAGTTCGCTGCGAAATCGGTACAAGGTATTTGCCGGGTGAACGCTCGGGCAGCGCCGACGATCAACCGGGCTGTCGTGGACGCGGGTGTCACGATGTCTTCTACCCTACCGCGACTCCAGGACAAACATACGGCAACGCACAAATCGTGTCAAATCAACAGGTGCGCGGCTGTGTCATAACTTGCGCGTTGCGAGACACGAACCACAGGAAGAGCGGGTGATATAATCCACGCACTTTGGCTCATCCACGAAGTTGGGTTTTTGCCGATTCGCCATCGAAACCACGGCAGGGTTCCGAGACTTCGCACCTCAGAGGGACTTCGGCGCGACTTGGGCGGAGAGAGTTCCTGAGGGGACTGGGCGGTGCATCGGTTGCCGCCCGTGTCCTCCCGGTGGCGAGCCTGCCGGCCTTCGCGCAGAACCCGCAGGCATTCCTTGCCGCCGTGGGCAAGGACCCTCGGATGATCGTCCATGACGCCGTGACGGGGGTCGTGGAAACCCCGGTGCAGTTGCTGAGGGAGCATCTCCTGACTCCCAAAGAGCTACTGTTCGTCCGGAACAACCAGCTCCCGCCGGGGAGCCTGACGCTGAGCCCCTTTCCGGCCACCGACTGGGAGCTCGAATTGAGCGGCCTTGTCGCACCAGCGATGACAGTCAGCTTTTCGGACCTGGCCGGGATCGAGCAGAGCGAGGTTGTTGCGGTGTTGCAATGCGCCGGCAACGGCCGCGCCTTCTATTCACAAACCGCCATGGCCAAGGGCACGCAATGGCAACGCGGCGGAATGGGCCAGATCAGATGGAAGGGTGTCCGCTTGAAGCAGTTGCTGGACTCCTCCGGCTTGATGGTGGACGAGGATGCCCGGTTCCTGACGGCCGAGGGACGCGATTCGCCCGCATCATCGGACGACGACGACTACGAGCAAAGCGTTCCGCTTGCGGACGTGCTGGAAACGGCCCTGCTCGCGACGCACATGAACGGCGAGCCGATACCGGCCATTCACGGCGGACCGCTGCGGCTGGTGCTGCCCGGCTACTACGGGTCGATGAACGTGAAGTGGGTAAGCCGGCTGCGGTTCGAGAAAGAGGCGTCGAGGAGCCGCCACCATGCACAGAGGTACCGAACGTTTCGAGAGCGCATCGAGCCAGGCAGTCAGCCGGAAGCGAGGGCGGAGACGACCCATCCCACCTGGCGGCAGAAGATCAAGAGCGTCATCTGGAATCCAGTGAACGACGAGCGGCGCCTCGTCGGTCCTCTCACGGTGAGCGGCGTGTCATGGAACGACGGCCGGACGGAAATCGTCGCCGTCGAAATATCCCTGGACGGAGGAAACACCTGGCAGCGAGTGAACGTCGAGGCTCCTCTCAGCCCCTATGGCTGGCACCCGTGGAACGTGACCTTCTGGTACGGCTGGAAACGCTACCTGGATGGGGGCGGCACCGCCATGGAATTCCGCGTGCGAGCGTTCGACGCCCTGGGCAGGTCCCAGCCGGACGATGGAGCCGTGCATTGGAATCCCTCCGGTTACGAGTGGTTCGGAGTTGACAGCGTCAAGATATCGCTGCACTGACCTGCATCACTCATCACCTCATGGCCGCAGCAAGCGTAAAAAGGCCGTGATTCGTGTCTTGTAACCCGCACGGACTTCGCCTCCCACGTGGTGAGACATACAGGGCTATGTGTCGGTGCGGTAGCGCGCCAACTGATCTTCGTCGAGTTCGACGCCGAGGCCGGGGCCGCTGGGCGGCTTGGCGGTGACCGGGCCGATGGAAAGGGGTTCGGTAATCATGTCGGCGTCGTGGTAGAGGGGACCGAGGAGATCCGCGGGGTAGGTTTCGCTGTCGATCGAGGGCTCGGCGACGGCCAAGTGCAGCATGGCGGCGGTGCCGACGCCGAGCTCGAGATTACTGCCCATGGCGCACACGATGCCCGCGGCGCGAGCGACATGACCGATCTCAAGCGTCGCTTGAACTCCTCCATGTTTTCCGGGGTAAACACTCAGGATATCCGCGGCATGATGCCGCGTCAGATGGAAAGCGTCGTTGAGCGTGAAGATGCTCTCGTCCGCCATGATGGGTATCGTGGTGGAGCGGCGGACATCGGCCATGGTAGCGGGGTCATGGACACCGACGGGCTGTTCGGCAAACAGAATATCGAGCTCTTCGAGCCGGGCCAGCATGCGGCGAGCCTGCGCCGCGTTCCAGCCACAGTTGGCGTCGATGCCGATCGGGATACCGGGGCCGGCCAGTTCACGAACCGCCTTGACGCGGTCGAGGTCGCCGGCGGGGTCGAGTCCGACCTTGACCTTGAGGCACTTGACTCCCCAGTCGAGGAAACGCTCGGAGAGGGAGCATGCCTTGTCGATTCCGAATGCCCCGACTACCATCTTGATGGGCACTTCGTCGTGAAGGAGTCCGCCGAGCAGCTGATAGACCGGGACTCCCGCGGCCTTCCCCGCAAGGTCCCAGAGAGCCATCTCGACGGCGGCCTTCGTGAAGGGGTTCAGTTTCAGGACACGGTCCATTTTTTGGCGCACCAACGAGACGCGTGTCGGGTCTTCGCCGCAGATCGCCGGGCCGAGGAAATTCCGGAGCGCCTCGACGCAGCCCACGCTGGTCTCGCCGCTCCAGCGGGGCGCAACGGTTGCCTCGCCGAGCCCGATGAGGCCTTCGTCGGTATGGACGCGGACGAGGACGTAGGGAGAATCGATGTGCTCGCCATGAGCGGTCTTGGTCGTCAGCCCCTTCTTGAGGGGAACGTTGATGGGGATGGGCTCGATCCGGGTGATTTTCATTTCGGAATGTCGTTCGGGTTGCGGGTGGGGGCCGGCGGACCGGTTTCAGAACAGGACGGCTTCTGCCGTCTCTGTTGAGAGTAGCGTACATCGGATGAGGCCGGATCCGTTCGTCCGGCGGTCAGGGGGCATTTCTCATCACGTGGCAAGGACAAGTACGCGAGAGGTCCGTCAGGTGACCAGACAGGCAGTGTGGGAAGGTGCCGGTGGACGACCTGCTCGCGAGGGACAAGCCGAAGCGAATACACTGAGATTGAAGTCGAGCTTCGCCGGCTGCCGGAGTGCCTTGAAGTCGGAAGATGCGAGTCATGAACCTGAGACACTTTCCGTTGCTGGCCGCCCTGCTTGCGGTTGGATCCGCCCTGGGAGCGGACATCGAATCCGCGAAGCCCGTCACGGCGCGTGAGGCTGTGGGCTGGAAGCTCTTCTTCGATCCGATCCTGTCGCGTCCGAAAAACTTTTCGTGCTCTAGCTGTCACCTGCCGGACAAGGGTTGGGAATCAGGCGTGGCGCTGGCGAAAGGCGCGCACGGGGACCTGCTGCCGCGCCATGTCCCTACGGTGGTGAACCTCGACGAGGCCGAGTTCTTCTTCTGGGACGGACGAGCGGAATCGCTCGAGGAACAGGCGAAGGGGCCGATCGCCAATCCGATCGAGCTGGACTTGAAGCTCGACGAAGCCGTGGCGCGAGTGAGCGCCGAACCGCATTACCGCAAAGCGTTCGCGGCGCTGGGCGTCAAGCGCATCAGCATCGACGACATTGCCGGCGTGATCGCCGATTTCGAACGCCGTCTGGTCACCGGCGAGGCGGCCTTCGACCGCTGGCTGAAAGGCGACAGATCGGCGCTGAGCGAGGCGCAGAACCGTGGGCGCATGACCTTCTTCACCACGGGTCAATGCGCCCTCTGCCACATCGGCCGCAACTTCACCGACGGGGATTTCCACAATATCGGGACCGCTACCGAAGACGACAAGGGACGGTACGCCGTCACGAAAGACGAAGCGGAAATGGGCATGTTCAAGACCCCTTCGCTGCGCAACTGGAAGGGCCGCGAGCCGTTCATGCACGACGGCCGATTCGCCACGTTGCGCGACGTGATCGATTTCTACAGCGAGCCGCAAGACAGCGGGATCGGCGAGACGGAGATCGATCCGCTCGAGCTGGGCGACGACGAGAAAGCCGACCTTCTCGCCTTCATGGAAGCGCTCAACGGCCCCTGGCCCGACCTCAAACCGTTCGAGGCGGCTTGGCGGAAGTTGGTTGAATAGAGCCGGAGCTGCACGGTTGTTGGGTATCTTCCCTGGACGAGCGACCGACCGGGGATCGGATAGAATCGCATCATGATTCGCATCGCTTTGTTACTGCTTCTCGCGGCAGCCACTGCCACGGCGCAGAGCGAGCCCTTTGCGGCTGTCGCTCGCAAGACGTTCATCGACCTGCTGAAGTTGCCGCAGGAGCACCCCACGGCGGACGTGGCGGCGCATGGGACACGAACCGAGGAAGGACTGATCATCGAGGACATCTCGTGGAAATCGCTCGATGAGGAGACGGTTCCGGCGTTCATTGTCAAGCCCGCGAAGATTGGCGGGCGGCTGCCCGCGGTCATCTGCCTGCATGGTTCGAGCGGCAGCAGGGACTCGATGGTCACGAAGGAATTCGGCCCGGGAGAGTGGGTGCGCTACGGCCGCGACAAGCCCCACACGCGAATGCTGGGGTGGGCTCGCGAACTGGCGCGGCGCGGCTATGTCGCGCTATCGATGACCCAACGCGGGCTCGACCGGCGCGGCCCGCCGGTCAACACGCAATCCAACGTTCTTCTGACGCGAGACCGCACGGGCATGGGGGCCGTGCTGCATGAAATCCGGCAGGCGGTGACCTGGTTGTCCGAGCGTCCGGACGTCGACCCGAAGCGGATCGGCGCGACGGGCATGTCGTTCGGGGGGATTACCTCCTTCTACATGTGGGTGATCGATGAACGCATCGCGGCCGCCGCGCCCCTCTGCGGCGGAGTGGGATCAGTGGATGTGTTCGCACGCAAGGGCCGGATCAGTTACCACGGCACCTACTGGTGGGTGCCTGGCATGCTCGCCAAAGGCGACCAGGCGGACTTCGCGGCGGCGATCGCACCCAAACCACTGATGCTCTGGGCGCCGACCGAGGATGTCGGGATGCCGAGGCAGGGCGTCGACCAGTTTGTCGCCACGGTGCGTCCTGCTTTCGAGCGCGCCGGCAGACCCTCGGGGTTCGTCGTACATCAGCAACCAGGCGGCCACTCCTTCACCATTGCCGCTTTCGAGGCGATGGTCGAGTTCTTCAACGAACACCTGTGAAGCGGCTCGGCCGCGGGAGCGCCCGGTCGCATGTTTTCGATCCGGGGCATACAATATTGGTTCCCAACCTCATGAACCGTATCGGTCATCCAACTACCGCTTGCAAGACCGGAGTGACGCCGGTCTTACTGGCGGTGATGCTATGCGGCCTCACTCTCGGGGCCGAAGTGACGCCCAAACGGCTGAATGAATCCCGGAGCGAACCTCATAACTGGCTCAGCTATTACGGCTCCTACGACGCATGGCGCTACAGCGAGCTCGACCAAGTCAACCGCGGCAACGTCAAGAAACTGATTCCGGTCTGGACGTTCCAAACCGGCGAGATAGACGGCGGTCTACAATCGTCGCCCATCGTTGTTGACGGTGTGATGTACATCACCGGCGCGTGGAACCGGGTCTTCGCGATCGACGCCGTGACCGGCGAAGAGTTGTGGCACTACTATCACCCTCGGACGGAGGAGATTCCCGGTCTCTACGGCACCTGGAACCGCGGCGTTGCGGTCGGGCACGGCCTGGTGTTCATGGGAACGCTCGACAACAAGCTGGTGGCTCTCGACGCCGAGTCGGGCCGCGAGGTCTGGCAGGTCGAGATCGAGAACGCCAAACAGTGCGGCTGCAACATCACCGGCGCTCCTCTGCTCGTCAAGGACAAGATCGTGACCGGAGTCACCGGCGGCGATTCGGCCCACCGCGGCTACATCAGCGCATTCGACGCGAAGACGGGTCGGCACGCCTGGCGCTTCTGGACGATCCCCGGTCCCGGCGAGCCGGGTAACGATACCTGGAAGGGGGATAGCTGGAAATTCGGCGGCGGCTCAAGCTGGATCACCGGCTCCTATGATCCCGAGCTCGACATTCTGTACTGGGGAGTGGGGAACCCGGCCGCGGATTTCTACGGCGAGTCCCGCAAAGGAGACAACCTCTACACCGACTCGATCGTGGCGCTCGATCCCGACACGGGCAAGCTGATATGGCACTATCAGGAGATTCCCTACGACGTTTGGGACTGGGACAGCGCCTACGAGATCGTGCTCGTCGATCTGGAATACGGCGGCGAGAAGCGCAATCTGCTGGTGAACCCCAACAAGGGCGGCTTCACCTGGGTGCTTGATCGGACCGATGGCAAGTTCATCAATGCCTGGCCCCTGGCGGACAACATCGACTGGATCTCGGGCATTGACGAGAACGGCAGGCTCCTCGATCGCAAAGAGCCCAAGGTCGGCGAGACGATAAAGATGTGCCCGTCGATAGGCGGCGGAAGAAGTTGGAATCACGGCGCCTACAGCCCCAAGACCGGCTGGTTCTATACGACGGGGATCGAGTGGTGCCAGGAGGTGCTCTCCCGCGCCGAGGAACCGCGCGAGGGCATGACGTACTTTGGCGGCGAGTTCACCCTGGCTCACACCGACAAGGGCGAGCCCGGAGGACATCTTTCCGCTTACGATCCGATCACCGGGGAGCAGCATTGGCGGATCCGTCACAAGTACCCGCTGCTCGCCTCGCAACTCGCTACGGCAGGAAACCTTCTGTTCACGGGCGACGCAACCGGAAAAGCATTCGCTCTCGATGCGGAGACCGGCAAGGAACTGTGGTCGTTTCGGACCGGATCCGGCATCCGCAGCTCGCCCATGACGTACGCGGTCAACGGCAGACAGTACGTAGCGATCCCAAGCGGCTGGGGTTCGGCGCTGGCGGGATTGATCACGCAACTCTGGCCGGAGGCCGAGGACTTTCCGAGCGGCGCGACACTGTTCGTATTCGCTCTACCGGAGTAAACCGTTCGATGGCCGAGACGATGCTTCGCAATCGATCCAAGCCGCAGCCCGCAGTGATGCGTGGACCTTGGCCGCTGCTGACGGCGATCGCTGCCGCCGTGATCTTCTCCGCCGGGGCATTGAACGCCCAGACGACGGTGAATCTCAAGGATCCTGACTTCATTGCCAAGGGCTCCGCTCTTTTCGCACAGAACTGCGCAACCGGCTATTGCCACGGCTCCGAGGGCCGAGCCGCGCGCGGCCCCGACCTGCGCAACAAAGATTGGGACCCGCAGGAACTCTACGATGTCATTCACGGCGGCGTGCCCGGCACGACCATGCCGCCCTGGAACAACATCCTGCCGAACGAGGACATCTGGGCGGCGACGGCCTACATCATCAGCCTCGGTCCGAGCAATCTCGCCTCGGCAACGATCAGGGTTGCGCGTTCGGGCAAAGGCGCCGAGTCACTGACTGGCGAAGCCAAGCGCGGACATGACCTCTTCTTCGATCTGAACAACCAGAAGCGCTGCGCCATCTGTCACAGGCTCGGGGGGAAAGGAACCGCCGTCGGCCCCGACCTTTCTTCAGCGGCGGCGAAAAAGTCGGTTGAAGAGTTGATGACGGATATTCTCGACCCCGGTGTATCGATCGCCGAGGGCTTCGATCAGGTTGTGGTTACGTCCACGTCCGGTGAGACGGTCGCGGGCGTGAAGAAATCAGAGACGGATGAGCGTATTCAGGTCTACGACAAGGAGGCCGTCCCGCCGCCGCTCCGCACGTTCTACAAGGACCAGGTCGACAAGGTGGCGAACCGTCAGGCCTCTTCCATGCCGGCGAACTACGAATCCATTTATGCGCGCGACGAGCTGGAAGCCATCGTGACCTACCTGAAGTCGGGAGACTTCTAGTTTTTTTCTTCGCTGCCAAGGTTCACATTCGAGTCAAATTCCGGCGACGGTCCGTTGCCCTGCTGGTCGGTCGGAGGCGGAGCCTCGCTAGCCCTGACTTTCACAGAGCACCGTAGCAGGCGCTTTTCCTGCATGAGTGAAAATCCCGTAGAGTAAGGGGTTCGCTGCCTCACCCATGCCTGCCCTCAACACCCTCGAAGAGTTTCAACGCAAGCACGATTTCTTCGTGGCTCTCGACTCCGACGGCTGTGTCTTCGATTCGATGGAGATCAAGCATAAGGAGTGTTTTACACCCGCATTCATCAAGACCTGGAATCTTCAAGCGGCCGCGAAGTACGCGCGGCAGGTCTGGGAGTTCGCCAACCTCTATTCGGTCGATCGCGGGATGAACCGCTTCCCGGTCCTGATCAAGTCCCTGGATTTGCTCAACGACTACCCCGAAGCCATGCGGCGAGGCATCGAGATCCCCGACCTTCAACCCCTGCGGGACTTCGTGACCTCCGGACTACCCCCGAGCAACGCGTCGCTCGAGCGAGTGCTCCAGGAGAAAACCGACCCCGTGCTGGCCCGGACAATGGCATGGAGCCTCGCCGTCAACACCGCGATCGCCGACATGGTGAGCGGCGTACCTCCCTTCCCCAACGTGGTCGAGTGCCTCGACCGCATCACCGCCGCCGCCGACCTCGCCGTAGTCTCCGGCACGCCCGGCGAAGCGCTGCGCCGGGAATGGGACGAGCATCGGATCGACCACTATCCCGCCATCATCGCCGGCCAGGAACTCGGCAAGAAGACCGAGCACCTCAGCGTGCTGACCGCGGGCAAAGGCTATGCCAATGACCGAATGCTGATGATCGGCGACGCTCCCGGCGACCTCAAGGCAGCCCGCGCCACCGGCGTCCTGTTCTATCCCGTCAACCCCGGCCACGAAGAAGACTCCTGGAAGCGTCTTCGCGACGAAGCCCTCGATCGCTTCTTTGCCGGCTCCTACGGGGGAGACTACGAAGCCGCGCGCATCGCCGAGTTCGAGAAGCTGCTTCCCGAGATGCCGCCCTGGAAGCATTGATCGCCGTATGGCGCGGGTTGCCCTCCGTAAGCATGTGCGTTAGTGAACATCCACAACGGCAAAAGGGGGATTCGATCCTCTACACTTGGTTTTTTCCTCGGCACGGGTTATCCCTTCGAAGGCCGACCATAGGTGAGAAGCACCACGTAGCACCTGACTGGGATGCGGAACGGCCGCCTTTTTCTTTTGGGCTTCACACTATCGCTTGCCGGCCAGGAAATCCCTGTAGAACCCTCCCCCTCCGATCCCGTCTTCCGAGCGGAAACCGTCTTAATGGAAGTGGAGGTCAAGGTAACCGACAAGCAAGGACGGGCTGTTTCTGACCTGAAACGCGAGGATTTCAGGCTTCTCGAGAATGGGGAGCCGCAAACCATTCGCAGCTTCGAATACGTGGCTGAGCCGAGCACCGACGAATGGGTAGCCCGGGAGGCCCGCGACCCGAGTACACGTGACTCTACCGCGAAAGCCCAACGTCCGGATCGCCTGCCGCAAGGGACGACCTGGGTATACATCACCGGGCGAGTCAATCCCGAGGACCGCAATCGGGTATGGCGCCAGATGACTCAGTTTCTCGACCAGAATTTGCAGCCCGGCGTGCTCGTCTCGGTCGAGGGCGGACCGTTCACATCCTCGCGCACAACGATCCAGGATGACCTGCGACAGCTCATTGAGCGAGGGGGCACTCCGGGGTCCCTGGCGGATCTTAAATCAGGAGTGCAGGGCGCTGGGTTCGGCGAAATCGAGTACGATCCGCGCTATCAGGCGAACATCGACAACTTGAATGACACCTTTGCCGATCTGGCCCGACAGCGGATGCGCTATTTCGGCGATTTCTTCCTTTACCGCTACATCGATCTCGTCAAGTCGCTGAGCATACTACCGGGCAAGAAGGTTGTCGTCCTGTTAACGCGCGGCGCCTTGGGGACGAACGAAAACAAAGATGTCATGCGCCGGCTCGTGGCCGAAGCGATACGGGCTCGGGCGAGCTTCTACATCGTGGAGACTCCGCGTTTGAGTGCGCGAAACCCCTATCTCCCCGATGCTACCTTCGGTAGCTATCAACTACCCGCAGACGGCAGCCTTCGCGTCGTGCTCAATTCCGCAGACTACAACGTGCCAAGAATGAACCTGGGCCTGCCTCCCTCGTCACTCGCGAATCCGACCGGCGGCAAGGCAGCCCGGAACGTTCTCGGCTTGGGGCGGGTCCTCACCGCTGTCTCGGAGTCGCTCAGAGGTTACTACGTAATTGGTTATTCTCCTGAGGAACCCGACTTGGAAGAGAGCCAACGCAACATTCGAATCGAAGTCAACCGCACGCGACTCAATCTCGACTACCGCAAGTCTTACTACGAACCTACTCCTTTCGACCGACTGAGCCCAACGGAAAGGAGTATCGACCTACATCACTACCTCAAGCACGACGTCCCGTTTACCGACATTCCGCTGACCCTGGCCTATGACTTCTTTCGAGGCGATGACGGGGAAGCCGTCCTCCATGCAAGCGTCGGCATTCACTCCAGCTACCTGCCGGTCGGCAAGAAGAAGAAGCGGTCCGAGATTCGCTTTATCGCTCTCGCTCAGGCTCGCAATGTGGAAGGCCGGAGAGACCCTTTCTACGTGCAGAAGGATGTGCATGTCCGCGCAAGCGCCAAATACCTGGAAGCGTTTCGCCAAGCCCGCGGAGCCGTTTTACACGTACCCATCGAGATGAAGCTCGAGCCAGGCAAATATGAGTGGAAGGTCGTGCTGCGTAATGAACACAGCGGCGATATCGGCACCTACAAGACGGTCATCGTTTTTCCGGACCTTGCGGGACGAGAGCAGTCGAGTTCTTTGCTGCTCACCGGCTGCTATTCCTCCGCATTGGTTCCTCAGATCAAGCGGCGTGACAGGAGTTCCTCTACCGCATCGGTCCAGGAAGGTGTCCTTGTCGACGGCAAGCGAATCTACACCGATTCCTCCCATACCTACCGCAAAGGCGATCCCATCTATCTTGTCTACGACCTCTATGATGTCCCGGCACAAGAAGAGAGCACCTTACCCGCGACGAAGCTGATGCTAATCCGCGGCCAGCAGCAGATGAATGCACCGGAAGTCACCGACTATCGATACGAATGGCGCCGTGAGAGCTCCGACGTGCGCTACCTGATGGCTCTCGACAGTAAGGGACTGGCGCCGGGCGACTATCAACTCCTGGCCGTCCTTCCAAGCGGCAAGGAAGCGATCTATCGGAACTTCAGCGTGGTGGCCGACAAACAGCCCGATCTTTGGCTCGATCCCAGTTACGCTCTGATGAGCTGCAAGATGCAATGACCCCCGTTCGCCGGATTCGGAAGCGCTTCCCTCCCCCTCTTGCTTCTGGGCGCACGCTCCCCCGAAACTGAAGGATCGCGTATCGGCCGAGGCCGGCGCCTGAGCGAAGGAACCTGCACATGATCCACGTACCACTCATCCGCTGGGGGGAACCCTATCAGAGCATGGACGTCGATAAAGTCGTCCACTTCAATACCGGCGAGCCGATCGCAGAGGTGAGCCAAGCCCTGCCCGGCATGGTGCGGCGTGACATGCGCAAGACAAAAGCCGCTCGCGACGTTCTGCGTGAGATTCCCTGCCGCGACCTGATCGCGATGGTCCAGAGGGCCGGTCAACTCTTCATGAACGCGGAACTGCCGCTCGGCGACGGTTCGCAAACGCCGGATGATTTCGTCCGCCAGCAATCGGCCACAACCGGCCTGCCCGAGCACATGTGCAGGATGAACATGGACAAGATCGCGTTCGTGCTCAGCCAGATGGACCGGATTCTCGATTCGCTCACGCGCGGACTCGATCTGGACATCCTCACGAAGGGTCACGGCCATGACGCCGACGGCCGGTTGCTCAGCTACCAAGCCCAGACCGACGTGCTCGGAATGGTGCTGCCGAGCAACTCGCCCGGCGTGCATACGCTCTGGATGCCGGTCATCCCGATGCAGATCGGCCTTGTCCTCAAACCCGGCCCACAGGAGCCGTGGACGCCCTACCGCATGACGCAGGCCATGATCCAGACGGGCGTGCCGGCGCGGGCCTTCTCCATCTACGCGGGCGCAGGCGATGTCGGCGCGGCCGTGCTGCAGGCCTGCCGCCGAACGATGCTGTTCGGCAGCCAAGCCACGGTCGACCAGCACTCCGGGAACCCCGGCATCCAAGTCCACGGGCCCGGCTACAGCAAGATCCTCGTCGGCGACGACGAGGTGGATCACTGGGAGAAGCACCTCGACATCTTCGTCAGCAGCATCGCTTTGAACAGCGGACGCAGTTGCATCAACTGCTCCGGTATCTGGGTCCCTCGCCACGGCAAGGCCATCGCGGAGGCCATCGCTCAGGAATTAGCGAAGATCGAAGCTCTCCCACCCGAACATCCGGAAGCCAGCCTGGCCGCCTTCACCGTTCCCGGCGTTCCTGAAGCCGTCTCAGCGGCAATCGACGCGGACCTCGAGGCAACCAGCTCGGACGATCTGGTCCAGAACGTCCGGGGCACGCCGCGCGCCATCACCCGCGAGCACTGCGGCTACCTGCTGCCGACGCTCGCCTACTGCGCCTCTCCGGAAGAACCGATCGCGAAGAAAGAGTTCATGTTCCCGTTCGCGACAGTGGTCGAATGTCCGCAGGACGAGATGCTGGCGAATATCGGCCCCACGCTGGTCTGCAGCGGCATCACCCAAGATCCCGAGTTCCAGCGGGCGCTGCTTGATTCCGACGACATCGACCGCTTGAACCTGGGCGCCATCCCGACGACGAAGCTGGACTGGTTGCAGCCCCACGAAGGGAACATTGTCGAGTTTCTCTACCGTGCGAGAGCGTTTCAATCGGCCTCGGCAGCTTAGACGGCAGCGACGACGGCGAATGCCCTTTTACAGAGGGACACCTCCAGACGCTCGATGACCTGATGGATCGCATCGGCGCTCATCCGGGGCTTTAATGCGCCGAGCTTGACACTGAGCATGTCGCGGAAGAGCATTCCGGCCTCGGTGATCGTGAGTTCGGTCACGCCGTTCTCCCGTTGTCCAACGCTCGGGAGGCGAGTGAACGCGGGTTAGGTTTTCCCCTTGACTGAAGACCCCTTTTAGTCATATGCTTAGCTAAGCCCGTTGCAGGGAACCAGTGATGCCTGTAGTGAATGTCCATCAAGCGAAGACTCATCTGTCGCGTCTGCTGGCGCAAGTCGAGAGCGGCGAGGAGGTCGTCATTGCCCGCAATGGCAAGCCGGTGGCCCGGATTGTGCGTGTCGAAAAGCAGGGCAAGCGTCAATTCGGCTCCATGAAGGGGCGGATTAAACTTGACGACAGCTTCTTCGACCCGCTACCGGAAGAGGAGTTGGCTGCTTGGGAGGGTGATTGAGCATTGCGGCTACTGCTCGACACTCATGCGTTCTTTTGGTGGTTTTCCGGGAACAGCCGCCTGTCGCTACCTGCGCGGCAGGCGATTGAGGATGACGGCAATGACGTAATGGTCAGCGCAGCATCGGCCTGGGAGATCGCCACCAAGCATCGGCTTGGCAAACTCCCGGGCGCGGAGGCGTTGGTCCTCGACATCACCGGGGCAATAGCCGAACAGAACTTCATGGAACTGCCAATCACCGTTGAAGAGGCTGCACGCGCCGGCGCGTTGCCGGGGCTTCATCGTGATCCATTTGACAGAATGCTCATCGCCCAAGCGCTGGCGCGCAACCTCGTCCTTATATCAAGTGAATCCCTTTTCGACCGCTATGGCGTTCGCCGCCTGTGGTGACACGCTGCGCTTTCTGTGCTTGTTGTAGCTCCAAATGACTTGATGCAACATCGCCCCGTTCCGCTTTCTCCCTGCCATTTGATGCGCCACCAAGCGAGCATCCTGCAATGGCCATCGATCTCTGCACTGCTGGACGGCTCGGGCGCTGTGCGAACCGGGCATCTCCGGAGGTCGTCTATTGAATTTTTCCCGAGGTGGTATCAAGCCGCGTAGCGCAGGTGGATTTCCAGCTTCTCGAGAACGATCTCCGCGCCAGGGCGGTATGGGGCGCGTTGGGAAATGCGAATCTCGACGTGGTTCTCGCCCTGCCGGCAGAGCCGCGGGTCAACCTTCCATTCCAGGCGCAGGAGCTTCTGCTCGGGGTCTACCTCGAAGATACCGCTGCCCCCGGAAATGCGCTGCGGCTTGGGGGAAAAGATCTGAGGGTCTTTCCAGGCGGGGTCACGTAGCAGCGACGGGAGGCGAACACCGTTCAGTCTTGCCTCGAACGCGTCGCCTTCCTTGAACTCGACGTCCCAGCGGTCCGGCCTTCGGAAGAGCACCGCGCGCAGGCGGAGTGAATCCACGCGCTCCGCGGATGTGTGGACGGGATCTGCGATCCGGATGGGTAGCCGGGCAGCCCGGCCCGTGTTGGCCAGCGTGAGGGGCAGCGGAGAGTCCCGGTTGTGATTGAAGTAGCCCGTAGACCACGGATATCCCCCACGACGCTCGACAATGAAGACCTTGTTCTTCCACCGCAGGGTCTCCGGGCTTCCGGCCTCTTGATATGCCTGCCGTTGAGAGAGCGGGCCCGGGCGTGCGCCGATCTTCTCACAGGCTTCGGGCGGTGCGTTAGACCAGTTGAAAGTCACGACACTGTCGGCGCCCTGTTGCCACCAGTTGGCAAAAGCTCCTCGAAACACTTCGCTCGGGGGATTGCGATAGCCGTCGGTGGTGTGATGGTCGTCGAAGCAGGGTTGCAGCTTGATGTTGCGGCCATCGATCGCCCGGCGGTACCCCTCGACGTCAACGTCCACCGAACGAGAGCCCAGCGTCAGGATGTCCACCAGGTTCTGCCGCGCCCACTCCTCGATGTCCAAACCGTCGACCCGGCAGCCCTTGATGCTGCGTGGAACACGTGCCGCGAGCAAGATCGGCCTGCCGTTCTGACGGGCGACGTCGAGCAGTATCTCCCGCACCATGCGGACAAACGTGGTGACGTGCCCGCGCAGCTCCCACTGGCGTCCCGGCGGGAGGCACGGCATGTGGCGGGCAAAGTCCAGTTGGAAGCCATCGAGCTCGTAGTTCTCCGCCAGTTCGCGCAGCACCTTGATCTTGAAGCTCCTCACTCCGGGCGCGGCGAGATTCCACATTCCCTGCCACCACCAGGTCTTGATCACCCAGTCGGGGTTGGCCTCTTTGATCGGATTCATCCGCTTCATCTCGAGGCCGCCTTCCGGTGCGAGTTCAACTTCACTGATGCGGTGGTTCCAGAAGACTTCGAGCTTGCGTAGCCGTGTCTGCCGGATCAGTTCACCGGCCCAGTCGATGCCCTGCTCTCGCCAAGCATCGAGCGCCCTGTAGTTGAAAGCGGGCAGGACCTTGCTGGGATACGAGGCCGTGCCCGGGTCCCCGCCGATGTCCCACCACAGGCTGTCGATCTGGCTACCGGCCTCGTCGGCGTAACGGAAGCGATAGTCGATCCACTGCCTGAAGTCGACGTCGAACTGGCTGAAAGCATCGTATTGGACGACGATGCGCCTGCGGCGGTTGACAGCGGCAACGTGGCCTTCCGGGAGCGGAACAGGATCGCGGTTAGCCTCTTCCGCAAGCGCTGAAAGAGGTTGGATGCACGCGGCCATCGCGCCGGTTTTCAAGAACGACCGCCGCGAAGAAGAACGTTTTATCTCTTTATTACTCATATTCGACCCAACTCTTCCTTCCCGTGCCAGGGCGTAAGCTTCGAAGCTGTATCAACGGCCGCCGGCTACCTTGCTTCGGCCTTCAACGAACTCGCTGTGAAGAGCGGTTCGGAGCCTGACCCTGTTTCCTCGACGCTTCCTCGAAGCCTGTAGGTAAAGCTCAATTCGGGATTCGTTCCCTCCGCTTCGCCTTCCAATGCGAGACGGTAGGTCTGGTTAAGCCCTGTTGGCGTGAACGCAAGCCCTTGCTGAAGGCTTTCGATGACGCCCCGCGCTTCGACTTTCGTGGCGAGGATCTTTGTTCCGTCCTGCGTGATGCGAGCAAGCAGCGGAGTCAGGCGGACACGGTTCTTCGGGGCAAGATGCATGATCACTACACCTCGGTCGGGGTCGATCTCGACCTTCTCCATTCCACGCACGCGGCCCAGCCGACCCTCGAGAGAGGCGATGCAAGAGACGCATCCCGTATCCTGGAAGGCGACTTCAACACGTAGAAACTCCGCGTCGAGAGAAAACGCGGCCACAAGAAGCAGGATGAGGGTGAGACACGGCATTGTTGACAAACGCACGCTATATCCGTCCCGTCAAAAAATTCCGAAGCGCTTTCTCCTCGGAGCCGACTTTCTCGATTCCAGCGCTCGCATGATGGCATCATGGGCAAGCGGCGCCATGACCTGGTAGCCGGCGCCGTCGGGGTGCAGGCCGTCAGCGGCGAGGTCGGCTTGTAGATATCCATCCGGATCGACCGTCTTCGCAAAGTAGTCGAGATACACAAAGCCGCGCCGCCCGCACATGTCGGTAATCCACTGGTTCAATTCAAGGATCGTGGCGGGCGGCCGACCCGGCGTCCTTTCGTAATTCGGATTGCTGGATTTGTGATAGTCGCTGACCGGAAGTATCGAAGCGAAGACCGGCGTGACACCGTGAGCGACCGCCAAGTCCGCGATCAGCGAGAGGTTGTTCCGGATGGTCTGCTGTGAAATGCCGCGAGCGATGTCATTGGTGCCCGCAAGGACGACCATTACTTCCGGTTCAAGGTCAAGAACGTCGGCCTTCATTCGAGCCAGCATTTGTGAAGTGATCTGCCCGCTGATCCCACGGTTGATGTAGTCTCGACCCGGGAAGTACTGATTCAGGGTCCAGCCATCAGTAATGGAATCGCCGAGAAAAACCACGCGCGGTTCTTCCGGCGAAGGAGGGCCGAGTGTGCTGTTGGCTTCGGCGTAGCGAGCCAAATTGTCGCGGTCGGCATTGCGGAGCCGCTCTTCCTTCACGTCAAGCAAAACCCGGAAATGCTGTTCGATCTCGTCGACATCAATTCGCAACTCCGCCAACTGCCGCTGGACTTCGTTACTGAAAGGATTGGCACGGGGTACGGTTTCCGCGATTTGGACATAGATCTTGGCATTCAGCAACAGTTTGTAGATGACTCCGAGGTGGTTGCGTGTGGCGCCGACCTGCAACATCTCTGTGGCTTGTCGGACGTTTTCCAGAAGCGGAGCTCCCGCGTGCGCCAACTCCGGCGCGGCCATCGAGGTGGCTTCCATGCGATCCCCGATGCTGTTGTAAATCGGGACGGCCTCGCTTTGCGTAAGCGGCTTCGTCTCGGCTTGCGCCGAAAAACCTTGAAGCGCGAGTGTAACGAGAACGGCGCAAGAGATATGTTGGAGGCGCATGTCCTCTCTATCGTAGAACCTTTGCGCAATCCGTTCCGGGTTGGCAATATGCATCGACCGTCAATGGCCAGCCGATGAGCCCTTTCAGGAACTCGATGAGCCATGAATGAAGAGTGCCCGGCGGCGAAGTGAACCCTACCCCTCGGACTCTCCTCAAGGAAATCCATTACCGCTGACAGGGGTAGTACCGTCGGACCTTTCTGCTGCGGAGCGCTTTCGTTGGAGCATGGGCGAGAGTACTTCCCACACATCGCTCGGGCTGACAGCCCTCATGACGGGATCAGGCCGCTGCCCATGCTTATAGCTCGTGACCGCTGTGGAGTCACGGAGCACGCGAAAGGTGGAACCGTAGGGTCCGTTGCGCGCGGGATCAGTCTGACCGAAGACCGCGACGCCGGGAAGGCCCAGAGCCGCAGCAATGTGCAGGGGACCGCTGTCGACACCAACCACAGCCCGCGCCCGCCGAGTCGCAGCCATCAAGCCCTCAACGGACGACGGATGCAGCAGAGCTGCGCCGGCCGGCGCCTGTTCGACAATTGCTTGCGCCTCACGCCGCTGAAACGCCGCACAGTCGATTACGAGCGGCATCCCGGTTTCCCGGAACAGAATCATAGCCAGCTCGGCGAAGTATTCCGGTGGCCACTCCTTGGCTTTCCAACCGGCGAATGGGCTTGCGAGGACATAGTCCCCTTCCGGCAGATACGGCTCAGGCTTGCCGGGCGGCAGCGGGAACTCGACCGTCGCATCCGCCGCCAGTGTGCGAACATCCCATCCTGACCGCAGACTCTGCTCGACGGCTCTCGCCAAATCCAGGTTCTTGTCGACGACGTGGGCAGCGTCTGTGGGCACACTTTCTGAATAAAACGCCGCTGCAAGGGGCTCACGGATTTCGCTACTCGGGAAGCCGAACACCTTATCGGCCCGGCTGAAGAAGGTCACTGCCGCGGATCTGAGCAGCCCTTGAAAGTCGACCGCGACCTCGAAGCGGTGCTCACGCAGCAGCCTGCGCGCCGCTGCCACTTCCCGCAATGCCGCAAAGCGGAAAGGACCGCGACGAAATTTCCCGGCCGGCAGTACGATAACGCGGTCAACGCCAGGGTTATCAATGAGCAACGAGCTCCAACGCTCACGAACGACCCACGTCAACTCCATACCCGGGATCGTTCGCTTGAGATGGGCTGCCGCCGGGAGAGCGTGAATCACATCGCCCATCGAACTCAGGCGAACGATCAGGATGCGAGGTGCGTTCCTACTTGCGCCCGTGTCGGTGTAAGACATCATCGACGACGCTGCCGGTAACCGACTTCTCTGCGTCCACCGAACCGGCGGATGGAAGGAGTTGGAGCAACTCCTCCTGCTCAGCTTCGTCACAGAGTACCACGCTGTCCGCCACGCTTAACGCCGCGACAAGCTGGACCCGAGACGACTGATCGAGCACCGTGGGGCGTTCGTCCCGATCGGGACGAACGAGGACCAGCAACGAATCACATCCCTGTCTGACTTGCGTCAGCGCCTCGACGTGATCGGCACGGATGATATCGAACCAACCATAAGCCACTGTAATCACCTGGCCTCCGGAAGACAGAGATTCGATGCGTTGCCGTGCTTCCTCAAGAGTGAGGATCTTCTTACGGGTGTCCATGCAAGAACTTGTCGAACGAGAAACGGGAAGGCGAGTGACGCCAGGAGGGTGTTCTTTCATGGTGGCACACAGGCACAAGCTTCGCAGTCACACCCGTTTCGATCCGTCAGCTTGGCTTGCCGGTCTCCACCCACCTTGCTGTCCCTGTCTCCCATTCACTCAGTCCCTGTGCTCAAATCCGGCGGACTCCGGGAAGTACTGACCTGCATGTCTCACCACGCCGCGTGGTGGACATGCAGGCTAGTGATAGAATCACGGTGGGTCCGCCGGACAGGCAGCCGCCGCGTCGTCTTCGGCGGGGAGGAAAGTCCGGTCTCCATAGGGAATCGTGCCGGCTAACGGCCGGGGGACCGTTTTCAAAGGCGGTTCACGGAAAGTGCCACAGAAACATACCGCCGGGCTTCGGCCGGGTAAGGGTGAAATGGTGCGGTAAGAGCGCACCGCGCCCGGAGCGATTCGGGTGGCAGGGTAAACCCCACGAGGAGCAAGACCAAATAGGGGACAAGCGGCGTCCCGTCGCGTTCGAGTCCCGGGTAGGTTGCATGAGTCCGGCAGTAATGCCGGACCTAGTTGAATGGCTGCCGCCTTGGTCCACCAAGGCACAGAAACCGGCTTATCGTCCGGCGGACTCGAAAAATTTTACATCCTGAACCTGTCGACTCAAGGTACCTCAAGCGTATTGGAGTCGCTCTGAGTTCTGCTACTGCTCATGTCGAACTTGGCGGATTTGGACTAGCTGATAATTCGGCAAACGGTCGGATTGTCGGCTTTCTGTGGAGGGGAAAGCCACACTGGTGTCGCCGGGATGAGATTCCTTTGGTGGAGAGTCAACTCAGTGAGCGAGTCAAGACCGGAAGCTTGGTTTTCTGCAAAAACCGTCACGGTGGAGAACGCATCCAGGCTCGCACTTGACACACACGAACATGGCCGATAACCTCAAACAAGTCTGGGTGAGGCACTCGTTCGTTTGCCCCACTCCGGCGCTTCAAGCTTGCAGGTGCCCATTTGGGCGTAACAGGGAAGTCCGGTGTGAAATCCGGCGCGGTCCCGCCACTGTAAGTGGGAAGCGGTCGCTAAATCACCACTTGGCCGGTTACGGCTGGGGAAGGTCGGCGCACGCACAGAAGGTTTTGAGCCTTCGAGACCCACGAGCCAGGAGACCTACCTGCAAGCATTCATGATTCGGATTCCGCGAGGAGACGGAATGATCGGTTCAGGAACAACATTCACACCACCGATACCCTTCTTCTACGCGGAGAAAGGTATCTTCCATGGCCATGCAGGACGTCCGCGGGATGCGAGGTACATCCCTCCGGGGTAGGATTCGTTTTCTTTTCGCGACAGGCGTTTTCTTTTCGCTCACAGCTCTGTCAGCGGTTTCGGCACAAGAAGCTCGATCTCTTCAAGGGACCGTCACCGATCCGTCGGGAGCGTCGATTGCTCAAGCAACGGTTTCGATCTATGCCCGCGATGGGAGCTTTCAGCTCTCAACCTCAACAGACGAGCAGGGCAGGTATCGATTCGGCGCGATCGCACCGGGTGAGTACATCGTCGAAGCGGCAGGGACTGACTCATTTCGTGCGATTTCACGTTCAGTCGTTGTAGGCTCCGATGCCGAACCACTCGACATCAGCCTTCCGCTCGATCAACTCCGTGAAGAGGTCATCATCACCGCCTCAACGACGCCACTGACCGTTGAGCAGACGTCCAAGGCACTCGATTCGGTAGGTCGGGCAGAGATGGATGCGCGCAATGAGTACTCGCTGGCAGAGAGCCTGCGGCTGATCCCGGGACTGCGCGTACGGCGACAACGGGGTCCCGGTGGCCAAACGGCGATTCAGATCCGGGGAATGCGGGCCGAAGATACAGCGGTGCTACTTGATGGATTCCGACTGCGCGACGGCGCTGATATTGGTGGATCGGCATCACCATTGCTGGATGACCTGATGGTGGTGAACACGAATCGAGTAGAGGTGCTCCGTGGGAGTGGCTCGACGATGTATGGTTCCGGATCGACTGGTGGAGCGATTAACGTCGTCACCGACCACGGCGGCGGACGGCTTCACGGGGAGATCCTGGGTGAAGGCGGCGGGCTTGGAATGACGCGAGGCTTGGCGCGATTTGCTGGAGGAGCGCTCGAAGACAGGCTGAACTTCAGTGCTGGTCTTACCCATCTGAACGTGACCAACGGGATTGACGGCCAAGATGCGCACCGTAACTCCGGCATACACGGAGCCGTGCAATACACGCTGAACCCGTCGGCCAGCCTGAGCGGCCGCATTATGGCATCGGACGGATTCCTGCAGTTGAACGACAGTGGATTCATACCCCTTGAAGCACAAGCGAACCTGCCGGCAAACGGATTGGCCCGAGCTATACCCTTGCCGGTCGATCAGCAACGCCTTCTCGAAAGAGGACAACCATTCCAGATCGGCAGCTCTAGGTTCGTTCCTGACTTGAACGATCCAGACAGCAGACATTCTTCATCTTTCTTTGTCGGAGCCGTGCAGTACATGCAGCAACTCGGTACTCGATGTTCGTTCCGCATCGGCTATCAGGGGCTTGAGACGAACCGCAACTACAGAGATGGACCGGGAGGTATCCGGTTCGAACCGATGTTCAACAATTCAAGTTCCTTCAATGCGAACATCGATACGCTGCAAGTACGGGCCGACTGGGAACAGGGCCGGAACCAACTCTTTTCTTTCGGGTATGAGTTCGAGCGGGAACTTTACAATTCGCCGTCGTCCGACGAAAACCCCGATCCGTCTTTGCGAGTGAAGACGAGCATCAGCAGTGAGCAGAGGCACCAATCCGTTTTTGCCCAGGACCAATTCCGCTGGCTCGACAGCCGATTGCAATTCTCTCTCGGTGGGCGTATTCAGACTTTCAGTGTGTCGGAGCCAGAATTCTCGGGAGGCTCATCACCGTTTGCCGGATTCTCACTGAACGCGCCTAAGGCTGCCTACACCGGAGACATGTCGGTTTCCTATCACTTCTCGGAGTCGGGGACCAAGGTGCGTGCTCATGCAGGCAACGCCTTCAAAGCTCCGTCATTGTTTCAACGGTTCGGGTCGTCATTTTTTTTCGGTTCCTTCAGTCCCTTCGGCGACCCGCGCCTCAGCCCGGAACGGACCGTGGCGTTTGATGCGGGGCTGGATCAATGGCTCGCCGGAAACCGGGCCCGCTTGAGTGCCACATACTTCTACACACGGCTGCAAGAGGTTATCATCTTCGACTTCGCGGGCGGCATCAACCCGGTAACCGATCCGTTCGGACGCTTCGGCGGATACCGAAATTCGGGCGGTGGCCTCACGAGGGGAGTTGAAGTAAGTCTGGCGGCCGCTCCGTCCAGCGGAACCGACTTGCGAGCTTCCTACACCTACACGAACGCCGACGAGGCGACTTCTTCGGTGGCGACGGGGGATTTCTTCAAGAGGTTCCTCGTCTCCGACCACATGTTCACGTTGAACTTTCTGCAAAGGTTCGGCCAGAGGGTTGATGTCGCGTTCGACTTTTTTGCGGCATCGGAGTTCCCTGCTCCGTTCTTTACGTCTTTCGGCACACGGGCTTTTCTCTTCGATGGGCCCATGAAAGCGGATGTGACGGCAAGTTACAAGTGGCCGCTTGCGGACCGACGGAGTTTGAGAGTCTTCGGCAAGATCGAAAACGTATTTGACCGGGAGTATTTCGAGAACGGGTTCCGTTCAGCAGGGATTTGGGGCACTGTTGGCCTGGCGTTCGAGCTCTAGCCCGCACATTGTCAAGGGTGATGTCGGACGGAACTACTGGGACTGTTGACACTCCATGACGTGATCCCAAGCGTCCGTTCGCAACTCTGCTGGCGTAGTGCCTGCTTACGGACCGCTTTGAATGAGACAGTTCCGTATTCGGGCATCTCCGACTTCGTGACGACCGCGTTACACTGATCGGTTGCTTTGCGTTTATTGCGCTTGAGGAGGCGGAGCATGGGATGGAAAAGGTTCGCAATTCCGGCAGTGGCTGCCTTTCTGGCCTTGATCGGTTGTTCGCCGACACAGGAAGCTGAAAGCGATGCAGAATCCTCAATGACAGCTTCTTCGGCTGTCGACGCATTGAAGCAGGCCCTCACGTTCCACGCGTCGTTCGACGATGGGCCGGACGCGGCTTTCGCCAAGGGAGACCGGCGCATCTACACCGCGCCGAGCTATGACGAGCAAGACAAAGCGTTGCCGGGAATCGGCAATCCGGATCTGGAGATAGTCGAAGGCGGCCGTTTCGGTTATGCGCTCCAGTTCAACAAAAAGAATGTTCACGCAATCTTCTATCGCGCTGAAGACAACGTGAGCTTTAACGAAGGGAACTGGACCGGATCGGTTTCGTTCTGGCTTAACCTGAATCCCGACGAGGATCTGGAACCGGGCTACTGCGATCCGATTCAGATTACCGATTCGGCCTACAATGACAGCGCGGTGTGGGTGGACTTTACAAGAGACGACACGCCACGGCACTTCCGGCTAGGGGTTTTTGGCGATCTGAAGGCGTGGAATCCCGAAGAACTCCAACCGAACGACAACCCCGATTTCCTGAACCGTTTGGTCGTGGTCTCGCAGCATCCCTTCCAGCGAGGCAAGTGGACACAAGTGGTGGCCACCTATTCCGACCTTGGAACGGGAGCGGGCGTCGCGAAGCTGTATCTCGACGGACAGTTGCAAGGCGCATCCGAAGGTATTGAGGAGGTTTTCACGTGGGATATGCAGAAGGCGGCATTTCGCATTGGGATGAATTACGTGGGTCTTTTCGATGAGGCGGCACTGTTCGACCGGGCGCTTTCGCAAGAAGAGGTGACGGCTCTCCACAAGTTGCAAGATGGTGTCGCCGCGCTGCACCCGTAGAGGTGCGAAGTTGAGGTGTGCTCTGTCAGCAGCCAGCTTTTTTCATTGGAAAGCGTCAGTAAGTTGCTGATGTCACAGTCGCAGGAAATGAAGCGAAAGTCACCTTAGAAGTGCACGGTACTGTGAGCTGAGGTTCAACTCGACTACGGCAACCAACAGGAGGGAACAGAATTTTGGCACTGCAGGAAAAGCGTTTCAAACACGTCATCATTTGTGATTGCGGCGCGAAGCTCGAGATGGTCGCCGTTACCCGCTATGAGGAGGGTGGTTTCGGCAAAACCGAGCAGTCGATCGAGGGTGAAGAGTTCTGGCAGCACATGTTGCACTGCGTCGGGGAATAGCGTGGAATGGTCCCGATCATCGAGGCAGCATCGGAGTTACGATCAGCATAGAGTTCTTGAGGATGCAAAAACGATGGGGAGAGTTATTGGAATCTATCTGAGACCTTCAGCACGTACCCCGGTTCGCTCGGTCGAATCGGCGGAAGCCATTGTAGGTAAGGGGCTGAAAGGCGACCATGCCGGAGGCGGAAACCGCCAAGTGACCCTTATCGAAGAGGAGAAGTGGCGCGCTGCCTGCCATGATCTTGGGCATACACTGAGCGGCGGAACGCGGCGGGCGAACGTGGTCGTAGAAGGACTTTCTCTCTCAAAGTCCATCGGAGGTCAGCTGCGTGTGGGCGACGTGATGATCCACGTGATAGGCGAGACGCGGCCCTGCCGATTGATGGACGCCGCAGCGGAGGGTTTGCAGGAAGCGCTTTCGCCGGACTTCCGAGGGGGTGTCCATGGGAAGGTTGTCGAAGGCGGAATTGTTTCCATCGGAACATCGGTCGAACTTGTAGAGCATGCGGAGGAAGAACCATGCGGGAGCCGGCCCTAGCGGCGTTGCTTGTCTTTTTTGCGGCCTGCGACATCCCAAGCGACGCGCCAACGGAACCAAAGACGGATAACGCGTCGCCTCCCGTTCAGAAGCCGCGAGATGAGACACGGCGTTTCCCCTCGCAAGATCGCATCCGCGTCGAAGTCATCGACGATCAGATACTGGGGAAAGAGTTCCTGCCCGGGGGCAACCTGGCCTTTTATGAGCGCAACGGCAAGAAGTGGCGACAGTTTCTCGTAGAAGCGGATTCCGCCACGACAGCGGCATTGCTGCTGAATGACTACCGGGCAGCGATGACAGAACCGAAATACTTGGCCCACATGGGTGGATACTTCGGCAAGGACGGGAACGACGACGTGCTCGTGTTACAGAAGGGGCGTTGGGTGATGGGAGTGGTGGGATTAGCGGAGAAGGATGCGGACATCGTGGCACGCGGTTCTGCCGCATGGCTGGATTGATATGGCTGAGTTCCGGTCGACCCTATCTCAGAACTCTTCTTTCGATCGACCGTGCCGTGCCAGTGGTTTCGTCCACGTCAATGATGGCAGAGGAAAAACGAACGTCGCCGCGCGCCGGTTCGAAACGTCCAGGGAGCGCACTGAGGAAGCGGGCAATTGAGGCTTCCTTTTCCATGCCGATGACGGAGTTGTACGGACCCGTCATTCCGACGTCCGTCAAGTACGCCGTGCCTTGCGGCAGGACACGCTCGTCAGCCGTGGGCACATGCGTATGAGTTCCGATCACCGCCGAAACAAGTCCGTCGAGGTACCAGCCGAAGGCGATCTTCTCGCTGGTGACCTCGGCATGAAAATCGACGACGCGGACTTTCACTTCCGGTTCAATCGACTGCAACAGAGCGTCGGCTTTGCGAAACGGGCATTCGATGTAAGGCAAGTAAACTCTTCCTTGCAGATTCAGAACGGCGTAGCGGTCCCCTCGAGCCGTTGTGCCGACATAGATGCCGTGGCCTGCCGCTCCCGCGGGGTAGTTAGCAGGACGCAGAATGCGCGGCTCAGAATCGAGATAGCTGATAATCTCGCGCTTGTCCCAAATGTGATTGCCGCTCGTGAGGACATCGATGCCGGCGTGGAGCAATTCGTCAGCCAACGGAGGCGTGACGCCGAAGCCCGCAGCGCTGTTTTCACAGTTGGCGATGACGAGGTCGATGTCTTCCCGCTGAGCGAGGTCGGCAGTGCGCTCCTTTACGACACGGCGCCCGGGCTTGCCCACGATATCTCCGATAAAGAGGATTTTCATGATGCATAAGGAGCAATCCGATGGCTACCGGAAGGCCGCTTTGAGCCATATCCGGCGAGCACAATGCCGGATACGCCGCCTCGCCGGAGCAGGTTAACCGGACGCTGTCTCGTCAGCCTTGTCGACCTCGTCCAAGAGCGCCGCGAGCCTCTCACTCTTCGCCGCAACCCCTTGTTCGAGGCCCACCAAGTGATGCCGGGCAGTGAGATATTCATCCGCCAAGTGCAGAGCCGCGAGGACTGCCACGCGGAAGCGATCGGAGGTACGGACTTGAGAGGCGATCAGATTCATCTTCTCGTCCACGAGATTGGCCGCTTGGCGGGCTTGATCTTCGTCTCCGCCAGCCTGAATGTAATAGGTCTGACCGAAGATGCTGACTTCGGTAGTGCTACTGGCACTCATACGACTCCTGCACTCAAAAAGGCATTGCGAGCATGTCGACGGATTTCAGTACTAAGCTCCTAGAGCCTCGACTTGGCCAAGCAAAGTTTCGACGCGCTGTCGTACCTGATCGCGCTCGGAGCATAATTCCTTTACTTCTCGGGCCAGACGCTGGATCTCCTCTTCCTTTTGGGCCAACTGATTCTTGGCTTTGGCTGCGTCTTGTTCAGCAACCATCTGTCGCTGACGGGAGCCCCGGAATTGCTCGATTGCGTCCTGCAACCTGTTCTCCAACTGATCCAGAACCGCCAGCCCCGTAGAAGCGGAACCCTGCATGAAATCGTTTTGTTCCATGGTGAACGCTGACTCGCCTCACCCCTATCCTAACGCACGAGACGTGAGCGGCACCGCACTCCGACGTTCTCCAACAGCCGACAACGCACGGAAACGCATCTATGATCCGTCGTTATAATGAGTTGCCGACCTCTACCGAACCGGATCTTTCTCTATGGCGGTCCTGATTCTCCACTACCATGAGATCTGGCTCAAAGGATACAACCGCAAGTTTTTCATTTCAAAACTAAAAGAAGCTGTTGAATATTCTTTGGATGGGCTTCCGGTCCGGACCGTCCGTCATGAAGAGAACCGCATACTAGCTTGGCTTGACACCAGCGGCGATGAGAACCCGCAAACGATTACCCACGAGGCTGTTCAACGGCTGAAGAAGGTCCCCGGTATTGCCTACCTGGCAATTGCTCAGGAGTTCCCGCCCCAACTCGACCAGATTGTCGAACGCGGCGCGGAACTCATGCTCAAGGCTTCGTTCCACACTTTTGCCGTCCGCGCCAAACGTTCGCGGAAGGATATTCCGTTCCGGGCGGCCGATATCCATCACCAACTCGGACGCCGTATCGAGGAAAAAGCGCGTGAGGCCGGCCAATCCGTCAAGGTCGACCTCGACCATCCCGACAGCACCTGCCATGTGGAAATCTTGAATCAACGCGCATTGGTCTACACCGAAAAGATTCCCGGCCTGGGCGGGTTGCCGACCGGCACTGCAGGCAAGCTGGTATGTCTGCTGTCCGGGGGGTTCGACTCGACCGTGGCCGCTTACAAGATCATGCGCCGCGGCGTACGCCTTTGTTTTGTCCATTTTTACGGCAACCCGGAGCAACCGGGCGAAGACAGCCCACCGATCGCTCAAAAGTTGGTCCGAGTTCTGACACCTTACCAGGGGAGATCACAGCTCTTCCTGGTACCCTTCACCGAAGTGCAGCAGCAGGTCGTGGCGTTGGCGCCTCAGTCCTTGCGGATTCTGCTCTATCGTCGGCTCATGCTGCGCATCGCCGAGCGCATCGCCCGCCACACCCGTTCACACGGTACTGTTACCGGCGACAGCATCGCGCAAGTCGCTTCCCAAACTCTGCAGAACATGGAGGCCGTCGGAGGGGTCGCGACGATGCCTGTATACCGCCCGCTCGCTGGCGATGATAAACAGGAAATCCTCGATACTGCACGTAGAATCGGGACCTACGAAATCTCGAGTGAGCCGTTCACAGATTGCTGCCCTCTCTATCTTCCAAAGAGCCCTCGTATCTTCTCGACAGTCGGAGAACTTGATGCAGCGGAGTCCGCACTCGATATTCCGACCTTGGTGAAACGTGCATTCGATGCGAGGCGTAAAGAGGTATACGAGTATCGCGCGGGCAAGGTGAACGTACAGCGCTCGGAAGAACGAAGATCACGGTATGAGACTGCTCCAGCGGGAATGGTCGTTCAGGCGTAGCTTGGCGGCGCTGATGACGCTGGCCGTGATGCTGGCTGGTTCGGTGTATACGAATCCGGCGGAAGCTCAGCGCCGACAGCGCAACAAGAAGCCTCCCAAGCCCTTCTCCATCACTCAGGCTGACATCCTCGATAGTGAGAACGGCTACCCAATCCCTCTTGACAGTGATTTCTTTCCGGGAGAGACGGTGCATCTGCGATTCCTGGTGGACGGCTACAGCCGCGGCGAATTCGACCGGGTGTGGATCACTTGGCGCATCGATTCATTCGGGCCTTCCGGGGACCGCTTTGTGATGGCCGAGACAGGAAGTGTCGACACCGAACTCGCTCCGCAGGACAAGAATTGGCGGCCGATCATTCGGCATTCGCCGGCGATTCCGGACCACGCAGAGGAAGGACTCTACACCGTTACCGTCCGAGTAACCGATGAACTGAAACCAGCAACGGTCGAGCGCAAGGTGGCTATTCGTGTGCGAGGCGAGAGCGTCGCGCCTGGAAGAGAATTGACCATTCGCCGGTTCGTACTGACAAGGACAGAAGGAGGCGCACCCTACGAGCAAGCCCTTTTTGGTCCGGGAGACACGATCTGGGGCGAGTTCTTCATCACGGGCTATCGGCTGACGGAAACAAACTCCTTCGATGTTCACGCCACGTTGCAGTTCTTGGACAACGAGGGCAAGGTGCTGTTCGACTTTCGGCCGCAAGACGAGCAGGGCGCGCCATTCTATCCCCGCCGCTGGCTGCCGGCCACGTTCCGTCTCGACCTCGACAAGGCGCTGTTGCCGGGACGCTATCAGATCGCCTTGCGCATCAACGATCGTCTAGGCGAGCAAACCTACGAGGAGCGGAAACCTTTCTGGGTCCAATAGAACCTGTTCATGGACTGGGCGATAGTATGGCTGCCCCGTTTCCTGGGCGATGCTTCTTTCGGAGAAAACGCCAGTCGGCTCAATCAATGGTTCGCAGACCCGTAGACATCTTCACTTTGAGGCAGTAAGTAATGCCTCAACAGAGGGCCGATGCCGAAGCCCTGAACCTGCGTGAAGTTGCGCCCGCAGAAACCGGAGTCATCGCCCGAGCGTGTCCAGAGCGCGGACGGTTGGGAGAGTCTGGAAGCTATCCGGTAGTACCGCGAAGAAGCTACGTGACACCAATCGGTTCAGCGCTATGGGCTGTTATTGCCTCCTTGACCGCCTCTCGAAATGCAGTCAGCGAGTCGTCAAGAGCCTGCTCGGTAATCAGTAGAGGAGGACAGATCTTGACTGTGCCTCCACCAGGACCGACAGGACTGAACATCAACAGGCCTTTCTCGACCGAACGCCTCACGATGTCGAATGCCAAAGAGCCATCCGGTGCACCTGTTTGTGGATCCTCAATCACGAATCCCGCGACCAAGCCTTTGCCCAAAACCGTGGCTACCTCTTCGTATTCCTTTTTCAGGTCGTGAAGTTTACTGTGAAGAACCTCGCCCAGTCGGCGAGAATTTCCCGTCAAGTCCTCATCGATAATTGTCTCGATACTCGCAAGCGCGGCGGCACAGCAAACCGGGTTGCCCGTATGAGTCGAAGTCATGCTGCCTGGAGAATGCAGGTCCATCACGTCTGAGCGGCCGGCCACAGCCGCCAAGGGCAGTGAACCGGTGATTCCCTTTCCGAAGCAGGCCAGATCCGGCACTATGTCGTAGTGCTCGAAGCCCCAGAAAGCACCCGTACGGCCAAAGCCCGCTTGCACCTCATCGCACACAAGCAATGCCTTGTGGCGATCACACCACTTCCTCAAGTTTTTCATGAAGTCTACGGGGGCAAACGCTGCTTCTGCACCCTGATAGGTCTCGAGTATCACACCCGCAACTGTATCGAAGTCAACATCCTGCTCCCGCAGTCCCCGCTCGAACGTATCGAAGCTCGTATCCGTTTGCCGAAAGCCGTCAGGAAACGGGAGTTGGACGAAACCCGGATCAAGATGGCCGATCCACTCCTTCAGTGACGGGATTCCGCCTGCCTGCTGTGAGCCCAGAGTCCTGCCGTGGAAGGCGTTCGCGAACGAGACGATACAGTCCTTCCGTGAGCTGCCGACACTCGCGCCGTAGGTGCGGCAAAGCTTGATCGCACACTCCACGGTTTCAGATCCCGTCGTGAGAAGGAATATCTTCTTCAACGGGTCCGGCAGCAGTGAAGCCAGTCGCTCGACAAGGGCTAAACGGGCTTCGCTCGGGAAGCAATAGTTCGTGAGCAGTCCGTGCTCGACCTGCTTTCGGATTGCCTCGTTGACGTTTGGAGCGTTGTGGCCGGCATTCGCGATGAGAACACCAGACGACCAGTCGATCCATTGGTTGCCCCAGCGATCCCGAACCAGAAAACCCTCGGCCTGGTCCCAGATCACCGGCGGCTGACCCTGCATCGCGCGGGGTTCGGCAGCCTGCAAACGCTGGATCAGAGGCACCGACTCGGGGACAGGCAGCGGGGTCGCGATCCGCCGGAACTCGGTCTCGACATGTGGGACAAGCCGTGGTTCAAGGGAGTAGGCAGGCATGGCTACCTCACGAGGGAGAAAAAACGTTCATTCTATCTCAACATTTTCGGGACACCTGAATCTCCTGGTTTGGGACCGCTCGGCGTCCGTGAACGATCCCGGGATCTCGGCCAAGCCGCCCATGAGATTACGTTCACCGACGCCCAAATGCCTTCGACCATCTGCACACATCTCGCTACGGACTACTCAGGGATCGCTACCCATGGCGCACGAGTCTGAATAAGGTCGTATTGCTCATTGACCAGCTTCCGTGTCAACCGATATAGGGCCGAAGTCCCATTCGGTGTAAGGACGAGCACCCAATGACTTCAGTTCCAGGGTCAGCCCTGCTGTCATGAGACAGACTCTGTTTGCGCGGGATGCCACGGCTTGATTCACTTGTCCCAGAGTGTCACGGTAGGCGCGACCCAGCACTGAAGACGGCACGACGCCCAAGCCGACTTCGTTGCTGACCAGTATCCAGGTTGCCCCCGTCTCTTCGATAAGATCCATCAATTGTCCGGCAGAGTCCAGAATTTCATTGCTCGCGTTCGCGTTGTTCCGCTTGCTGAGTAGCAGGTTGCTGACCCAGAGGGTGAGGCAGTCCAGCAGAACCGTATCATAGCGATCCAGGACGGGGCGAAGCGCCGCAACCAGATCCACAGGTTCCTCCAGAGTGTCCCAGGCCGAAGAACGCCGCTCGCGATGGGCGGCTATGCGGCGTTTCATGTCTTCGTCACGTGCCTCCGCTGTGGCGACGAACAGCACGCGCCTACCCTGACGGGCAAGTCTCTCGGCAAAGGCGCTCTTGCCCGAACGTGCGCCACCGAGGATGAGAATGAGTTCCTTTTTCAAGGTTTCAACCCTGCCATGCGGTAGTTGGTATCACTGTGTCGGCTTACTGATTCAGCCTGCTTGTCGTTCTCCCTGTGCATGACTGGAACTGTCATGACGGACAGGGAAATGCTTTTCGTGCGGCGGGATGAAGCGACAGATTATCGCGAAAGTCATCGTTAAGAACAGGGTCTGATGTAAGTCCTCAGAGTCATACCTTTGGTCTTCGCCTTCCCGTCATACTCGAAAGCCATCTACTAGATGGCTGGTGTCATTAAGCACGTCCAGGACGGCGCTTCCTTCGTCGAAGACGCTGACAACGGAAATGCCGGCATTGGCGAACCTGAACCGCCACATCTTGTCTGCGGGTAGGTCAATCAGACAGGTGATCAGAGCGCTCAGAGTTCCTCCGTGACTGACCACCAGTATGTTCCCGCTGTGGACAGTGTGAACCTGCATCAACCTCTCCGCCACGGCCTTTGCCCTTGAGTAGAGTTGAAGATCGCTTTCGCCGCCTGGGGGAGCGAATGAGGGATCTCCTGTCATCAAACCGTTGTGATACAAGTCTGGGAAACGGGTCTCCACATCGAGGAATGTCATACCCTCCCACTCTCCGAACTTTTTCTCCCTTAGTTCCGGCATCTCCTCTATGGGGAGACTCCTGCCCAGCAGGACGGCTCCTGCCGTGTCTGAGCCCCTGCAGAGATCGCTGCAGTACGCCGCCGTGAAGGGTATCGACTCCAGGCGCAGACCGAGACTGCGAGCCTGGATGAGTCCTGCTTCATTCAGTGGCGTGTCCAATTGGCCTTGGATGCGACCCTCAGAGTTCCAGTCTGTTTCCCCGTGTCTGACCAGAAACCATCTAGCCATCTTTGTCTGAAACTACCTCCTTTAGAGCCTGAACAAGTTGACGGCTGTCCTGCTTGTTCCTCACCCCAACTCTGATGTAATCCGGCAAGCCGAACGAACCACAGTCTCGCACGCAGATCTTGTACTTCTTCAAGAGTTCCAGACGAATACGAGCAGCCTCACCCACCCTGATCATGAGGAAGTTGGCGGTGGAAGGAATGCATTCCAAGCCAATAACGCTGAGAGCACTTCTGAGAAACTTCTTGCTGGCGACAACCATCTGCCTGCCGAGTTCAACATGCTCCTGTTGACTGAGCGCAGCAATTCCGGCAGCCTGAGCCGGAGCATTGACACTCCAGCTGTACTGATATTGGCCAACCTGTCTGACAATAGCGTCTGACGCAAGCATGTATCCAAGCCGTAGACCTGCAAGGGCGTAGTCTTTGGTCATGGATCGAAGCAATAAGACGTTTTCCATGCACAGCAGTGGATGCGATGGCCAACACTCGTCCACGAAAGACCGATAGGCTTCGTCCAGCACAAGCAGGCCGCACTTGTCCATGGTCTCAGCGATCTGACGCACCTCCTGCTCTTTCAGATGAATGCCGGTTGGGTTGTTGGGATTGCAGACAAAGACAGCGGCAGCCTTCTGGTCGGCGATGATGTTCAATGCCTTCGGCATGTCCCACCGGAAACCCTCGTCCTTTTTTGAGGAGATGAAAACGGGAGTCACACTTTGGAGTCGGCATGCAGCTTCGTATTCAGCAAAAGTCGGCGCAAAGATCACCACAGTGTCGCCATAGCTCAGGAATGCCCTCGCAATCAGATGAATCAGTTCGGTCGAGCCGTTGCCAACCAGAATGGAGCCGGGCTCGATACCCAGATGCCTACCCAAAGCCTGGCGGAGTTGCAGGCAACTCGGATCAGGGTATATGTCCGCCGGCACCCTCTGCACTGCCTCCGAGACGCCCGGTGCAGTCCCAAGAGGGTTGATGCTGGCACTGAAGTCGAGAACATCTTCGGGGCACAAACCGATCGATTGCAATTCTGCATAATTTAGGCCGCCGTGGACGGGTAGGGAGTTGGTTTTCTCGGCAGTCGTTCTCATTGTTCTTTTTACTGTTGCTTTGCCGATTCAGGGGACAGCGCAGATCTTGAGGCTCGTGTCATTCTCCCCAAAAACCACGCATTACTATCAGACCTGTCACAAGCGGTAAGATTATGCCGGCCACAGCATACATTACACGCACCGACTCTCCGATGTCTGAGGGAAATGGCTCTGCAAGGCCGTTTCCGATCCGGTAATGGCCAGCTTTTTCCAGCGCGACACCCAGCAGGCCAGACATGGCGCTGATGGTCCAGCCGGCATTGGGACTCTCGGTGAGATGGCGATCTCTTGCAATCATTTGCGACCCTCGACCTACCGACATTCCCAGCAGGCCTCCAGAAATCAACATCAAGACTGTGCTGAGACGCGCTGGAATCAGGTTTACGACGTCGTCCAGCCTTGCCGATGCTTTGCCCAGATACTCATGCTTGCCGTGATAGCCGACCATGCTGTCCAGTGTGCTCAGTGCACGATAGCCGAAGGCGCCCGGGAGCCCAAGCATTGCGAAAGCCAGCCATGGTCCGATATAACTGTCCGTCGTGTTCTCGGCCACCGACTCGATTGCCGCCATCGACACCGAAGGGATTGTCAGACTCTTCACTTCTCGACTGACCAAGCTTCGCAGACTGAGCCGGGCTCCGTTGATCTTCCCGGCTTCCAAGAAGTGCTGCGTTCTCTTCGCGGCTTTTCCTAGACCCCTGACCGCAAAGGTCGTCTTCAAAAGGAGTGCACCGAAGACTAGATAGGGAACAGGACCGAGATTCCGCAGTTCGGCGGCGGCAATCCATAACAGCCCACCACAACCGACTGGTAAGATCACGGCCAGTCCCAGACCGACAAGAAAGGGTTTCGTGGACTCTTCACTGGGAAGCATTCTGTTCTCAATCCAAGATATGGCAGACCCCATCCACACTACCGGATGAATCACTCTTGGCGGCTCAGGAAAGGCTAGATCCAGAAGTAGGGCCCCCAGCAGCATTCCCACATCCAGATACCACTCGCCCGTCCAAATTCGCCCCTCCATCCTGGCTACTCCAGAAGTCCCCGCAGCGACGACAGAAACGCTATTGATGGACCCTGGTACAGGACTGCGGCGAAAACAAGCACCGCTGCTTCCGAGACCTCGTTGACGGCTCCGTAGATGTCTCCCGTGAGACCACCCAGCAACCTTGCGGCCCATGATCCGACAGCCCAGGCGAAGAAACTGGCTATGGCGAAAAGAACGACTCCCGGGATTCCAGCGAGCACAATGGCTGCCGATAGAGTAATGCCAAGCCCTCCGATCAAAGGCCACTTGCCTCGTGCCCCTAAAAACATCGTGCCCAGACCTTCGCTTCTGACGTAGGGAAACAGTTCCATCACCAGCAGCATCCCCCAGCGAGACAGACAGGGAAAGAGCATCAGAATTGCCGTCCTGTTCATCTGGGGCAGGGCGGCGATAGCCGCAAACTTGATGAGCAACAGACTGATGACGCCCACCACGGCAAACGCTCCCACATGAGGGTCTCTGAGTATCTCCAGTCGCCGCTCGCGCTCGAAACCTCCCAACAGCGCGTCGCAGGTATCCATGAAGCCGTCCAGATGCAAGGCCCGGGTCATCAACGCAAGAGCAACTGTCAGAAAGGCACTGGCCAAAAGAAGCGGGAAAGGCCCATTCATCAGCAGGTCTGCACCCGCCAGTATCGCTCCGAGCAAGAGTCCGATTAGTGGAAACCAAGTGCGGGCCGCGGCGAGATCCTCCGCTGTGCACCTCGGCGCAATGGGGAGAATCGTCAGAAAACCAATGGCGGACCGTAGGCCGTTCATGGCTATTGGCCCTCCTCCGGCTGAGTTTTCCTGTCGCGGTCCGTGACGCCCGCTTCATCGAATGTGGCCATTCTGGAAAGACATGCCGCAGACGCTTCGATGATGGGCATCGCCAGTACGGCGCCGGTTCCCTCACCCAGACGCATCCCTAGATCCAGAAGCGGGAACAGCTTCAGGTGCGACAGGACCGCTTGGTGTCCCCGCTCCTCCGATCTGTGAGAGGCAATCATGTAATCTCGCGCGGCAGGACACAGCAGGTGGGCCAGAAGCGCGGACGCTCCGGAGATGAAACCGTCCAAAACCACGGCGCGCCGCATCATGGCCCCTCCCAATACGACGCCGGCCAGCACACCGATCTCGAACCCTCCCACTTTCTCCAACAGGTTCAGCGGGTCATGGCGGTCCGGCCGGTTGACGTCCAGCGCCTTCCGCACCACCTCTATCTTTCTCTCCAATTGATCGGGCGTACGGCCCGTCCCCCTTCCCGTCGTTTCCTCTGGGGGTCTGCCGGTAACGACGGCTGTGATTGCGCTTGCAGGGGTGGTATTGCCGATGCCCATGTCACCAGTGGCGATCAGGTCCGCACCGGACTCGGCGGCTTCAAGCGCAAGGTTCACCCCAGCCGTAACACAAAGCTCCGCCTGCTGAGCGGACATGGCCGGCCCTCGAGTGATGTCGCGCGTACCTCGTCCAGCGCACGTTGTGCGGAGGTCAGGATGGTGTTGGATATGGTTTGCTATCCCGGCGTCAACAATGATCTGTCGAACGCCGAGCAGACTTGACATGACACTAACCGCCGCGCTGCCCCGCAGGAAGTTCCCTACCATCTGTGTGGTGACCTCTTGGGGATAGCCTGTCACCCCCTGAGCCACGACGCCGTGGTCCGCCGCCGCTACGATGACTACCTTGCCGCGGATCTGAGGCTTCTCTGTGGCGAAGATGCCGGCCAGTTGAACCGAAACCTCCTCAAGCCGTCCCAGGCTGCCCGGAGGTTTGGTGAGACTGCTTTGTCTAGCCTCGGCACGGCGCACGGCCGCGGCGTCGAGAGGACCAATCTCCTTTACGGCTTTGTCCAGAGTGATCTGTTCCATACGGGGTCAGTCCAACATCGGTAAGTTGCGGGCACGTCAGGAAATAGCCGGCAGAGGTGATTCTATTCTTCGTTTTGACTGGTACTGTAGCTCAACTGCGAGCGATGCCCGTGAATGATTCGGGGGCAACCAAGGGAGCGTTGCCGGCCTTCTTGGAGGGCACCTCCGATACAAACCTCAGCTTCTACTTTGCTTTGGCGAGTCTGTTGCGTATCGGCGCGTAAGGATCGTCCGGACCGACATTCGGATCGACATATCGTCGCAGATTCCTCATAGCGATCACCGTGCATCCCTGCTGCTTCAGGTAGTCCATGTAACGAATGAAGTCTTCAGGGTCGGTGTGAACCCAAGGATGCTCGACCGCAGGGACTCCGTGGAACGTCAGCACGGCAATCTTGCCGTCCTTTGCTTGATCCACAGCCCACACAAGGTCCTCGAGTCCCCATTCTGGACCTGCATAGCCAGTCGTCGGAATCAGTAGGGGATGATCCTGAGCGGGATCATACGGGAGCCCGCGAGCCCCGCTGCCGGCGTCAGGATACTCGGGACTCACTCCTCGGCGCGCAAAAATGTATTGTCTTTCGGCAAGAACTTCGGCCACGGGTAAGCTGTGATGCCATCCTGGATACACGAAGGTGACAGGTCTGGGAATGCCGTACTGCTCGCAACGCTGCTCGATGAGTTCGAGATTGGAGCGGATCTCATCTTTGGAGAGCCTGGTCATGTCGGGATGGGAGCCCGTATGGTTGCCGACTTCGAACCCGAGCTCATGCAGTTGACGGACGTCTTGCCACGAGACGTAGCGCTCCTTATTCGGGTCATCTTCGTACCCGAGACCTTCGGTGATATAGAAGGACGCTCCGAATCCGTACTCCACCAGCTTGGGAGCGACAAACGAAATATCCGATTTATTGCCATCGTCAAAAGTCAATACGACAAGGCCGTCCGGAATGGGAGCCAGTTCGGATTCCGACGGCACGTTGCAAGCGCAAACAACAGCGACCAGCAATGCGGCGGACAAGCGATGATTCCATCCCATGATCGCCTTCAGTGTACTCGCGGAAACGTGCTGTTGGCTTGAACGTGGAAGAACCTCCTTCTCAATGTCTTCGATGACCCTCTCCATTGACGAATCAACCCTTGATACTGTCTCCGATAGCGCACTGAAGAAATCCGTCAGGCAGACCAACGGCGACTGGCCGAAGAAGCCCGTCCCCAGGTGATTCACCTTTCTTCGAGCGGGAAATTCACGATTTGCAAGGACAAGTGAGAGGGTGTGATCGGCAAGGAATCGTGCACCTGGGAAAGACTGTCGGGGCGCCGATCCTCCATAATGGTGGGCCATGCTGGTCCGAATCACGGTTATCTTGGCACTCTCGCTGCTTCCCCTCCCCGGCGCGGTTCCGAACATCGTCTTCATTCTGGCGGACGATATGGGCTACGGCGATGTGCAAGCGTTGAATCCGGACTCACCTATCCCGACGCCCCACCTGAACCGTCTTGCCGCTCAAGGGATCACGTTCACCGACGCCCATACGCCCTCGGCCGTCTGCACCCCAACACGCTACGGCCTCCTCACGGGCCGCTACGCCTGGCGCACGCGGCTGAAACGGGGTGTTCTCAACGGCTATGGCGAGCCCCTGATCGAGCCAGGACGGCAGACGGTGGCGTCGTTCCTGCAGCGACACGGCTACCACACGGGGATGGTCGGCAAGTGGCACCTGGGACTGGGTTTCGCCAAGACCGCGGACGGCTCCTTCGACTTCTCGAAGCCCGTTTCAGACGGGCCGCACACGCGAGGGTTCAAGTATTCCTTCATCATTCCGGCATCACTGGACTTTCCACCATACATTTACATCCGAGACGGCGCGATCGAGAGATTCCCCCTGGTCACGCAACCGGCTCAGAAGTTCCCGGCTTTTCTACGGCACGGCGAGCGCCAATCGGACCTGATCATGGAGAACGTTCTCGACGATCTCGCGTTCGAGGCCGTCCGCTACATCAAGCAGCGGGCAGCAGTGGATCAGCCGTTCTTCCTTTACCTGGCGCTGACAGCTCCACACAAGCCGGTATTACCTCACCGGCGCTTCCGCGACCGTACGACCGCTGGTCCGTACGGCGACTTCGTGGCCCAGGTGGACGCCACGGTCGGCGAAGTTATCAAGGCCGTGGACAATTCCGGGGCCGCAGACAACACTCTCGTGATCTATACCAGCGACAATGGCTCGTTCATGTACAGACTGGATCGCAGCGACAACGTAGACCACGTGGACGATGAGACGATCCAGGCATACCGCTCCGACCGCCACCGGGCCAACCACGTCTTCCGCGGCACAAAGGCCGATATCTGGGAAGCCGGGCATCACGTGCCTTTCTTCGCTCGCTGGCCGGGGAGGATCGAGCCGGGCTCGAAAGCCGCAGACACGGTCTGCCTGACGGATTTCTTCAGCACGGTATCGGAGATCGTGGGAGAGGATCTGCCGGATGAGGCGGCTGAAGACAGCTTCAGCTTCCTGAAGCAGATCGAGGGTGGACTGAAAAAGACGCCCCGCGCACCGGTGATTCACCATTCGTCGAGGGGGATGTTCGCGGTTCGTGAGGGCAAGTGGAAGCTCGTGCTCGGCAACGGGTCGGGCGGCCGGGAGAAGCCTGTTGGGGTTCCATTTGGAAAGCCCTACCAGCTTTTTGACTTGTCTGCCGATATCGGGGAGCGCACGAATGTCATTGCTCAGCACGCCGAGGTGGCGGAGCGGCTGGAGAAGGCATTCACCGATCTACGGTCCAAAGGCAGGAGCCGCTGAACTTATTCGTCATCATCGACACGATTGCCGTTCATGTTTTGAGCTGACCAAAATCGATTTCGTTTCCTTCCCTTCAATGCCCCTGAAGGTTGGGTACTCGCTGAGCGACCTTCGCTTGGGGGAAACGCGCTGATACTTGCGTGCGAGAGCCCTTCACGTTCCTCGCGCCCAATCGGCAACATCATGCAGGGTTCCGCCGTGTGGACTGCGAATTCCAGCAGACTGCGCAATTGCCAGCGCGAGCTATTCCCTTTCAGGATCGCCCTGCTGCATGGCCTCGGCCATGCGCCTCTCGAGTTCCTCCGGCGGGACGTCCTCGACATGGGTCGCAATCGTCCACATATGGCCGTATGGGTCCAGCAGCGTTCCCGACCTATCCCCGTAGAACTGATTCTGGATCGGCCTTACGACGGTCGCGCCTGTCTCGACTGCACGAGCGAAACTTTCGTCGACGTTGTCGAAGTAGACACACAGTGAAACCGTCGTGCCGCCACGAGACTTCGGTCCCAAGGCGTCCAACTCCGGGAACTCGTCTGCAATCATGACCGTCGAGTCACCGATCACGATTTCCGCATGCCCGATCTTGCTGCCGTCCGGCATGTCGAGCCTCAGCTTTTCCGTTGCTCCAAAAGCATTCTTATAGAACTCCAGCGCCTCGGCTGCGCCGTCGACGATGAGGTAAGGAGTAACGGTGTGGTATCCATCCGGGACTGCTTTCACTGCCATGAAGATATCTTAACCCGCATTTCCCACCACCTGACATCTGAAGCACGCGATATGACCGACCTCACTTCACCTTGCCACATGGTAGAAATGCAGGTTAACCCTAACAGTGCTCCTGTCAAGGCCTCAGGCGGATTGCAGATTTCAGGAACGCTGAGCGTTCTTGACTTCTTCATCAGCACTCGGACTTCCAGTCGCAGCACTGGCGGGGTGCCCACTTCGTCGGATTGATCGCGAGGTTCAACTGAGCATCGTCACGGCCCTTCCTGTTTCAGCACCGAGCCGCGATCCGCTGATTACTCCGGTTTACGGACGGGATTCAGACGAGAGCAGACGAGTCGAGACGATTCAATGGCGACAAGCCAGATAGTCAAGCAGATCCATCAGCCTTTCGAGGACGGTCTGCGGCTGGTACTCCGCGAACTCATCGCGGGTTGTACACCCCGTGGTGACGCCGACGAAAAGCATGCCGGCGCGTTTGGCCGTTTCTGCGTCAGTAAGGCTGTCTCCGACGTAGACAAGTTGCTCGACGTTCAGCGACAGTTGCCGCGCGGCAATCAGAAGTCCATCGGGATCGGGCTTGTAGTTCGAGACATCGTCCCCGCCGACGATGACCTCGAACAGATCAAGCAGACCATCACGGCCAAGAGTCTCCCGGATGCGGAAACGGTATTTCGTCGAGACGATACCGAGTCTGAAACCGCGCCGGACAAGTTCGCGGATCGTCTCAGGCATGTCCGGCAGGAAGCGCGTCCAGTCGACCATGATCTCGTTCGACCTCGCCCGGAAGTGGGACCGAAACTCCTCGACCTGATCGGTTCCGTCCAAGCCCGACAGAACGCGGAACGTCTCCGGAAGGGACAGACCGATGGTGCGCCGAACCTGATCGGCAGGCACAGCCGGCAACTTCATCTTCTCAAAGGCCACACGAACGCACTCCACGACGGCATCGGAGGAGTCCGCCAAGGTGTAATCGAAGTCGAAGAGGATGCCGGTCGGGACCGCCATCACTCATCGTAAGACGGTGAATCGGCTGAGGGCGCAGCGTCCTCTATAATGACGACTCCTCATGTCGAAACCCGCTCTGGCCGGGCTCGTATTCGGACTTGTCGTGCTTGGCGTGCTGATCTACTCGACCGTGGGTTTGAGTCAGTATTCCTGTGAGGTGTGCATCACCTACAACGGTCAGCAGAACTGCTCGACCTCATCGGCTCCGACGGAAGAAGAAGCAGTCCGCACCGCCACCGACGTTGCTTGCGCGCCGATCTCCTCGGGGATGACGGAAAGCATTCAATGCACGAATACGCCTCCCGACAGCATTGATTGCGGTCGCAAGTAGTTTCGTTTCCCTCCTGGCGACGCGAGCGTGCCCTCAACAGCGGCGCTTGTTCAGAAAGACCTTGGTTTGAAGCGTGGCCAGTGCCCCCGATAAGGAGAGCACCGCGGCGCCAATCGCTGCGGCACGAAGGTACACGCCGAGATTGCAGAAGCTGCAAATACTGTTGAAATCATGAAAACGGGGATTGCGCCGATCCTCGTGAAGTTCTCAATGATGAACCGTGGCGCGAAAGGGAAGGATCATGGTCCAGCGTGCCGGCGGCAAGGCTGCTCCGAGACCCGACAGCACTTAGTGAAAGTCACGCGCGCGGCGCTCCGCGCCCTGGGCTGATGGCACAACATCTGGACGCTACCGGAACGCAGCGGCGAGCGACCGAAAAGCCCGCCGCCCCGTCCATGAGACTTGTTTCACGAGTTGCTAGACGCCATCGGCCATCACATCGTACTTTCGTTCGAGCTTCGGCCGCTCGTCTTCTTCCCCGTTTTCAGGGACCGGTTCGGCGTCGACGGGAATCTCATCGTCTGGAGCGCGCCTCCGGAGCGTCGGCCGGTTGGGGTCTTTCTCCTGGCGGCGCTTGCTCGACGTCAAGCTCATCAATTCGTCTTTTACGCGGCTGAACTCGCTGCCGCCCAATGCATATTCGGGCCGGGCCGGTAGAATCTGATCGATCGCCTCCTGGGCCAAATTGATCCTCTTCTCCGTCAGCGGGTGGCTTCGGAACAGCGCGGAGAAGCCTCGGCCGTCTTTCTTCTTTTTCTGCGACTGGAGCCGCTCGAAGAAGGTAATCATCGCTGTCGGGTCGTAGCCGGACTTCCAGAGGTATTGAATCCCGAGCAGGTCGGCTTCCTTCTCGAAGTTCCGCGAGAACTTCAGGAAGGTGACCGGAATGATGAAATTGGCCGCCTGCTTGATCCCGTATGCCGCCCAGCCGCCTCCGAGGAAGACCAATGGGATCGTCGCCAGATTCGCAATCTGACCTTTGGAGGCTTGCCGTGTGCCGTGGCGGGCCGCAATGTGTGCAATCTCGTGCGCCATCACACCGGCCAGCTCCGCTTCGCTCTCCGCCAGGTTAATCAGACCGGTGTTGACGAAAAAATATCCTCCCGGCAGCGCGAAGGCGTTCACTTCGTCGCTATCGATGACCTTTACGTAAAGCGGGACCTGGAGATCCGAGTTCCGCGCAATATTCTGTGCAACACGATTGACATACTCGCTGATCACCGGGTCATCGACGATCTTCGAGTGGCGCTCGACATCCTCGGCAAGCTGCTTGCCAAAAGCAATTTCCTTTTCGAGCGAGTAGAAGTTGACAGCGCCGTCAACGTCCCTTTCACCAATCGCCGACACATCGTGCTTCTCGTTTTTTGAAGGGTCGAAGACAGCCAAGCCGCTGGACGGAAAAGCCAACAGCGAAACCAGCAAAATCGTGATGAACCTGCGCATCGGATTAACCCTCCTCCTGGGGAATCACCTGTCCTGATGCTCTATGGGACGTAAGCGCCGTGAAATTCGGTACAACTTTCGAAGCTACCCAGCTCATCATGCCCTTGCGGCGTTGACGAGGAGACGGTAGGAACGTTTGGGCAACCGAGTTTCGCTTTTGGAAAGTAGAAGAGAAACCGATTCCGCTCACGCTGACGTTCTTCGGACGTTACGAGCAGGAACAGAAGCTCCCACATGAAACGGAGACAGCTTGAAACGCGCTGGAGGTCCATAGCCAAGAGATCGGGGAACTTTTTCCTCTTTCAGAGTGCTCCTGCGCTCACTTCCCGTGTTTGTCTCGATTCGCGTTTGTTGTTCACTGCTTCCGCAAGTCCTAATATATTTGTATTTCCAAGCATCCACGCTCAAAGGAGCGGTACCCGTCATGATCCATCGCATCAACCGCCGTCGATTGCTTCAACATGCTCCCACTGCGTTGGCTACTTCTCTCTTGCTCGGAGACACAGCATCCGCGAGCGCCGCCGGCCGAGCCTTCTCGGCCGCCGGACTCAACGGCTGTCAACTGCTGCCGGGGGCGGAATTCTACGTGGGTATCGACAACAAGGGGCTCTGGCCGAATCTCACGAAACTACCCGGCGGCGAACTTGCGGCTGCTGTATACAACCATCCAAGTCACGGTTACGGCAGTAACAGCGATATCGAGCTTTGGATCAGCAAAGACGGCGGAGTGAGCTGGAGTTTCCGCAGCCAAGTCACCGACCATCCGGAGGAGCCCAACGCGATCCGGATGAATCACGCTGTGGGCTTGAACGCAGCCGGCGAGCTTGTCGCTCTCGTCAGCGGTTACCACGAAGGGCAAAAGAAGCCTTTTCTGCCAACGCAGTGCTGCATTTCCAAGGACCAGGGACACACGTGGCAACGTACCTTGCCCGATCTAAGCGGGGTGCCGCATGGCGACATCTTTCCACTTCCCGACGGACGACTCGTTTGCTCAACCTATATTGGCGTCAGCACGAAACCGAGACGCTCTCGTTCGTCTGTCAATTTCAGCGACGACGGCGGCCGGACCTGGGATCATCCACGCCCGGTCGTCACCGGCATCGGCGAAACTTTTGTTCTACGCCGCAGTGACGGCGTATGGCTGGCGGTGGGGCGCACCAACTGCATCGACAGGATGGACGAGGTACTGCCGCACGGTTCCGGCGAAGTCCTGCTCAGATCGGAGGACGAGGGCCGGTCCTGGTCCGAACCAAAACTGCTTTCGCCGCAAGGCCAGGAGAACGCCCACCTTCTCGAACTATCCGACGGACGCCTGCTGTGCTCCTTCACGAGCCGCATCCCCGGTCTGTTCGGCATCGTGCTTCGGATGAGCAGCAACGGTGGCGATAGCTGGTCGTATCCTGTAACTCTTCTCTCCACACCGGCCTACGACTGGCACAAAACGGACGCCGGTTATCCATCCAGCGTTCAACTCGATGATGGGGCGATCGTGACGGCGTATTACTTCGGGCCCAGAAAGCCGGAGTGGGCCGCGCATGGCCTGCCGTGGCACCAGCGATATCACATGGGCGCCGTCCGCTGGGACTTGTCGATGTGGCCCGAGGACGCGTAACGCCGAGCTTACGTCCTACACTCTTGCACGCAAGGATCAGATAAACCTCAGTGGCCGTGATTCGTATCTCGGGTCTCGGGAAAACCATCGGAGGCGGCCTGGCGGGATCAAGAAAGAAACTCCTGCGGCCGGTGAGCCTCCCTCCCGCCCGCGCCGAGCGTCACGAATCACAAGTCACGGCCTTTCTCTCCGCACGAGCTTGAATCGATGGGCGCGGCCCGCTATATTCTTCACTGGCAAATTCCTTGAAGCCATCCGGCTTCCTTCAGTGGAGGATTTCAATGAACAAAATCATTGCGGTCTGGCTGCTGTTGATGCCCGCTTTCAGCGGCAGCATGCTATCAGCCGACGAGGGACACGACCAAGCGGCAAAGGAGATCGAGGAATCCGGCGGCGCCGTTCGAAAGATTGCAGCGGATGACGATCGGGTCGAGGTCGACTTTCACCTGATCCGCGAAGACGCCAAAGACGAACATCTTTCTCCGATTCCGAAGCTTACCGGAGTGTATCGTGTACATCTCGGAGGGACCGGAGTCAGCGACGCGGGGCTGAAGCACCTGAAAGCCATGGACTCGATCGAGTACCTGCATCTTGAAAGAACCAAGGTGACTGACGCCGGGCTCGATGTCGTTGCCGATCTCAAGACCCTGACGTACCTGAACCTGTACGGGACAGCCATCAGCGACGCCGGGTTGAAGAAGCTCACCAGCCTGGAGAATCTCCAAAAGCTCTATGTCTGGCAAACCAAAGTGACCGACAAAGGGATCGAGGCACTGCACGCGAAGCTCCCTGACGTCAAGATCGAGAAGGGTTGGGACACAGCCGACCTGGAGACGACGGAGAAGAAAGAAGAAGCCGAGCCCGACCAGTAACGGGGAACACGCTCGCAGCACGGCGTGTAACATCACCATGCGCTTCGGCCGTTCATTGATGCTGTGAAGGTGGTCGATGTAGCCGGCAAGCCGAGTTGCCCTTAAAACCGAGAACCGTAAACTTCCCAGCGGCATCGGAGTCCGCAAGCAGTCCGCCGACGAGCAGAACGGCACCTACGTGACTTCGGTTGGCCAGGGTCCCTGGAGTCTCCCGAATGGCGAAGCGCCCGGTGATACAGCCGACGCCACGACGTGGTCAAACTTCCTCCGGTGGTCCATGCCGCGCTCCGCGAAGGATGTCTCAAGAAGGTGTTTAGCCTGCATGTCTCACCACCCCACGGTCGAAGCACACGATACGACCGCCAGGATTTCGCTTTTCCTTCGCAACGCTTGCTTGCCGTGCTCAACGTACTGTTCAAGTACGCCTGCGCGCGCCAAGCGGCTCGCGCCTTTTTCCTCCGCCCGGCTTGCGCCTCGTCCTGACGGCCCTCTCGCGCACTTCGCTTCGCCACGTGGTGAGAAATGCAGGCCAGAGCTTTCAGGTCATTGAAAGGCCGGGTGTAACAGACTGCACCCACGCCGGATGGGCGGTAGTCCTTCGGATAGAATTAAGGAGCCATGGCGGAGGCTCGGGAATCCACGTCGGCTCGTGTGTTGATCGTCGACGACGAAGAGGATCAACGCAATGGCCTGGCGAGTCTCGTCTCCTCGTGGGGCTTCACCGTCGAGACGGCGCTTGACGGGCAGGATGCACTTGACACACTCCAGACGTTCCCGGCGCAGGTTGTCGTCACCGACCTCAACATGCCGCGCATGGACGGCTTCGCTTTACTGGAAAAGCTCTCGAGCGACGGCAGCAGACCGGTGTCCATCGTCCTCACTGCATTCGGCAGCATCGAGAATGCGCTCAAGACGGTTCACGATCTCGGCGCGTTCTGGTTTCTCGAAAAGCCGATTCAAGCCAACGCCCTGAAGGTCCTGCTCTCGCGGGCAGCCGCACAGGGCCATCTCGCGAGCGAGACGGAGCGGCTGCAACGAGAGTTGAGCTACCGAGGTGTTCTCGAAGACCTCGTCGGCCCCTCGAAGGCCATGCAGGAGGTCTTTTCGCTCGTCCGGCAGATCGCGGACAGCACGGCCGCCGTGCTGATCACGGGCGAAAGCGGCACCGGCAAGGAGCTCGTCGCGCGTGCAATCCACAAGCTCAGCCGGCGCAGCGCTGGGCCGTTCGTGGCCATCAATTGCGCGGCTCTTCCCGAAACGCTCATGGAAAGCGAACTGTTCGGCCACGAAAAGGGCGCATTCACTGGCGCGTTGCAGCGGCGTCCCGGCTGCTTCGAGCTTGCTCACGGGGGTACGCTGCTGCTCGACGAGATCGGTGACATGCCTGTCGGCACGCAGGCCAAGCTGCTGCGCGTTCTGGAGGATTCACGAGTTCGCCGACTGGGCGGCAGCCGGGAACTGCGCGTCGATACCCGCGTGATCGCTTCCACCAATAGGGACCTTGCCGAGGCGCTCGAGCAAGGCGGGATGCGCCAGGACCTTTTCTATCGACTCAACGTCTTTCATGTTCACCTGCCGCCCCTGCGGGAACGCTCCGACGATGTTCTGCCCATCGCCGAAGCCCTGATCCGCGGGATGAACGAGAAGCACGAATGCAAGGTCGTCGGCATTCATCCCGAAGTCGCAGAAAAGCTCCGGAGGTATCGATGGCCCGGCAACGTCCGTGAACTGCGCAACGTTCTGGAGCGAGCGGTCATCCTGGCCGGCGAGGGAACGATCCGGCCGGTCCATTTGATCGGAGCATTGGACGAGAAAGAACCAGCCGCCGCCGTTTCCAGCGATCCGCATGATGTACCGCTGCGAGTGGGAACAACCGTGCGGGAAGCCGAGAAGGCCCTGATTCTGAAGACCCTCGCGCACACGAACAACAACAAGACGCGCGCCGCCCGCATTCTGGAGATCAGCCTCAAGACGCTCCACAACAAGCTCAAGGAATACGGTTCCGAGCCGGCGCGTGAGGCAGCGCGCCGGGACTGAGCAAGCACAATGGGAGCCCGGCAGCCTGACATCAGCGGCCAGCCGCCAGCGGCCCATAGGCAGGCAGGAAAGGAAAACCGGGTACTCTCGTTGCGCTTGCTTGCCGTGGCCGATGTACGCTCAGGTACACCTTCTTTCGGCAAGCAGCCCGCTCCTCGTCCTTACGAACCTCTCATCTCGCCGTGTGGTGAGACAATGCAGGCCGGCCTGTCTGGCCGCCGAGCACGCGAATGTCTCTTCGAGCGCGTCTTCGAACGTTCATCATCCTGCTCGTAGCCGTCGTTGTCGGCGTACTCTCGGTCATCAACGTCCGGGACGCGATTGAAACGCGGCTGAACGACGCCCTATATCTCGCCACGAGCAATGCGGAGGTCGTCGAAAGCTTTCTCATCCCGCTCGTCAACGAAAAGGCATCGCGCCGGATACCGCAACCGCAGACGCTGGAGGAGATGAAGCGTGTCTGGACGCAGATCGTCGAACTCGACGCAGATCTTGCTCTGTTTCTGCAGCGGATGACGGGCGGCGCACGCTACATCGTCGAGGTCGTCATCACCGGCGAAGACAATCGCATCCTCGCAGCTTCGCTGCCGTCGCGGCAGGGTCAAAAGCTGGACCTGCCTCCCGAGCTGGCTCAGTTCACATCGAGAACCTTGACAGACCGGATCAACGAGATCGTGTCTCCGAACAGAGACTACCGCGTGACACGGGAACTCGGCCTGCAAGGGCAAGACGACCCCATCCTCGCAGTCCACGTGATCGTGTCGACCGTTCTTCTGCGGAACGAAGTGCTTCCGCAAATCATGAACCTCGGACTCGTTTCAGCGATCGCTCTGCTGATTTCCGTTGTGGTTGCCGCCATTGCCTCGAGGTGGGCGTTCAAGCCGCTCGCACGAATCGGAGAGGTTATCGACCGCATCGCGCGCGGCGAGACAGCTCGCGAGGAGTCACGGAGCGTATCGCGGGAAGAAGCGGTCGTCGAATCGAAGCTCAGTCTACTCGGCAAGCAGTTCCAAGGCGCGCAGGCCGATGTCGCGGAACTGCGGTCGAACCTCGATCAACTGATGGATCGGATGGAAGAGGCGGTTTTTCTGTTCGGACGCGACGATCGGCTTGCGCTGGCGGGCCGCGGAGCAGAGCGGCTGCTGAGCCGGGGGCGCTGGGAAGTCATGGGCAAGCATCTCCACGACGTCTTTCCGTCCTCGACGGAGATGGGAGCCATCGTTCAAGGCGCGGTCCACGTGCAGCGGGAAGTGCGCGACCGTCCGCTCGTACTGGAGCGACCCGACGGTTCGACAGTCGAAGTTCTGCTGACGGTCGAAGTCGTGGAGGACTTTCCGAGCCGTGAGCGCGCTGGGACCTTGGTGACCATCCGCGAGGCTGCGCCAAGACGTCAAATCGAGTCACAGCTTGACATCTCGACACGCCTGGCCGCCATCAGCCGGCTTACCAGCGGGGCAGCCCATGAAATCAAGAATCCCCTCAACTCGATCGTGCTGCATCTTGAAGTGCTCAAGAGCAAGTTGCATGACAGCGACTCGCAAGCAGAAACCGAGCTGAGAGTAATCTCACGAGAGATCACACGCCTGGACCGCGTCGTCAAAAGCTTCCTGGATTTCACACGTCCCGTCGAGTTGAACATGGCTGTGATCGATCTGGTCGAGATCGCGTCCGAGGTCGCAACACTCGTTCGTACCGAAGCTGCCGGTCAGCCGGTAGAAGTCGTCGTGGACAAGAAAGTCGAGACCGCACGGATGCAGGGCGATCGTGACCTGCTCATACAAGCCATCCTCAACGTCGTTGTCAATGGTGTGGAAGCAATGACGAACGGTGGGACCCTGACCATCTCCGTCGAAGAATCAGCCGGCATGTGGCTGCTCAAAGTGCAGGATGAAGGCGCAGGAATCCCTGTGGAGTTACAAGAGAAAATCTACAACCTGTACTTCTCGACAAAGGGCAAAGGCAGCGGTATCGGGCTCGCCATGACCTTTCGGGTGGTGCAACTGCACAGTGGTACAATCGACTTCACCAGCGAACAAAATGAGGGCACAACGTTTCGGCTGCGCTTCCCGCGTGACCGGAGTGGACAGTCCGGAGGCGCTTCTGACGCCGAAGAGCGGGCCGAATCGCGGATGGGAGCAAACGGCGCCTGAAAGATCTCGGAGCGGCGTCCGCCAAGGCGAAGGATCTCATGTTATTCCCTTCCAGCGCCGATCCTGTTGGTGCGATCGCTTCAAGACCGCGAATCCGCATCCCAGCAGCTCGAATCATGGGAGCGGGCTTGTTGCTTGCCGCAATGATCACGCAGGCAGGATGCGGGAGGAAGACAACCGCGGCGCCTCCTCCGGCTCCGGTGACGGCTGAGCCGGCCGCTGGCCCGCCGGAGCGTCCGGCCGGCGTGGCTTGGGAACCGCAAACGCAGGAGAAACTGCCACCTCCGCAGCCCATTCCGCCGGAAGCCATCACATCCGAACACATCCCATTGAGAGTCGAGCGGTCCGATCAGAGCGACGAGGAAACGTCCGAGCCGCTTGCCGACAATGAGCCGACAGCGGACGAGCAAGCCGTAACGACCCCCGAACCAGCGGTGAATCCCCGGACGCCGTTTCGACTCGGCATCATTCTTTCCTCCGAAGAACGCTCCGAGTACAACCGCATGATCGACCGCGATCTTGCCGCTGCTGAAGAGAGTCTGAGCCGGGTTTTGAACGGCGGCGGTCTCCGGGAACGCAGCGCACAAATCAAGCGGGTGAGAGCTTTCATGCGGCAGGCGCAGGAAGTACGCGGAGAGGACCTGCCGCTCGCGAGAAACCTGGCCGCTCGCGCCCGCCTGCTGGCAGAAGATCTGGCCGGTGCTTCGCCGTGACAACGAACGTCCGCCAGAGACCGCTTGCCGATGTCTCAGCAGCCTGGCGTAAAGTCCGTGTTGATGGCGCGAGTGGCGCGCGCCTCTTCCTGACGGCCCTCTCACACCTGCCCGCAGCAAGCAGGCATTTCACCTCGCCACTTGATGAGAAATGCAGGTTTGCAGTTCCTGAGCGGGCATAGTGACGACACAGCACCAAGCGCGAGTCGAGCTGGTCAGCTTCAAGAAGCGCGTCAGGAAGCTGCGTCTCGACTTGGCGAAGGCCGGCTTCGAAGGCAGCGACCGCTTTCTCGTCTCCGCAGGGTCGAACATTCAATACCTTTGCGGATTCGCCGGAAGCTACGGATTTCTGATCATCTCAGCCGACCGCGCCAAGCTTTACACCGATGGACGTTACACGGCCCAAGCGAAAGCACAAGCACGAGGTGTCGATGTATGCGAATCGACGCAAAGTCCGCTCGACCTGCTCTTCAGTGATCTCCATGAGGAGCAAGTCTGTCGGCTCGCGGTCGAAGAGAACCGCATTTCGCATGCACTCTATCGAACGCTGCGGCGCAAACTCCGCCAGACACGGGTCGAGCCGGTGGACGGCCTCGTTGAGAAGCTTCGCCTAGTGAAGACGCCTGACGAGATTGAAAAGATTCGTCTCGCTGCACGGCTGAATTCAAGAGCGTTCGACAACGTCTGCTCACGGGCGCGGGTGGAATGGACCGAAGCCCGCTTGGCGGCCGAACTGGACTTCGAGTTCCGCAGCTTGGGTGCAGAGGGTCCGGCGTTTGAAACGATCGTTGCCAGCGGACCTCACTCTGCCCTGCCCCATGCCCGCGCCCGGTCGGAGCGTATCGTTCCCAACTCACTCGTTGTTCTGGATCACGGTGCTATACTCGATGGCTACAACAGTGACATGACCCGAACGATATGTTTCGGGCGCGTCGGAAGCGAAAAGCGGCGGATTTTCCGAGCAGTTCGGGAAGCCCAGAAAGCGGCTGTGGATCAGGTTCGATCCGGTGTCAAAGCCGCAACGGTGGATCAAGCGGCGAGAAAAGTGCTTGCGGACTTTGGGTATGGTGATGTCTTCCCGCACGCCACCGGTCATGGAGTCGGACTCGAGATTCACGAGCAGCCACGAGTGGGGGCAGGCGAAAAGACGCGGCTGGCATCGGGCATGGTAATCACGATCGAACCGGGCGCATATGTCGAAGGCGTCGGAGGAGTGCGGATTGAAGACCTGCTTCTCGTGACCAAGACAGGTTGCGAACTGCTCAGCCGTACACCTCGACAACTGCGAACCTTGTGATCATCGGGAGCGAGTGCCGGGCTCTCCTGCCCAAACCAGAACAGGTTTCACTTTAACGGTACGCAACGGGATGAACCTGGACGAAATCAAGGAACTGATGGATGCCCTCGCAGAGCGAGACATCCAGGAATTCGAACTCGAAAGAGGCGACGAGAAGGTTCGTATCCGACGAGGATCGTCCGATGACGGAAACCGGCCGCCTTACGTCATCGTCGCCCCCGGCGTTTCAGCCCCGCAGCAGATCACGGAGATCCCCTCGCCTGCAGGGGAAGAGCCTCGAAAACCGCTCGATCCGACCGCTGAAACCGCCGCTCCGACCGAATCCTCCGATGCAGGCCTCACGCAGGTGAAGTCTCCCATTGTGGGAACCTTTTACGAGGCGCCCAGCCCTGACGCCGAGCCCTTCGTCGAGGTTGGGGACCAAGTCACCGCGGGGCAGGTGCTTTGCATCATCGAAGCGATGAAGCTGATGAACGAGATTGAAGCCGACGTGGCGGGAACCATCGAGAAGCAGCTCGTCTCGAACGGGCAGCCCGTCGAATACGGTGAAGCACTGTTCGCGATCCGGCCGAGCTAACTTTTTTCGCGAATGTTCAAAAAAGTATTGATCGCGAACCGAGGCGAGATTGCGGTCCGAGTCATCTCCGCCTGCAAGGACCTCGGGATTCGCACGGTCGCCGTCTACTCGGAAGCGGACCGCGAGTCGCTGCACGTCCGCCATGCCGATGAAGCGCTCTGCATCGGCCCTCCGCGCAGCAAAGACAGTTACCTGAACGTGCCTGCGGTGATCAGCGCGGCGGAAATCACCGATGTCGACGCGATCCATCCCGGCTACGGATTCCTGGCCGAGAACGCCGGCTTCGCGGATGTCTGCCGTGAGTCGGGCATTCGGTTCATCGGCCCGGAAGTCGAAACCATTCGGCAGATGGGCGACAAAGCCGAAGCTCGCAAGCAGGCGCGCGCAGCCGGTCTGCCGATCCTGCCGGGGTCCGAGGAGCCGCTCGAAACCGCCCGCGAGGCTCTTTCCCTAGCGAAGGACATCGGCTTCCCTGTCATCCTCAAGGCGGCCGGCGGCGGCGGGGGACGCGGCATGCGAATCGTTCGAGAGCCGAGCGAACTGCCCGAACTGTTCCATCAGGCGCGACACGAGGCGGCAGTGAGTTTTCAATCGTCCGACGTTTATCTCGAGAAATACATCGAGGGGCCACGTCATATCGAATTCCAGATTCTTGGAGACAACCATGGGAACGTCGCTGCGTTAGGCGAACGGGAATGCTCGATCCAAAGACGGCATCAGAAGCTGATCGAAGAAGCGCCCTCGCCCCGCATCGACTCGAAAACACGTAACCGAATGTGCCGGCGGCTTGAAAAGGCTTTCGAACGAGTCGGCTACTCGAATGCCGGCACGGCGGAGTTCCTGATGGATGATGAGAGCGAACTCTACTTCATCGAGCTAAACGCCCGCATCCAGGTCGAGCACCCGATCACGGAAGCGGTCACCGGAATCGATCTGGTCAAGAGTCAGCTACTGCTTGCGGCAGGCGAACCCTTGTCGTCCATTGTGTCCGGCAAGATCGAGCCGCGGGGGCATGCCATCGAGTGCCGCATCAACGCGGAAAACCCCAAGACATTCGTACCCTCCGCGGGACGTATCACGCAGATGCTTCTGCCGGGCGGGCCGGGCATCCGTGTGGACACGGCGGCGTACTCAGGCTGGTTTGTCCCACCGTACTACGACTCGCTTGTCGCGAAACTCATCGCGCATGGACGCGACCGCACCGAGGCCATCAGCCGCATGCAGCGCTCCCTCGGCATGATGTTGATGGAGGGAATCGACACATTGATCCCCTTTCACGAGCGGGTAATGGCCGACCCGGATTTTGTCCTTGGGAACTTCGATACGCACTACCTTGACCGTTTTGCCCAACGACGAGCCGATGCCGGTATGAGTCGAGTCGTCAAATAGCCGCCACGTTGCGGCAGGACGGGGCGACGGCCTACACTCGCATCTGTGACGACTTGTTCAACGATCCCTAAGTCCAGCTTGCCTTTCCCGCCACCCGACGGCCGAAGCACGCCATACGGCCGCCAGGACTTCGTTGTGCTTGCTTGCCGTGCTCAACGTACTGTTCAAGTACGC
>JAPPLB010000099.1 GCA_028819575.1 Bryobacterales bacterium | reverse complement strand
AGAGGCCATATGCCTCCCGGATGATCTCTCGCAACCGTTCGGGGCTGATGGCGCGGCCGGCCTTGCTTTCCCTGGCGGCCTTGGCGGCGAGTTCCTCGGCGGCTTCGCGCTTGAGTTGGCGCTCGCGGCGGGCGACAATCTCACTGGACTGCTCGAGGCGCTGCACCATCAGGGCGACCCTGGCGGCTGCATTCACGACGCGGGGCAGTGATTTGTCGTCGAGATCGCCCTCGTGTAGGCTGAGGGTCAGGTCGTAGGCCAGAGTACGCAGCAGTTCGATGACGATGTGGGCGAGTTTCCCGCCGGGCGCCGACCCGAGCTTGTCGATCCAGGCTTCGGTAATCTCCCGCGACTGGCGCATCTTTTCGCCGGCAAGCGTCATCCGCGCGGCGTAGCGGTTGAGTGCCCCCTGGGTGATGCGCTGCGACAGCCCCAACTCCTCGAGCATGGCGTTCGTGCGCCGGGTTGCCTCGGCCTGGGTGATGGTCCGATCGCGGAGCCATTCGTCGAGAGCCTCGCGGACCTCCCGCGGCAGCTTTTCAATGGTGCTTACTGGGGGCATCGTCTTCAAAAGCCGTGATTCGTGTTTCGTGATTCGTGTTTCGTGAAAACCACGGAACTCGCGCCGGCCCAGAGGGCACCCCGCGCCGCGCGCCTTAAAAGCCGTGTTTCGTGTCTCATGTCTCGGGAAAAATCCGTGATTCGTGTTTCGTGATTCGTGTTTCGTGAAAACCCCGGAATTCGGGCTTGTCTCTGCGAGACTCGCGCCTGAAAAGCCGTGATTCGTGAAAACCTCAAAGGCCGTGTTTTGTGTCTCGTGAAAACTTCAGCCTGTCGGGCGCGGCCGCGCGACGCCGGGGACCCGCGACCGTCCCTGGGCGACGTCGCCGCCGCGGCGCGTCAGCTTGGCCAGCGACAACCCGGCCACGTCGCTCATCACGATCAGCCCCTGCTCGCCCAGCCAGGCCAGCTCGGTCCGCAGACGGTCGCCGCTCACGCCGTGCCCCACTTGCTGCAACGCGCCCTGCAGCACGAGCTCGTTATGGGCATAGCCGTAATCCTGCTGCAATAGCTGGAGGATCGCCAGCCGCAGGTGCTGGGCCTCGAATTGGGCGAAACTCATGATCGGCTCCCGCTCAGTAGAAACTGGTGAATCAGCTCCAGGGTGGACTTGACCGAGCGAAACTCGCCGGTCATCTCGTGGACTTCCCTGGCGGTATCGTCGACCCGCTCGTGGATGCGCTTGAGATCGTCGCGCGACGGGCCATGCTCGATGTCGACCTCGACCTTGGCCAGGCGCTGCTCGGCCTTGTCGAGCCGGGCGTCGATCTCGTCTTCCATACTGCGGATGCGGGCGGCGTTCACGCGCGTGCGGTTGACCAGCCAGACGTAGACGCCGATGGCGGCGGTGAGGACCGTCTGCAAGATGTCGATCCAGAACCGCCAGGCTTCATAGTCCATGCTTCACCGCCGGTGTCGTGATGGCCACCCCTGTCAGCTCGTTTCCGCCGGCGGCCGGTTCACCTGCTCGCGGCCGCGGCTCCACATTCGGATCAGGCGAAACAGGCCCAGGGTCGAGACCAGGATGCCGACCATCGCGAACTCGAACCACCAGGGAGCGCCGTCGTATCCGTGGGCGGCCCAGCCGTCGGCGACGGCCTCGGCGAGACCGAGCCGCCGGCCGGTCCAGGTGGCCTGGAGGGCGTCGATGAAGGGCAGGATGAAGATGCCGGTGAAGATGCCGATCAGGACCTCGTCGGCCCAGCTCCGCTCGCGGTTGCGCAGGACCTGGAGATCGTAGTCGGCGTCGGCGGTGTCGGTGCGCCTGGCGCGGGCGATCTCGGCCTCGATCCTGGTGACTTCCAGGTCGGCTCGCTTCTGCTCGATGCGGGCCGCGGAGGCGGCCTTGACGGCCTTGCGGGCCTGGTATCGGCCGACGATGTCGCCGGCGAGCCTGGTGAGGGCGGCGACGATCATTTCTTGAACACTTCGCGGAGATCGTCCGTCATGCGCCAGAACTTCTTGTCGAGCTTGCGCTCGAGGCGCGTCTCGGTGACGGCGGCGATCACGTATCCGGTGATGAGGCCGGCGGCGAAGATCGCCAGGGTCGTCAGAGTCTCTATCATGTGTTGCCTCCTTCGGGAATGCGGCCCGTCCGCATGATCGCGGCGAGGCGTTCGCAGCGGGCGGGGGTCTGAATGCGCCACAGCGAGCGGCGCACGGAAGGGAGGCCGCGGCGCCACTTGCGCCACAGCATCTCTCCGGCGGCCCACTCGTAATCGTGGGCTTCGAGGGCCTCGCGGAAGCGCCGGAAGTTGCCGACGCCGGCGCGGCCCAACTGGAAGACCATCTCGACCAGGACCTCGCGGCGCGCCGGTCCCATGAACGTCCACGCCTCGCGCGAGACGAGCGACCCGGCGCCGGCCGACGCGGCGGTGATGTCGCCGTCGAGCATCAGGTCGATCTCGCCGTCGGACCAGGTCTTGGCCAGCAGGTCGACTTCGAGGTTGTGACCGACGCCGACGGTCAGAACGCCTTCGCTGTCGCGATAGGCGCGCTTGCGGCGGCCTTCGTGGCGTTCGATGGAGGACCGCAGCCGCGGCAGATCGAGAATCGACTCCATGCAGCCATGCTATGCAGGGCGCGGGGAGGTTGCCAAGACTGACAAATGTCAGTCAGGGGGAGAGGGCCAAGCGCCGGCCAAGCGGCAGCGCCACGGGATCTCTCCCTGGAGGGCTGCAAAGTTGCATTGCGCACCTGCTAGACTACGATCCGGAACAAGAGCGTCAGCAGCTCCTCGATCTCCTCGAAGAGAATCTGGTGGGGGGCTCGCCATGAAAAGCCATTTCTACGAGACCGAGGTGTTCGACGGCGATACCGTTTACCGGTCGCAACCGCCAGCACCGCTTCCAGCAACATCAGAACATGAACTTGGCATCATTGATTCGCTCATAGAGCTCCAGGATGATTGGGACGGACATGGAGCCCCAGCGCCGAACAGCCAATCCGCCGCCCTTGCGAAATCTGCAATCGATATCGCGAGCGCCGAAGGACTCAGTTTTGACCGGATCGCGCCAGCCGGCGAAGGTGGAATCGGACTTTGCTTCATCCGAGGAGAGAAGTACGCAGACATCGAATGCCTCAACGACGGGGAAATCTTTTCGGCACTTTCGGACGGACGTGGACATCGCGACGTGATTCAGGTCCAAGCAACAGCAAGCGGCCTTAAAAAGGCAACTCGGCGGATTGGCGAGTTCCTTGGTACCTAGCACAAAACGACCGCAACGGATGTTGCGGGAAGATCGTCCCGTTGATAACCACTTTCGACCTGATGAGCGGCTCTTTCTGCGCGTAGGGATCAGCCACGTGCATGGCTCCAGGTTGCTTCCAGTGGCGCTCCCACTGCCCTCCTTCTCAGTCAACCGGGGAAAAGGGAGTCAGCCAAGTGATGTGCTCATTCCGAGTTGCGGAGCGCCGCCAGAAACGAGCTACGCGGGAAAGGGCATTGCGGCATTCCCGGTCAGCGCCGTCATTCATCCAAAGCAGATTCACCCTGAAGCGCCAAACTATTCAGCACGTGTCGTGCACGACCCGTGTGACGACAACTATTTTCACGCGGAAGTCCAGTTGCTGGACAACAATAAATTCATTCCGGGGCGCAGGCGTGGGAAACTAGCGAAACTGGCCAAGAGACATCTGAGGCTCCGCATCTGTGATCAATCAACGGTTATCGTAATGCCGAGCGGGGCACCTTGAAACCCTGATGTGAAATCCTCCGGATCAAGCGGTGTTGAGACCGGTCCGGGTGTTTCCCGCTTGTATGATCCGCTCGGGGGCGGAGGAAAAACCAGCCTGCATTTCTCACCACCCGACGGTTGAAGCACACGAAAAAAAGGCCGTGATTCGTGTTTCGTGTCTCGTGATTCGTGAAAACCAGGGGGGCGGGCCTAGTTCGCTCCAGAAGAAATGTCTGACGGCCAGTGAACCGGAAAGATCGTGATTCGTGAAAAACCTTACAGGCCATGTTGCTTGCGCCTTTTTCCTCCGCCCGGCTTGCGCCTCGACCTGACGGCCCTCTCACGCACTTCGCCTCGCCACATGGTGAGACATGCAGGCTAACGGGTACTGTCCCAATGGTGAGTGGGACTACTGAAGGGGTGGAGTGGGGAACGCGCCCGCGCTTGCGGCTGCCGCGAGATTTTTTGGGAACGGGATTCCGAGGTCGTCGAAAAAAGTGTCGCAGTCACCGGATCGCAGCATCCTGCTCAGAACCGCGTAGGGATCGCTGCTGTCGCCCTCTTTGCGAGGGGTGTCCGAGATGTAGATGACGATGATCCTTTTTTGATCCGACCTGCCGATGTAGCAGATCCTTATGCGGCCTTTCCTGACCCGGTAGATCTTAGCCAACGCGCCCGAGAGAGCCCGCTTTGGCTGAAACGGCTCGTGGGGGATGATGGTATCCAATGCTTCCTGGATCATACGGAACCGCTTGACCTTGGCGTTGGTCGCATCACCCCTGTTGACGCATTCCCGCGCCTCTTCGAAGGCACGCTCGTAGACCCTCTCGGCAGTCGGTGTAAGCTCGACCGTGAAATCGGAGGACATGGCGACCGCTTACCCAGGCATCTCACTGTCAAGCGATCGCCGGATCTCGGAAAAGCGCTTCGTTCTGCCGGATTTCAGATCTTCAAGACCCGCCACCAACAGTGCCCGTTCCTCGTGATCGGACAGGAGTTCCAGAGTCTCCAGCAGTTGCTCGATTTTCTGCTGCATGCGCAAGAACTGCTCGTAGGCCAGCAAGACGGCAAGAGGCTTGTCGTTGTCCTGGATGACGAGCGTTTTCGATGCTTGCCGCAAGTTCGTGGCATTCAACTTGCGCAGGCGGCTTACACCAACATGCTCTACATTGGGATCGATGTAAGGCATGGATGCGGTGGACATCGGTTCTCCCCCCAAAACGTTCATGAACATTCCGTTCCCGGATGGAATCTTTTTGGTGTTCGCGGAATACAGTATCGGAGTGTACGAAAACAGCACCTGGCCGTCAAGATTTTGACCAGATTTTGACAATATAATGCCGTCAAAATGTCCAAACCATGATAGCAGAGCATTCACTTCACTGACAACATGCTGACATCCAATGACACGGCGTGAGGGCGCCGGACACCCTTATCCCCCTGGCCCGTGCTCGCCGCCATCGCCACGATTGCCGCGGCATCCTTGCGTATCATGAGCCGGCTTGCCAAGCAGGGTTCCGGGATCCTAGCCTGCATTTCTCACCACCCGACGGTCGAAGCACACGATAAAAAGGCCGTGATTCGTGTTTCGTGTTTCGTGTCTCGTGATTCGTGAAAACCACTGACAGGGGGCCTAGTTCGCTCCATAAGAAATGTCTGACGGCCAGTGAACCGGAAAGATCGTGATTCGTGACCCGAGGAGTGAAGGAGGTGATTTGGCAATCACGCCTGCGCGCGCCAAGCGGCTCGCGCCTTTTTCCTCCGCCCGGCTTGCGCCTCGTCCTGACGGCCCTCTGACGCACTTCGCCTCGCCGCGTGGTGAGACATGCAGGCTACATCATGGTCCGCAAGGGGCTTAGCAGGCCAGTCGTTATTCCCAAGAAGAGAAACCTCAAAGAGGACATTGTGCTGGGAATCCTAAGGACTATTGGTCTCAACAAGACGGAGTTTCTGAAGCGTCTTCACAACAAGAATTGAGTCTCATTCGCCTGCTGCACAGGCCAGCCTGCATTTCTCACCACCCGACGGCCGAAGCACACGAAAAAAAGCCGTGATTCGTGTTTCGTGTCTCGTGATTCGTGAAAACCATGGGCGGGGGCCTGGTTCGCTCCAGAAGAAATGTCTGACGGCCGGTGAACCGGAAAGGCCGTGTTTTGTGAACCGAGTGGTGAAGGAGGCGATTTGTCAAGTACGCCGGCTCGCGCCTTTTTCCTCCGCCCGGCTTGCGCCTCGTCCTGACGGCCCTCTCACCCACTTCGCCTCGCCGCGTGGTGAGAAATACAGGCCAGGATGGTTCGCAATCTGCTTCGATTGAAAGCGTCGGCCTGGACGATGAGGACGGGGCGGCGAAAACCAGGCACCGATCCCCGCGGCAGATCCAGGTCCACCCACCACACTTCGCCGCGTGCAACTACCATCTTGCCCTCCGATCTGAGCACCTAACCTGCATTTCTCACCACCCGACGGTCGAAGCACACGAAAAAAAGGCCGTGATTCGTGTTTCGTGACTCGTGATTCGTGAAAACCACTGACAGAGGGCCTAGTTCGCTCCATAAGAAATGTCTGACGGCCAGTGAACCGGAAAGATCGT
>JAPPLB010000068.1 GCA_028819575.1 Bryobacterales bacterium | reverse complement strand
GCCTCGCCGCGTGGTGAGAAATGCAGGCTAGGCGGAACATCGCCAGTTTTTTCTCCGCCCGCGTGCGGATCATTCTAGCGGGAAACAGCCGGGGCGGTGTCAACGCCGCTTGATCCGGAGGATGTTTCAGGCCGGTTTTCAGTTTTTCGTTATTAGTTTTCAGTTTTCAGTTTTTTGGTTTTTCGCCGTCCGGGGGCGGATCGTTCAAGCGGGAAACATCCGAACAGATGTCTACCTCACCTGATCAGAAGGATGTTTCAAGTCAGGCCGACACGACATCCAGCGATCCCTCGCCGCAGATTTGCTCAACCTGTTTGCGGAAGTCACGATCAGCCCGGACGTGATCGGCGAGATCGTAGAACAGCAAGAAGTCCCTTTTCTTCAACAGCCGCAACCGAACATCGGTATCGCCCGGCTTGCTGGAAAACAGCTCGCGGAGCCGGTCGACCGTCTGCTGAGTGCTGCCGTTATCGAGTCGAATCGTAATGGAGACCTGCCGGGGCAGGTCGGCGCGAGCGACATCGAGTGGAACGATCTCGTTCACCGCAACCTTGAGCGGACCCGCTTCATCGACGCGCACCTCGCCTCGAATCAGAACAGGCTTGTCTTCAGCCAGCATGGGTCCCAGACTTTCAAATTGATTTGCGAAGACCAGCAGGTCGACACTTCCCTGCAAGTCTTCCAGCACACCGGAAGCCCAAGGCCTGCCTTCGCGGTTCCGCTTGCGGGCAATCGAGCCCAGAACGCCGCAAAGAGCGACCTCCGTTCCGTTATCCAACGCCTCGAGCCCTGACGTATCCAACTCGGAGAGCTCGGCCACCTTGTCGCGGTAGGCGTTCAGCGGGTGACCCGTAACGTAGAATCCCAGGACTTCTTTCTCACCTGCGAGCTTTTGGCTTTCCTCCCATTCGGGGATGTCGGGCAGACGCACTTCCGCGGACGTCTTCCCGGCGGCCAGCGCATCGAAAAGCCCGTGTTGCCCCGTCGATCGATCTCTCGACGCCCGCTGTCCGGCCTCGACGGCGCTATCGAGGGCGGCCATGAGTTGGCTGCGATGGCCGCCGAAGGAGTCCATCGCGCCGGCCTTGATGGAGCTTTCCAGCATCCGCTTGTTCACCTGCTGCCAGTCGACGGATTCCGAGAAGTGCAACAGTGAATCAAAATGCTTCACTTCCTGCCGAGCTTCGATAATCGCAGCGACCGCGTTCTTGCCGAGGTTCTTGATCGCGCCAAGGCCGAAGAGGATCGTTTCGTCGTCGGCCGGCGTAAAGCTCCAATAACTCGAATTGAAGTCCGGCGGGAGGATGCGGATTCCCATGTCGCGGCACTCACTGATGTACTTGGCCACTTTGGCCAGGTTGCCGCTTTCGGAGGAAAGCAGCGCCGCCATGAAATAAACCGGGTAGTGCGCCTTGAGGTAGGCCGTTACATGGGCGACAAATCCGTAAGCCGCCGAGTGCGACTTGTTGAAGCCGTATCCGGCGAACTGCTCCATCAGCTCGAACAGCTTGACGACCTTCCTCTTCGGAAAACCCTTCTGCAGCGCCCCCTCGACGAACCGCTCTCGCTGCGCCGCCATTTCCGCAGGCATCTTTTTACCCATGGCGCGTCGCAGCAAGTCCGCCTCGCCCAGTGAATAGCCCGCGACGCGGTTCGCGATCTGCATCACCTGTTCTTGATAGACAATGACACCGTAGGTCTCTTCCAGCAGGTCACGAAGCTCTTCGAGGTCATAATTGACAGGCTTGCGGCCGTGCTTGCGGTCGATGAAGTCGCTGACCATGCCGCCCTGAATCGGACCCGGACGGTAGAGCGCGTTCAGGGCGATCAAGTCTTCCAATCGCTCCGGTTGGTAGCGGCGCAGAATGTCCCGCATGCCCTCGGACTCGAACTGGAAAACACCACTCGTCATGCCTCGCGAGAGAAGCTCGTAGGTTCTCTTGTCATCGAGCGGCAACTCCTCGAGCTGCAGATCAACCCCTTTGCGGTCCTTGAGAAGGCGCAACGCCTCGTCGATCACGCTCAGGGTGGTCAGCCCCAGGAAATCCATCTTGAGCAACGACAGTTTGTCGAGGCTCTTCATGTCGTACTGGGTGACGACTTCGTCTTTAGACGTCTTGTAGAGCGGCACCAGTTCTTGCAGCGGCTGAGACGCGATCACGACGCCGGCGGCGTGGACGGAGGGGTTGCGCGCGACACCTTCGAGTTGCAGGGCGGTTTCCATGAGCCGGGCAACGCGAGGGTCCTTTTTCATCTGCTTGCCGAGCGCCGGCTCCTTCTTGATGGCATCCTTGAGCTTGATGTTGAGGATGTTCGGGACCATCTTCGTGAGGCGGTCGACCTCACCGAAGCTCATATCCATCACGCGCCCGACATCTTTGATGGCCGCCTTCGCCGCCAGCGTATTGAAGGTGATGATTTGCGCCACCTGTTCGCGGCCGTACTTCTCGGTGACGTACTGAATCACTTCTCCGCGGCGGTGCATGCAGAAATCGATGTCGATATCGGGCATGCTTACCCGTTCGGGATTCAGGAAGCGCTCGAACAGCAGACCATGCTGCAGCGGATCGATGTCGGTGATCTCCATGCAATAGGCCACCAGCGAACCGGCCGCGGAACCTCGTCCGGGGCCCACCGGGATACCGCGGGACCTCGCGAAACGAATGAAGTCCCAGACGATCAGGAAGTATCCGGAGTACTTCATGCTCTGGATGATCCGGATCTCGTGATCGAGGCGTTCGTTGTATGCCGCGATGCTCTCCTTGAGCATTGCGGCTTGCGCCATCCCTTCCAGGCGCCCGCGGCGCTTCTCGAACCCCTGCCGCGCCACCCACTCGAAGTAGGTATCGGTCGAGTGTTCCGCAGGGACGTCGAATTTCGGGAAAGGATTGGCCACCTGCTCGATCTTCAAGTCGCACTGCTCGGCGATTTCCCAGGTGCGATGAAGCGGGTCCGCATTGCCGTCAAGGGCCTTGAGCATTTCCTCGCGAGTTTTGAGATAGAACTCCTGTGTGGTGAACCGCATGCGGTTCGGTTCATGGAGCAGCTTTCCGGTCTGGATGCACAGCAGCGCGTCATGGGAATCGGCGTGGCCTTGAGTGAGGTAGTGCACGTCGTTCGTCGCCACCAACGGGATACCGCTTTCCCCGCTCAACCGCATCAAGTGCGGGATCAGCTCTCTGTCCTGGTCGAGGCCATGGTCTTGGACCTCGAGATAGAAGTTCTCCTTTCCGAACATGTCCTGGTAGGTGTAGGCAAGTCGGCGGCCTTCGTCGTAGCCCTTTTGGAGCAGAGCCTCGTTGAGGTCGCCGCGCAGGCAGGCGGAGGTGCAGATCAGGCCTTTGCTGTGAGAGGCGAGCAGATCCTTATCGATGCGCGGCTTGTAATAGAAGCCATCGAGATAGGCGGTCGAGACCAGCTTGATCAGATTCCGGTAGCCAGTCTGGTCTTTGCACAACAGCAACAGGTGGTTGTAGCGATCCGTCTCGCTGCGCGACTTGTGGCCTTCCTGCGAGACATAAACCTCACAACCGATGATGGGTTTGATGCCTCGTTTGGTCGCCTTGGTGTAGAAGTCGACCGCGCCGAACAGATTGCCGTGATCGGTGATCGCAAGCGCCGGCATCTCCTGTTCTTCGGCCAGGTCCATGAGCCGGCCGATTTCGCAAGCGCCGTCAAGAAGGGAATAGTCGGTGTGGCAGTGGAGGTGAACAAACGGCGCGGGCATCGCGGGACTTTCAGTATATGAATGGCCTCCAGGAGGGTCAATGCGATCTCGGCATGGCCCCCAGCTGTCCGTTAGAGTTTGGCGCACCAACGCTGCGCCGCGCGTTAACACTGAATTGGCGCGACAGGCAGAGGCAAGTTGCGACGGGCGTTCGCCGTTGCCATTTTGCATCGATTCGGGCGTAACGGGCTCCTGCCATCAGACGCACGGACTCGCTACCCATCGACCGAATGCTCGCAGCACCGTAATGAGAATCTTGACTTGGAGATTCGCGTCCGAATAGCCTGCATTTCCCACCAGCCGAAGGCCGAAACACGCGAAAAAAGGCCGTGTTTCGTGTCTCGTGACTCGTGAAAACCATTTCCCAGACCTGGTTTGCTCCAGTAGAAATGTCTGACGGCCGGTGAACCGTTACGGCCGCGAGTCGTGTTTCATGACTCGAGGTCCGAAGGGGGCGATCAGGCCGCTACCCCTGCGTGCGCCTTTTTCCTCCACCCGGCTCGCGCCTCGTCCTCTCGACCCTCGCACACACTTCGCCTCGCCGCGTGGTGAGAAAAGCAGGCTAGGAGTCTGTCTCACAGAACGATAATCGCCAATTTTTTGTCAACTTCTTGTGTCTGTAATCAAGTCTGACCACAACTGATTGGGGCCAAAATTTTCTGTGGGACAGACTCCTGGTTACCAGGCCAGGGCGTAGTTGTCACCGCGGATGTCGGCGCCGGCGCTGAGGACACCGGTTTCGGGGTCGATAACAATGGCGGAGGTGGCGCTCATCGACCAGGGGCCATTGATGTCCACGCGGTGGCCGCGCTTTCTCAGTTCCTCGATGACCTCGGCGGAGATGCGACTTTCGACGCCGACCTGCGCCGACACCATGGCGTGCGGGAAGACGGACGAGGGAAAGCTCTTCGTGGTCGCGCGGGGCGCTTCGATGGCGGCCTGGATGTTCATGTCGAATTCGACGACGTTGAGAAAAGTCTGCATGATGCGCATGCACTGATCGTCCCCGCCGGGGCTGCCGACCGCCATGAACGGCTCGCTGTCCTTGAGAATCAGCGTGGGCGTCAGCGTGCTCCGCGGGCGCTTGCGGGGCGCCAGAGAGTTCGGATGGCCTTGCTGCAGCCAGAAGTAGTCGCCACGGCAATTGAACATGAAACCGAGGTCGGCGATCACGATACCCGAGCCCCAACCCGAATGAAGACTCGGCGTCCAGGAGACGGCGTTCCGGTCCTTATCGACGACAGCGACGTAGCTGGTGTCGCCTTCGTGTTCGGCATCGCCGGAGACGGGGATCCGGAATTGGGGGCGGCTCGATGAACCGGATACGCCAGGACCGGGATTGCCGGGGCGGAATGCAACTGAGGCCTTGGCCGGATCGATCAGAGCCCGCCGGCGCGCACCATAGGCTTCCGTCAGCAGTGCTGGGAACGGGATCTTGACGAAGTCCATGTCGGCGAGGAACATCTCGCGATCGGCGAAGGCGAGCTTGAGCGACTCGACGAAGGTGTGGATGTAGTCGGCCGAGTTGTGGCCCATCGAGCGCAGGTCGAATCCGCGAAGAATGTTGAGGGTAAACAGTTCGGACGGGCCCTGGTTGGCCGAGGGGTTCTTGTAGACTTCATAGCCGCGATAGTCGATGGAGACGGGCTCTTCAACCTTGACGCTGTAGTCGGCGAAGTCGTCGTAGCGGAACAGCCCGCCGTTGGCTTCGGAAAATTCAGCCATGGTGCGAGCGATGTCGCCCTTGTAGAAGCGGTCGCGGGCGGCTTTGAGGGCGGCCTGGCGGCCTTGGTCGGCGGCTTGGTCCTCGGCCTCGACCAGCTTCCGGAGAGTTCTCGCCAAGTCCGGGTTGGCGAAGACCTCACCCGCCCTGACGGGCCTGCCGCCGGGAAAGTAGACCTTTTCGCTGGTGGGGTATTTTCGAAGCTTGCGGTTGCCCTGGGCCGGAGCGACTTCGGTCTCGATGCCGTCCTCACCAACCACAAACGTGCGAGGGCCTTTTTTCGACGCCATCGACGAAGCGAGACGCTCGCTGAGTGGGAAACCGTCGGCGAGCTCGATGGTCGGCTGCAGGACTTCGGCGAAGCTCATGGTGCCCCACCGGGACAGCACGGTATACCAGGCGTCGACGCTGGTTGGCACCGTCGCGGAGAGCAGGCTGTCGTTCGCGGGAATCTCGCCGTTGTTGTTTTTCATGTACCACTCGATCGTGGCGAGCTTCGGCGCGTAGCCGCCGGCGTTGACGGAGTAGACCTTCTTCTCGCTGGCGTCGTAGACCAGGATGAAGGCGTCGCCCCCGACGCCGTTCGAGGCGGGATCGGTGACGCACAGCGCAGCTTGTCCGGCCACGGCCGCGTCAAAGGCGTTGCCGCCGTTGCGCAGGATGCGTTCAGCCGCCTGGCTGGCCTGCGGCTTGCGGCTGGAGACGGCGTAGCGCGTGCCGCGAATGACGGGCCGCATGGTTCGCTGCGCCTGCGCGAAATCCGCAAGGATCATCACGGCGGCGACAAAAAGGAGCCACGCGGCGACTTTCCGTGTTTCCGAGATCATGGTGTTGTCCTGACGTTCGTAGAGAGTGTAGAAAGTATAGCCGGAGATCGCCGGCGGTTGTGAGAGTTTGGCCGGACCCTATCAAGTACGCCTGCGCGCGCCAAGCGGCTCGCGCCTCGTCCTGACGGCCCTCTC
>JAPPLB010000072.1 GCA_028819575.1 Bryobacterales bacterium | reverse complement strand
CTGGCGGTCGTATCGCGTGCTTCGACCGTCGGGTGGTGAGAAATGCAGGCTAGACCCCTGTTGACCTCTTCTATTCCTCGCTTTCCAGCTTCGAATCGGCGACACTCCTTGAGAGGCCGTCACCGCGGTCAGTTGTTCAACAGCACCTGCCGCAGGTGATGCGGGTCGAATTCCATCCCGGAACGGTCGTATGTCAACAGACCCTTGCGCCGCAACTGACTCATGTGCTGGGTAATGATCTCCCGCGAGGTGCCCACGTGCCTCGCGAGAAGCTCGTGCGTCACCGGCTTGAGACGAATCTTGCTCCCACTGAGCGGCTCGCCGAACGAATCCGCAAGGCGCAGGACCACCTTGACCAAACGCTGTGGAATCTGATCCGTCGCAAGGCTCTCGACGCGGTCCTCGGCATCGCGCAGCTTGCGGGCCATCATTCCCAGCAAGGAGGGCCCGAGCGCCGGCAAGCGCTGCGTGATTTCGTACAGATCCGATGCGCTCCACTCCATGATCGAAGAGTCATCCTGCGCGACCGCCATCTCGCCCCGACAGGACTGAACGAGCAGGCAGGATTCGCCGAAGAAGGTGTCGCGGCCGCAGAAGTCGAGCACCGTCTCTCGGCCGGAGTGAGAGATGCGGCTGACTTTCACCATCCCGTCGACAACAAGGTACAGGCTTCGCGCCAGGTCTCCGGGAGTGTAGATGGTTTCTTCTTTCAAGAAATCCTGCGGTTTACGGTGAGGCAGGATATCGAGCGGGTCTTCCCAGTCGGGCCAGACAGCGATGGGTTGAACGGCCCCCAGCGGCATAGCGATTGACCTCCGATTCGAGCGCTCTTGCGTATTGGGCAATGGTCGAGCGTGTCAGCGGCTCCCAACAACAGGAACCGTCCCCGTAGGGTTCCTCCAACACCTTTAGACCCGGTCCCCTCGAAGTTGGTTACGTTGAAGTGCGTGGATGGTTTCGCGGAACGGGGAGTCGACTCCCCCAGGATCGCCGCTAGCGGTTCCAGTGTTTTTCGAGGGTCGCCATGAGCCTGTCGTGGACATCGTTTGGAAGCGGGTGGCATTCGACGTTCTGGAAGATTTCGACCGTCATCTTCGTTTCGTCGAACTCCACCCAGCAGTCCGGGCAGTTGGTCAGATGGGCTTCGAGCTGGGCGCGCAGATCCGGCGCCATCGCCCCATCGACATAGTCCGACACGTGATCGAGGAAATCCTTACACGTGATTTTCTTCTTGCCGATCATCTTTCTTCAGGAACCTTCGCAACTTCTGCCTGAGCTGCAACCGGGCCCGCAGCAGGCGGGATTTCACGGCCGGGAGCGAGAGGTTCAACATCTCCGCCGTTTCCTCAGTCGACAGACCCTCGACATCGCGCAATACGAACACCGGGCGATAGGTTTCCGACAGGCTGTCAATCGCCTGCGTCAAGCTTTCCCGCAACTCCGTGCGGCTCAGGCTCTCCTCGGGGCTTTCGGTTTCCGCCGGCAACTCCCGTTGGATGGCGCCGTCGCTGGTTTCCAGCTCCTGGTCGAGCGAGACCGTCACACGGTTCTTTCCGCGCCTCATCCGCATCAGCGCTTCGTTGACCGCGACCCGCACGATCCAGGTGTAGAACTTCGCATTCCCCTCGAACTGCCCGAGGCGGGAGTACGCCTTCAGGAACGTGTCTTGCAACACGTCTTCGGCGTCCTGATCGTTCTTGGTGATGTGGCGCGCCACACGGAAGACGCGTTGCGCATAGCGGTTCACCAACTCCGTGAACGCACCCTTGTCTCCCTGCTTGGCCTCGGTTGCCAAGGCGATGTCGTCGAACGCAAGGGGCTGGCTGGAGGTATTGGTCATGGGTATCCCGGACAGCAAACCGTCCCTGGCGTTCTCTCATTGTCCGGGGCCATTTCTTCTCGCGCAAGCCAAACAAGCAGTCTGTTATCATGACCACCTTTTTGCGGACAGTGACAAGGATGAGACATTCCAAGGAAGAGCTTCTGTCCGAACCGACGCGCCCTTTCCCGATCGACGGCTCCACGTCCGCCTCGGCCATCCTGGAAAAGATGCGCTACATCGGCTTCCAGGGCCGTCAACTGGGCCGTGCGTTCGACGTATGGAAGCAGATGCTGGCCGACCCCGAATGCACCATCCTGATGGGCATGTCGGGAGCGATGGTGCCCGCCGGCATGCGCGAGGCGGTCAAGTTCATGATCGAGAATCGCCTGATTGACGTTCTCGCCTCGACCGGCGCGAATTTCTTCCACGATATCCACGAGAGCAAGGGGTTTCATCATTACCTGGGCGATCCGGAGATGGACGACGAGAACCTCGGCGACCACATGGTCGACCGGATGTACGACATCCTGGCGGACGAGGTCCGTTTCCGGGAGCACGATCTCTGGATCGGCAGCTTCGCGGCCCGCCTGGATCAGGCTCGCCCCTACACCACGCGCGAGTTTCTCTACCTGCTGGGCCGGGAAGTGGGCAAGGACTGCCGGCAGGACGGCATCGTCACCACCGCGGCCAAGACCGGCCTGCCGCTTTTCTGCCCGGCGATCGGTGACAGCTCGATCGGCATCGGCGTCGCCGAGAGCCGGCACCGGGGCGAGAACCGCCTGATGTTCGACGTGATGGGGGATGTCCTCGAGATCACCAACGTCGTCGCCGACTCGAAAGTGACCGGTGTCATCTATTTCGGCGGCGGCACGCCGAAGAACTACGTCCAACAGACGGAAGTCGTGGCCATCTTGATGAACCGGAGCAAGTCGGGCCACCGCTATGGGATTCAGGTCGTTACCGATGCTCCACACTGGGGCGGTCTGTCCGGCTGCACCTTCGAGGAATCGCAGAGTTGGGGCAAGCTGGCGAAGGGTGCCCAGATGGTGAACTGCCACTGCGACGCGACGATCGGGATGCCGCTACTGGTCAGCGCGCTCTCGGAACAGAAAGAGTTGATCGCAAACCGCAAGCCCCCCACTTACGACATGGGGCCCGTGCTCAGGATGCATCCGCGCTAGTCTTCGCCTCGGGCCCCGGCGCCATCTGTCGACGGCTGCTGCTATTTGATCGACGACGTCTCCGCAAAGCAAGCTGTCTGTCGCCGCAGCGATGCCTTGTCGGGGCGGGGCCGGTGGGAGAGAATGAACTCATGGCGATTCCCCCGCACCGATCGAAGTTCTTCTTTCTGCTTTCCTGCCTGATCTTTCCTCCGCTGGGTTTCGTTCTGATGTGGCTGTGGTCGAAGGAAGGAGTGTTGCGCAAGCTGACTTTCTCGGCGGGGTTGGCGGCGCTTTTCGCGGCACAACTGTTCCTGTTCTACGGCCTGCGCATCGAGTTGGCCGGCAACGGCCTTGCGCCGATCTTCACCTTCCATGATCCCGATTCGCACTTCGACGCCATCGAAGCGGCGCGCTCGGGCGGGGATGAAGGGACGGTGCAGGCGGCGAGCCGGCCGCCGGCCGGGCCGAGCGACGCCTCGTGGACCGACTACCGAGGACCGAGCCGCGACGGCGAGTACACCGCAAGCGCGATTCGGACGGACTGGCCTTCCGACGGGTTGCCCGAGATCTGGCGGCAGAAGGTGGGCGGCGGATATGCGTCCGTCGTTGTCGCCGAAGGGAAGGTTTTCACCATCGAACAGCGCCGCGATGAAGAGGTCGCGGCGGCCTACGACTTCGACACGGGCGAGGAGTTGTGGAAAAACGGCTGGAAAGCTCATTTCCGGGAATCGATGGGCGGACCCGGACCACGGGCGACCCCGACCTGGCACGACGGCAAAGTCTACGCCCTGGGAGGCACAGGAGAACTGCGCGCCTTGCAAGCGGCGACGGGCGAAGTGATCTGGCGCAGGAACATCCTTTCGGAAAACGGAGCGAAGAACCTGACCTGGGCGATGTCGGGCGCTCCACTCGTATTGGATGACAAGCTGATCGTGCTGCCGGGCGGGACCCGGGGCAAGTCGATCGTCGCCTACGACAAGGAAACCGGAGCCCCGATCTGGGCTTCGCTGAACGACAAGCAGGCATACACGTCGCCGATGCTGGCGACACTGGCCGGCCGCCGACAGATCGTTCTGGTCAGCGCGCCGCGCCTGTTGGCGATCGACCCGGAGGACGGCTCGCTGCTATGGGACTACCCCTGGAGGACATCCTACGACGCGAACTGTTCGCAGCCCTTGATCGTCGACGACGAGCACGTATTCGTCTCGTCGGGATATGGCACGGGCGCGGCACTCGTGAAGATCGTTGCCGACGGCGACGGCCTGCGCGCCGAGCAGGTCTGGAAGAACAACACCATGAAAAACAAGTTCAACAGCTCGGTTCTTCACGAAGGCATCGTGTACGGCCTGGACGAAGCCATTCTCGCGGCGGTGGATGTTCGCAGCGGCGAGCGCAAATGGAAAGGCGGCCGGTACGGTTATGGACAGGTTTTGCTTGCCGGCGGCCACTTGATCGTGCTCACCGAAGCCGGAGACGTCGTTCTTGTGAAGGCCACCCCCGAAAGCCATCAGGAAGTAGCGCGGTTTTCCGCCATCAAGGGCAAGACCTGGAATACGCATGCGATCGCAGGGGGACGGCTGATCGTGCGCAACCAAACCGAGATGGCCTGCTACGACTTGTCGAGAACCTGACCCAGTCCCGCCCGACACGTTTCACTCCACGGTGAGGCGGTACACTTGAGACTTCATCCCTGTTGGGAAGGACTACCTTGAAGCGTCTTTGGTTATTAGCGGTCGCGCTCTGTCTTCTCGTGACGGGTTGTGCAAGGGAGCCGGTCCTGGAAGGCCCCTTCCAGGCGCCGCCGGGATTCGTCGTCGAGCCGCTGCTGCCGGAAGGGCAAAACGAGACGCTCATCCAGTTGACCTTCGACAGCCTGGGACGGCCTGTCGTCTCCCGCGAACAGGGAAACCCGACCATCCTGTTCGACAAGGACCATGACGGCATCTATGAGGCGGAACAGGCCTTCAGCGACAAGATCGAAATGCTGCACGGCATGTGGTTCGACGGCCGCACGCTCTACGCCATCGGCAGGGATGTCGAGAACCAGCAAGCCGGACTCTACAAGCTCGAAGACAACAATGGGGACGACAGGGCGGATACTTTCGAAAAGCTGCACGACTTCACCGGAAGCATCGGCGAGCATGGGCCGCACGACATCCGCCGCGGGCCGGACGGGCGCCTGTCGGTCATGTTGGGGAACCACGCTCACCTTCCCGAGGAACTGATCGACCCCTGGTCGCCCCTGCGGAACTACAAGGAATCGCAACTCCTTGACCGTTACATGGATGCGCGCGGGCATGCTGTCGGCATCAAGGCGCCGGGAGGGACGGTGTCGGGCCTGCGGCTTGACCGCATGCGGTACTCGCTGCTTGCAGGCGGTTTCCGCAATGCGTTCAACCACGCCTACAACCGGGAAGGCGAGCTGTTTACGTTCGACAGCGACATGGAGTGGGACGTCAACATGCCGTGGTACCGCGAGGTGCGCTCGGTGCACGTCGTTCCCGGCGGGGACTACGGTTGGCGAACGGGGTCGGGCAAGTTTCCGCCCTACTATCTCGACAGCCTGCCGCCGCTGCGTGACCTGGGACGAGGGTCACCGGTCGGCGTCGAGTTCTACCACCACCACGCTTATCCCGGGGAGTATTTTGACGCTTTTCTGCAGGCCGATTGGTCGCGCGGCCGGATCGTGTCGATGCGCCTGGCGCGTGAGGGCGCGACGTACCGGCTGGTGGAGAATGCCACCAACTTCGTTTACGGCGAGCCGTTGAACGTGACGGACCTCGAAGTGGGCCCGGACGGCATGGTCTATTTCACCACGGGCGGACGCGGTACGGCCGGCGGCTTCTACCGTGTCGCGTACAAGGGCCATCGAGCGAATACCGCGTGGCCGAAGACGAAGGGCGTCTGGGCCGCTATCCGGCAGCCGCAACCGCTGTCGAGTTGGGGCTGGGCTGCCGTCGAAAAAACAAGGGAAGCCCTGGGCGATCGCTGGGACGAGGATCTACAAAGGATTGCCCTGAGCCCTTCGCATCGAATACCTGACCGCATCCAGGCCTTGATGCTCTTTCAGCAGCATGGAGCGAAAGCGCGGGCGGATTTGCTGCGGGCTCTCAGCGGGGACTCCGATCCGCGGTTGCGGGCGGCGGCCATGTACGTTGTGGGGCAACATGGCAGCGACCGCGCCAAGGCTATCGCCGCCGCGGGCCTGAAGGATGCCGATCCACTCGTCAAGAGGCGCGCGGCGGAGGCCGTGGTTCGGATGGGACTGTCGCCGGACGAGCCGAGCTTCGCTCCCGTCGACGATCTGTACGCGATGCTCAGCGACGAGGACCGATGGGTGCGCTACGCGGGCCGCGTCGCTCTCGAGCGCACTCCCCGTGCCGAATGGTCGCGGCGCGTGCTCGAGGAAGAAGACCTTGCGGCCGCCGCGGAAGGGCTGGTCGCTCTGACGCGGACCGCGGCGCAGGAATCGGAAAGTGCGGACGCCGTTGATCGAGCACTGGAGCTGTTGGGGCGTGAGAATCTCTCGGCCGACGGCGAGCTGCGGCTGCTGAGGGCCTTCCACCTGGCGTGTCTGGAGAGGAACGGGGGATGCGCACCGGAAATCCGCTCGCAGGCCTCACGACTCGCGCTCTCTCGATTTCCCGCGGAAGACGAGCGGCTCAATCGCGAGTACGCCCGCACGATGGCTTACGCCGGCGACCCGTCGGCGATCCCGGCCATTTTCGACGCGATGCCCGAGGGCGATGAGAACCAGCCATTGCAAATCCACTACGTGTACTGCCTGCGGGAGATCAAACAGGGCTGGACGAGCAGCCAGAAACAGACGCTGCTTTCGTGGTTTCGCACAGCGCGCCGCTGGCGAGGCGGGGCAAGCTTCCCCGGGTTCATCAATCGGCTGTTCGATTCTTCGCTCGACTTCTTCGATGAGCAAGAGAAAGAGATGGCCTACCGGGAGATTCCCGACTTCGCGCCGGTCGAGGACCTGGACGCGGCGGGGCTCCGCCGCAGGGGGGGCTACGTTCGAGCTCGGGTCTTCGCACGCCAGAAGGGATCCAGCGCACTTAGCGAGCAGGAAATCTTCGACCACACGTTGCTGAGCCCGATGATCGGACGAGCCGAGGCGCAACGCGGACGGGAAATCTATGAGAAGGAATGTTCGCGCTGCCACCGGTTTGGCGACGAGGGAAAAGACTACGGACCAGACTTGACGACGCTGGCGAATCGCTTCCATCGCCGAGATACGCTCGAGGCGATCCTGTGGCCGTCGCGGACCATCTCCGACCAGTATCAGTCCTACATCATCGAGACGACGAGCAATGATATTCTCGACGGCCTGATCCTTTCAGAAGACGAGGACAAGATCACGATGATGCTGCCGGAAGAGGAGCGCCCGGTGGCGATTCCGAAAGGGCAGATTCGCGACCGGAGGGTTTCTCGTGTTTCCGCAATGCCGGAAGGCTTGCTGGACCCGTACGACCTGAACCAGATTGCCGACTTGCTGGCGTACATGCAGCAAACGCCCGCCGAATGAGCAAGGAGCAAGGAGCGGTCCCATGGGACCCGGGCGGCGGGAATATTGATCAATGGCCTATAACGACCTTCGTGAATTCATTCGAGCGCTGGAAAAAAAAGGCGAGCTCAAACGAGTCGCCGTTGAAGTCGATCCCGTACTCGAGATCACCGAGATCGCCGACCGGGCGGTCAAACGGGGCGGTCCGGCGCTGCTGTTCGAAAACCCCAAAGGTTACGACATCCCGGTACTGATCAATTCTTTCGCAAGCATGCGGAAGATGGAGGTGGCCCTGCAGGTCGATTCGGTGGAGACGATCGCCGGACGTATTTCCGAGTACCTGGAACTCAAGACGCCGCAGGGCCTGATCGGCAAACTGAGCATGCTGCCCAAGCTCGCGGAGATGGGCGCCTTTTTTCCCAAGCAAGTCAAGAGCGGGCCGGTCAAGGAAGTGATTCGGAAGGAGGAGTTCTCGCTGTTCGACTATCCGGTGCTGAAATGTTGGCCCCAGGACGGCGGCCGCTTCATCACGCTGCCGATGGTGTTTTCGAAGAACCCGGTGACCGGCAAACGCAACGTCGGGATGTATCGTCTTCAGATCTATGACGACCGCACGACGGGCATGCACTGGCAGACCCACAAGCAAGGGGCCGAGCACTACCGCCGCCGGCTGGCCGCAGGGGAGGAAGAGCACATGGAGGTGGCCGTGGCTATCGGGGCGGACCCCGCCACCATGTATTCAGCGATTCTGCCGCTGCCGCCCGACCTGGACGAGATGCTTTTCGCGGGGTTCTTGCGCTCGAAGCCGGTGGAGTTGGTCAAGTGCGAGACCGTAGACATCGAAGTTCCCGCAAACGCCGAGATCGTGCTCGAAGGATATGTGACGCTCGGCGAGCTGAAGACCGAAGGTCCGTTCGGCGACCATACCGGCTTCTATTCACTGGAAGACGAATTCCCGGTCTTCCATGTCACCTGCGTCACCCAACGCAAGGACCCGATTTACGCAACCACGATCGTGGGGCCGCCGCCCATGGAGGACTTCTACATGGGCAAGACGATCGAGCGCGTATTTCTACCCTTGATGCGATTGCAGCTTCCCGAGATCACCGACATGTGCATGCCGGCGGAAGGCGTCTTTCACAACCTGATGCTGGTGTCGATCCGGAAGTCCTACCCGCTGCACGCGCGCAAGGTGATGAGCGCCATCTGGGGATTGGGGCAAGCCATGTTCACCAAGTGCATCGTCGTGGTCGACCATGACGTGGACGTCCAGAACGTCAGCGGGGTGGCCTGGAAGGCGCTCAACAACATCGACCCCGAACGGGACATCCAATTCACGATGGGACCGATCGATCAACTCGATCATTCGAGCCGTCTGCCCAACTACGGCTCGAAGATGGGCATCGACGCCACAAGAAAATGGCCGGAAGAAGGATTTACGCGACCCTGGCCCGACCTGATCGAGATGGATGCCGACGTAAAGAAGAGAGTCGACACCATCTGGGAACAACTGGGGATCGAATCATAGCGGGCGTCTCTCTGACGGGTCGATGCCGAGACGCAACGGAACACGCGTCCATGCCCGATCTTGCCCTATCATGGTCTTGAGGCTGGTTTCCCCATGAGCCAAGTCAGACAACAGTTCTCATGGAAGTTCTTCGGCGCGATCGTGGCCATCGGCGTGCTGCTGGCCTGGGCATCGAGATTCTGCGAACCGGCACAGGCGCAAAACGTCAGAACCGGACCGGCGATCGGCGAGAGCATCCCTGCCTTTTCGATCACCGATCACAGCGGAAAAACCCGGACGTTCGAATCGTTGCGCGGACCCAAGGGCCTGCTGCTCCTGTTCCACCGCTCGGCGGATTGGTGACCGTTCTGCAAAGGGCAACTGGTCGAGTTGGCCGAGCAGAAAGAGGAGTTCGAATCGAAGGGGCTGAACGTCGCCGCCGTGAGCTACGACTCGCCGGCCGTTCTCAAGCACTTTGCCGACCGCGCCGGAGTCGAGTATCCCTTGCTGGCGGATACCGATTCGGAAGTGATCCGGGCGTTCGGCATCCTTAACGAGAGGATCCCGGAAGACCATCGTTTCTACGGCATCCCGAACCCCGGGTACTATGTCATCGACGAGAACGGCATTGTTCAATCGAAGTACTTCGAAGAACGCTACCAGGACCGTTTCACGTCGGCGAGCATCCTGGTCCGTGAGTTCGATGACCCCGGCGAAGTGCAGGGAGAAGCTGAAACGCCGCACCTGCGGGTGAGTTGGTCGGCGAGCAACCGCGAAGTTCTGGGCGGTAACCGGGTCTCTCTCATCTTGCAGGTTGCGATGAAGCCCAAGATGCACGTATACGCCCCGGAGGTAACGGGTTATCTACCCGTCGACTGGGAAATGACGTCCTCGGCCGGCTGGCGGGACTTGCCGCCCGAGTTCCCCGAATCCAAACTGCTGCACCTGCCGGCGATCGACGAGATCGTGCCCGTCTACGAGGGCCGGTTTCGAGTCGTTCGCGATCTTGAGATCGGCGCAAACAAACAGCTTCGACCTCTCGTAAGCGCAGACGGAACGATCGCCGTCGAAGGCGTGTTTCACTACCAGGCCTGCGACGACAAGGTCTGCTACCTGCCGCAGCAGATCCCTCTGAAGTGGACCTTTGGCGTGAATGCCTACGACCGGCAACGGGCTCCTGAAAGCCTGCGCCGGTAGAGTTCAGTTTTTCCTCCGCCCGAGTGCGGATGATACCAGCAAGAAACATCCGGTCCGGCGTCAAGACCGTTCGAGCAGAAGTGAGTTTCAGTTCCAGATCTTTCGCACGCCGGCGAGCGCCCGGCAGGCGCCCGCGAAGATGCGCGGCAATCGTATCATGATGAGCGCATGACGGGCCGACTTCTACTCCGTCGTTCTCTCGCCCACTACAGCGGCATTCACCTGGCCGTTGCCCTCGGTGTCGCTGTCGGGACGGCTGTTCTGGCGGGCGCCTTGTTGGTGGGAGAATCGGTGCGGGGAAGTCTGCGCGATCTGACGCTTGACCGCCTCGGCGACATCGACCATGCCCTGGTCTCGGACCGCTACTTCCGTGAGGAGTTGGCGGAAGATCTGGAGGAAGCGACCAACTTCGCTTACGCGTTCGGACGGGCGGCGCCGGCGGTGTTGATCCGCGGCAGCCTCGAAGCCGCGGAATCGGGGGCGCGGGCCTCGCGGGTGAATATCCACGGGATTGACGAGCGTTTCGCGGAATTCTACCCCAGGGCTACGACGCTGCCGGAAGGGCGCGCGGTCGTGGTCAATCAATCGCTGGCGAAGGAATTGGAGGTGGAGGCAGACGCGAGCGTCTTGTTGCGGTTTCAGACCGACACGCTGATTCCTAGCGAGTTCGTCATGGGCCGCAAGTCGCAGAACATCCGCACGCTGCGGCTCACGGTGGCGGCGGTTCTGCCGGATGAAGGCATGGGGCGTTTCGGGTTGTCGCCGAGCCAGCAGCTTCCATTCAATGTTTTCCTGCCGATGGATGTGCTGCAACGCGCACTCGATCAGCGGGGTCGAGCCAATGCCTTGTTTGTGTCCGGTTCGCCAGAGGAAGGGGAGAGCGCTTCACTGGACGCCGTGTTTCGTGATTCGCTACGGCTGGATGATCTGAATCTGAGCTTGAGCGCGGTGGAAGACAACCGCGCCCTGGCCTTGCAGACCGACCGGATCGTGCTGGATGTCCCGCTCGCCGAGGCGGCGATGCGCGCGGCCAAAAAAGCAGGGCTGGACGTGGTTCCGGTATTGACCTACCTGGCGAACACGATGCAAGCCGAAGGCGCGGAAGTTCCCTATTCCACCGTGACCGCCGTTGACACTGCGCAGGCATCGGTAGCAGAGAGGCTGCGCTTGACATCGGGCGAACCGGCGCCGGCCCTCAGCGGCGACGAGATTCTCATCAATGACTGGACTGCCCGCGAACTGCAAGCTTCCAGCGGCGATCGCGTCACTCTCTCGTACTACGTGATTGCCTCGAACGGCGGCCTCGAGACGGAGAGACACACGTTTACTCTCAAGGGCGTCGTCCGCCTCGATGGTCTTGCGGCTGACCGCAATCTGGCGCCACTGTACGAAGGCATGAGCGATGCGCAAACGATGGGTGACTGGGACCCGCCGTTTCCGGTCGATCTGGCGCGCATCAGGCCGGTTGACGAGGAGTACTGGGAGCGTTATCGGACGGCCCCCAAGGCCTTCGTTGCACTCGACACGGCCAGGGAGCTATGGACGAGCCGATTCGGGCAACTGACTTCGCTGCGGCTCGTCCCGCGCGAGAACCAATCGCTCGATGAAGCCGCCGCGGATTTCACGAAAGCGCTCCGGGAAGAGTTGGACCCGCCCGCCTACGGCATGGCGTTTGCGCCGGTCAAGGCCCAAGGCCTGGCGGCATCGGCGGGCGCGACGGATTTTTCCGGACTCTTCATCGGGTTCAGTATTTTCCTGATCGCCTCGGCGGCGATGCTGGTGGCGTTGTTGTTCCGGCTCGGAGTGGAGCGGCGCTCGCGGGAAGTCGGGTTGCTGCTGTCGACGGGCCGAACGCCGAAGCAGGTTCGCCGCTTTCTGTTGGCTGAGGGAGCTGTGGTTTCACTGGTCGGCATTCTGGCCGGCTTGCCGGGCGCGGTCGGCTACGGCGCACTGATGGTGCACGGGTTGAGGACCTGGTGGAGCGCAGCGGTCGGCGGCTCGTTCCTGCAACTGCACGTTTCGACGGCGAGCCTGGCCGGCGGCGGGGCCGGGGCTCTCGTGATGATGGTGCTGTCGATCTGGCTGGCGGTGCGGCGGCTTGTGCGCTTCAGCCCACGATCGCTGCTGGCGGGGGCTCTGGAGGAGGACCGCCTCGGCGCGGCGCATGGCGACCCGGGGAGGCGGGTGCGGCTGCTGGCCTATGCGGCCGGCGGGGTGGCGTTGACGCTGACCGGACTCTCGCTGGCAGGGGTCATATCGGAGCTTGCCGGCTTCGGGGGCGGCGCACTGCTGCTGATCGCGGCCTTGGCCCGCTTCCGAGCCTCGTTGGCGAGTCCGCCCACTGACCCGATCTTGGGGAAAGGCCGTGGTCCGATGGTCCGGCTGGGCGCCCGCAACGGCGCGCGTTACCCCACGCGCAGCGTTCTCTCCGCCGCGCTGGTCGCGAGCGCAACGTTCCTGATCGTGACGGTGGCGGTGAACCGTCACGACGTGACGAAGCAGGAGCCGTCGTTCGATTCAGGAGACGGCGGATTCCGGTTTGTGGCGGAATCGGACCTGCCGTTGTTTCAAGACCAGTTGGCCGAGCAGGAGCAGCTCGACCGGGCGATGATCTTTCCGCTGCGCAGCAAGCCCGGCGAGGATGCGAGCTGTCTCAATCTGTACAAGCCGTCGCGCCCGACATTGCTGGGAGCACCGCCCGAACTGGTCGAGCGGGGCGGGTTCGCGTTCCAGGGGACTCTTGCCGCCTCGCCGCAGGAAGAGGCGGATCCCTGGCTGATACTCGGCCGGGACTTCGAGGACGGCGCGATTCCGGTCTTCGGAGATGTGAACTCGGTGATGTGGATCCTGCATCTCGGCTTGGGGCAGGAACTCGAGATGAAAGACGACCAGGGACGACAGCGGAAACTGGTGATCGCCGGACTGCTGCCACGGAGCCTGTTTCAATCGCAGCTCATCATGTCGGAGAAGAACTTTCTCGACATGTTCCCCGGTCACAGCGGCTACAACTTCTTTCTGGTGGAGACGGATGACGAAGCGGCGGGTGCGAAGCTCGAGGCGCGATTGGGCGACACCGGTTTCGACGCGGGCCGCACGGCGGACCGCCTTGCGGGTTATCTGGTCGTCGAGAACACCTACCTGAACACGTTTCAGACTCTGGGCGGGCTGGGGTTGTTGCTGGGAACATTGGGCTTGGCGGTCGTGATGGTGCGCAATGTCCTGGAGCGGCGAGCGGAATTGGCCTTGCTGCAAGCCGTTGGCTTCAATCAGACTTCGATCTTTTGGCTGGTGCTGGCCGAGAACGCGTTCATACTGGTTTTCGGCCTTCTCATCGGAGCTTTCACGGCCTTGTTGGCCGTCATTCCCTACCTGCTGAGCGGCTTGAGCGAGCCGCCCGTTGTGAGCCTGTTGGTCACCCTTCTGCTGATTCTCGTTCTTGGGCTGTCCGCGGGCGCGGCGGCGGTCGTATCCAGTTTGCGAACGGCGCTGACGCCTGCGCTGCGCGGTCAATAGACAGAGAGACCCGGGATCAAGACGACGTTAGCCTGCATTTCTCACCACCCGACGGTCGAAGCACACCATAGGGCCGCCAGGACTTCGTTGCGCTTGCTTGCCGTGCTCGACGTACTGTTCAAGTACGCCTGCGCGCGCCAAGCGGCTCGCGCCTCGTCCTGACGGCCCTCTCACGCACTTCGCCTCGCCACGTGGTGAGAAATACAGGCTAATTCATTTGCACCACTGCGCGGACGAGCGAGCCCTTGGCCATGTCGGAGAAGCCGTCGTTGATCTCGTGGAGGGAGATGCGCCGGGTGATGAGCTCGTCGAGCATGAGTCGGCCGTCGAGGTAGAGTCGGGCGAGCAGCGGGAAGTCGCGACGCGGCCGGGCGCCGCCGTAGCTCGATCGGACGATGCGGCGTTCCGCCATCATCGAGCCCCAACGGATGTGAACCTCGCGGGTGACATCCGTTTTGCCGAGCAGGATGACGTTGGCGCCGGGCCGCGAGACATCGAGTGACAACTGGAGCGTGTTGTCGATGCCTGCGGCTTCGATGACATGGTCGGCGCCGCGGCCCCGGGTGAGGCCTTGCACGACCGAGGGAACGTCATCACGCCCGGCCAACGACGTGTGGGTCGCGCCGAAGGCGGTTGCCATCAGCAGTTTCTCCTGGTGGATATCCACCGCCATGATGGGTTCCGCTCCGGCCAGCCTGGCTCCCTGGATGGCGTTCAGGCCGACGGCGCCGCAGCCGATCACGACCACGGACGTTCCGGGCTGGACACGCGCCACTCTCAAAACGGCGCCCACTCCGGTCATGACGCCGCAGCCGATCAGGCAAGCGCGATCGAAGGGAATCTCCGACGGCACGTGGCGGGAGAAGGGCTCGCAGAGAATGGGCAGGTCCTGGTCGCAATAGAAGCAGTGCCCGCAGTTGGGATTCCACGAGCAGACGACGTGGTCGCCGGGCTTGACCAACGTGACGGCCTCACCGACGGCCTCGACGACTCCCGAGGCTTCGTGTCCCAGCACGATCGGGAGCGGGAAGCGCAGCGAGCCGTGAATGACTTCAAAATCGGTATGGCAGAGGCCGCTGGCGTGGTTGCGGACCAATACATCGTTGGGCTTGAGACCCGTCATCTCGACATCGTGGATCTCGAGAGGGGCTTCGACTTTGCTGAGTACAGCCGCTTTGAAGTCCATTGGACGGCTCTGAAATCGTGAAAACGTAATCTTCCGGACTGCGCTTGTCCCTGCTTGCCAGCCTGTCAGATCCCCTCGAAAAGGATGCTGCTCAGATACCGTTCGCCCGCATCGGGCAGGATGGCGACAATGGTCTTGCCCTTGAAGGCGGGCTCCCTGGCGATGCGGCAGGCGACGGAGATCGCCGCGCCGCAAGAGATCCCGGAAAGGAGACCTTCTTCGCGCGCCAGGCGCCGGGCGTACTCGACGGCCTCGTCGTCGCCGGCTGTCTCGATGCGGTCGATCAGAGAGAGGTCGACAACGTCGGGGATGAAGCCCGCGCCGATGCCCTGGATGCGGTGATGGCCGGGCTGCAGCGGTTTGCCGGCGAGTTTTTGCGTGATGACGGGGCTGTTGGCGGGCTCGACGCCGATGGAGACGAGCGGCTTCTTGAGGTGCCTCTTGATGAAGCGCGAGATGCCGGTGATCGTGCCACCCGTGCCGATTCCGGCAACCAGCACGTCGATTCCACCTCCGGTGTCATCCCAGATTTCGGGTCCGGTCGTGCGGAAGTGAATCGCCGGGTTGGCCGGGTTCTTGAACTGCTGCAGCATGACGTAGCGGTCCGGCTCGGCGGCCACCATTTGCTCGGCGCGCTCGACGGCCCCTTGCATTCCCACTTCGTCGGACGTGAGTTCGAGCTTGACTCCGAACATCCGAAGCACTTGCTGACGCTCGAGACTCATGATTTCAGGCATCGTCAATGTCACCGGATAGCCGCGCGCCGCGGCCACGAAGGCGAGCGCGATGCCGGTATTGCCGCTCGTGGGCTCGACGATCTCAACGCCCGGTTTCAGTACGCCGCGCTGCTCGGCGTCCCAGATCATCGATGCCCCGATGCGGCACTTGACGGAATACGCCGGGTTGCGTCCCTCCACCTTCGCCAGCACCGTGGCGGGGGCGCCGTCGGTGATGCGCTTCACCTTGACAAGCGGTGTCCGGCCGATGCTGAGCGAGTTGTCGTTGAATAGGAGGCCCACCGACGCGTACCTTCTTCCTTGATTGTCAGATCTGCCAGCTCACAGCCTGGCGAGTGCGTTCTTCTTTCCAGCGGGCCAGCAGGTCGGCGAAGGTGGTGTGATCAATAACGCCGGATACTGCCGCGTCGACCTCACGCCACAGATCGTTGAAGGGCGAATCGGACGGCCGGGGATGATCGTCGCTGAGGCGCGCGGTTGCCAGGGGCCCTTCGATATGGCGGATCACATCGCCTACCGTGATGTCTTCGGGAGCCTTTGCGAGTGAATATCCCCCGCTCGCCCCGCGCCGCGAGTTCAGGAAACCACCCTGCTTGAGTTGAGACAGTATCAACTCCAGGAACTTCTGCGGAATGCCTTGCCTGGCCGCGATGTCAGCAATCTTCACCGGCTCGGAAGCGCCGCGAGAACAAAGCTCGAACACGGCCCGCAGCGCATATTCGCCCTTGACGGAAACGTCCATCGAATCCCTATCAATTTACTAGAGATTCAGAGTATGTCACGCTCCGGCATGACGTCAACGGCGGGACCGCACTACGATAGAGTTTCGCGTCGGCCCATGGAGCAGACCCATCGTGACCGATCTGTTACTGAACGCAACTCTCTTCATTCTCATCCTGGTTTCGGGTTGGTTTGCCACCCGGTTCTACGTCAAGCTTGCCTACCATCAGTGCGAGCATTGCGGCAGCCTGAACGTGAAACGGCGCTCGGAGTGCCGTGTTTGCCGTCATCCGTTGCCGTAGACTGCGCGCGCCGTTTGGCGCGCGCCTCGTCCTGACGGCCCTCTCAGGCACTTCGCCTCGCCACGTAGTGAAGAAATGCAGGTTAACCATCACTGCGCCTGCTACGCACATCGAGCGCCTCCAGCTCATGCTCGATCGCGACCAGAGTGGCGCGAAGACCTCGGCAGCTGATTTGCGGGTTTTCATCCAGGGTGCGATCTGGTTCAGGTTCGAGCCGATCCGCGCCATGACCTTCCTGCGGCAGCTCCGACAACGATAAGCCCGTCGCACGGTCTTTCCCGCGCCACTGCTCCAGTTTTACAGGTCTGAGTCGTGTGTTCGCGGCGCCGGCACGGCTCATGCGACTGTCCGGTGGTCCTTCGGCACGGCTTCGGCTTCCTGAGTGCTCTTGAACCGAGTTCTGGATTGGACCTGCAATGGAGCGCCAGGAGGCCTGATAACCTGGGACGGTATGCGGGTTTATGTTTTCCGGCACGGGATTGCCGAAGACGCCGCTCCGGGGCAGGACGACTCGATGCGCCGATTGACGCCGAAGGGAATCGAGAAGCTGAACCGGACCCTCCGGACGGCTCGCGAGGCCGGCGTACGACCGGACATGATCTTGACCAGCCCCTACGTCCGCGCCGTGCAGACGGCTGAAGCGGCAAAGGAGGCGCTCGGCTTCGAGGGTGAATTGATCGAGACGGAGGTCCTGGTTCCTTATCAGAACCCGTTCGATTTATGGCGGGAGATTCTGTCGCACGGAACCAGCGGCGAACTGATGGTCGTCGGACATAACCCGCTGTTGAGCGACTTTGTATGCTTCCTGACAGGCACGCCGTCCTATGGCATCGTGCTCAAGAAAGGGGCGATCGCGATGGTTGACGTACTGCCGTCGTCACCGCGCCCGCAAGGCTCATTGATCTGGCTGCTCACGGCGCGGACCGCCGGCGGTTGAGGACGAACTGCGGCCCGATGCGATGGCCGGACAGCCGGCTGAAACCGACATGGGAGGGCACTGCCGCGTATAATCCTTCTTTGACGACGGGCGCCGAGTCGGCCGGAGTCGTCATGGAGGAGCCGTGCAGTGGTTTGAGTATGCTCGACCCGGAACGGTCGGTGAGGCAGTGCGACTGCTCTCCGAACACGGTGAGAAGGCGTGCGTTCTCGCCGGCGGAACCGACATTCTGGTGCAGCTTCGCGGTGGTTTTCGGACCGCCGAGTGGGTGATCGACGTCAAGGAAATCCCTGCGTTGGATGAAATCGCCTGGGATGAGGCGTCAGGACTGACGATCGGTGCTGCGGCGCCGTGCTATCGCATCTACGAGAACGAGGACGTCAAGAAGCACTACCCAGGACTCATCGACGCCGCGTCCTTGATCGGGGGGACACAGATTCAAGGACGAGCCTCGCTGGGCGGCAATCTTTGCAACGCGGCTCCCAGTGCGGATGCCGTGCCGATCATGATCGCGCTGGAAGCGAGCTGTTGCATCGCCGGTCCGAACGGCGAGAGAACGGTCGCCGTGGAGGACTTCTGCACGGCCCCGGGCAAGAATGTCCTCGCTGCGGGCGAGTTACTCGTCTCCCTGCATTTCCCCGCGCCGAAAGCGAATTCCGGAGCTCATTACCTACGGTTCATCCCTCGCAACGAGATGGACATCGCCGTCGCGGGAGCCGGCGTTTCGGTCGTGCTCGCCAACGGGAACTTCGCTTCGGCGCGAGTCGCTCTGGCGTCGGTCGCGCCGACGCCGCTGTTCGTCAAACAGGCCGGTGACGCTCTGGCGGGCCAACCGGTAAACGACGAGAGCATCCAGCGAGCCGCCGATATCGCGAAGCAAGCGGCCAAGCCGATCGACGACATGAGAGGCACGGTGCGGTACCGCAAGCACCTCTGTGAAGTCTTGACGCGGCGCGCCTTGCATGTTGCGGTTGAGCGAGCCAGGAGGAACAACTGATGCCGCGGAGAGTTCACGTTCAAACAACGATCAACGGCGAAGAGATCGACTTCCTTTGCGAACCTCGTCAGAGCCTGCTGGAAGTCCTGCGCGACGTGCTCGGGTTGACCGGCACCAAAGAAGGCTGCAATGACGGAAACTGCGGCGCATGCACGGTGATTTTCGACGGGCGGATCGTCACGGCTTGCCTCGTACTGGCCGTCGAGGCGGAAGGTAAGCAGATCACGACAGTCGAAGGCATCGCCGTGGGCCGCGAACTGCATCCGATTCAGCAATGCTTTCTCGAAGGAGCGGCATTACAGTGCGGCGTTTGCACTCCGGGCTTCATCGTCGCCGCGAAATCGTTGCTCGATCAGGACAACAACCCCTCGGAAGACAAGATCCGGCTTTGGCTGGCAAACAACCTGTGCCGTTGCACGGGGTACGACAAGATCGTGCGGTCGGTGCAGGCCGCCGCCGAGAGAATGCAGGAGGCGAGATGAGCGAGCAAAGCTATGAGCCCAACATGGTCCTTTCGACCAAGGAGTTCGACGTCGTTGGGAAGCGTCCATTGCGGCACGACGGAGTGGACAAGGTCACCGGGCGTGCGATCTATGGCGCCGACGTCAGCATGGCGGGCCTGATGCACGGCGCTGTGCTGCGCAGTCCTCATGCTCACGCCCGCATCAAGTCGATTGATACCAGCAAGGCCGAAGCGCATCCCGAGGTGCGCGCGGTGGTCACTTCGACCGACTTTGTGGACCCCGGCGACAAGACAGTCGATCTCGGTGAGGGACTGACGCGGCTTGCGTACATCCGCAACAACGTTCTGGCCCGCGACAAGGTTCTCTATCGCGGCCACGCGGTGGCGGCGGTAGCGGCGGCCAGCCTGCATGACGCGCTCGAGGCGCTGGAGTTGATCGAGGTGGAATACGACCTCCTGCCGCCGGTTCTCACGGCTCCGGATGCGATGAAAGAGGACGCGCCGCTGCTGCACGAGAATCTTCGCATGATGGAGTTCGGCAGGCCGACGGACAAGGTCAGCAACGTTTCGGACCATTTCCGCCATGAGAAAGGCGACATCGAACAAGGCTTCGCTGAAGCCGATCTCATCGTCGAGCGGGAATTCGACACGTCCACGGTTCACCAGGGATACATCGAGCCCCACAACACGACCGCTCTTTGGAACAACGACGACCGTATCCACATCTGGACCAGCACGCAAGGCCCCTTCACGATTCGCGACACGACGGCGGCCATTCTCGACAAGCCGGTCTCGCAGGTCCGGGTGACGCCGACGGAAATCGGCGGCGGGTTCGGCGGCAAGATCCCGGTGTACATCGATCCTGTCGCGGCGCTGCTATCGAAGAAGAGCGGACACCCGGTAAAGATCGTGATGAGCCGCGCGGAGGTGCTGGAAGGAACCGGCCCGACGCCGGGCTCGCATTTGAAGATCAAGATGGGCGTCAAGAGCGACGGCACCATGATGGCGGCGCAGGCATGGCTGGCTTACGAGGCGGGCGCCTATCCGGGCGCGATGGTTGTCCCCGGGGGCATGTGCGTCTTCGCGGCTTACGACATCCCGAACGTCACGATTGACGGCTATGACGTTGTTGTCAACAAGCCCAGCACCGCCGCCTACCGTGCGCCCGGCGCTACGAATGCGGCGTTCGCGACGGAGAGCGTTGTCAATGAAATCGCCGAGAAGCTCGGCATCGACCCCCTTGATCTGCGGCTGAAGAACGCCTCGAAAGAGGGCACTCGCCGCGCCGACGGACCGAAGTTTCCCCGGATCGGCTGCGTCGAAGTGATCGAGGCCATGAAGAACCACCCACACTACAGCGCGCCGCTCGACGGACCGAACCGCGGCCGGGGCGTCGCGATCGGGTTCTGGTTCAATGCCGGGCTGCCCTCGGCCTGCAACATCGCCGTCAACCCCGACGGGACGATCACGCTGGTTGAAGGCTCACCGGATATCGGCGGCACGCGAACGTCCGTTGCGATGCAGGCCGCCGAGGTGCTCGGTCTGCCTGCCGAGAAAGTCAGCCCCAGCGTCGTCGATACCGACTCCGTCGGCTTTACGGCCGTCACAGGCGGCAGCCGGGTTACGTTCTCGACGGGTCTGGCAGCCATCGAGGCGGCCCGCGACGTGCGCGATCAGATGATCCGGCGCGCGGCCAGGATCTGGGGCGTGGAGGAAGACGGCGTCGACTTCGAGAAAGGTGTCTTCCACTTGAAGAACGGCACGGAAAATCGTATGACGTTCTCGGAACTTGCTGAGCAGATCGCGACAACCGGCGACCCGATCGTCGGGCGTGCGGGCGTGAACCCACCGGGTGTGGGCGGCTCATTCTCGGGAAACATCGCCGACGTTGAAGTCGACCCGGAAACCGGCAAGGTCACGATCCTGCGTTTCACGGCTTTCCAGGATGCCGGCAAGGCGATTCATCCCAGCTATGTCGAAGGCCAGATGCAGGGCGGCAGCGTGCAGGGCATCGGTTGGGCGCTCAACGAGGAGTATTTCATGAACGCCGAAGGCAAGATGATGAACTCGAGCCTGCTCGACTACCGCATGCCGACCAGCCTCGACTTGCCCATGATTGACACCGTCATCATCGAGGTGGCCAACCCCGGGCACCCCTTCGGTGCTCGCGGCGTGGGCGAAGCGAATATCGTCCCGCCGCCGGCGGCCCTGGCGAATGCGATCAACAACGCCGTGGACGTCGCCATGAACCGCTTGCCGATGAACCCTGTTGCTGTGATGGAGGCAATCTGGGGAAAGAACGGCGCAACCGATTGAACCTCGATGCCGATCATATTCATTCCCGCGGCGATGAAGGAGTTGACCGCGGGAGCTGCGGAAATCCGCGTCGGCGGCTCCACCGTTCGAGAGGCTGTCGCTGAGTTGGAAGCCGCCCACCCGGGCATTCGAGACTGGCTCTTCGAAGGCAACCGCCTCAAACCGAGCATCGCGGTCGCGGTGGACGGGGTGGTCAGCCCAATCGGTTTGCTGCAGCACGTCGACGAGAATAGCGAGATTCACTTCGTGGCTGCTATCAGCGGAGGCTGAGAGGGGTTCTCGGCTGCGAAGGCCGGACGGCGCGGGCGTACCGCCGGACTGGCTTTCCGCAGCGGTCAGGGATCAACCGTTCAAACGCCTTACGAGGAACTGCGGGAACACGGAGGCGAAATCCGGCGCACCGAACTTAGAGGCTGCTTCGAGAGTCACCGTGAATCCGTTTGTCCGTTGGACGAAGCTCTGTACCTTCCCAAGCCGATCAGCGTATCCTCTTCCATCATGCGCAGAATAACCTCCCTCTCGTTCGGACTTTCGATCCTATTGTTCGCGCTGCCGCTGCCGGCCGAGAAAGAGGAGACGGCTGAGGAACACGCCGAGTGGATCAAGGCGAACTACACCAAGTATGAATACATGATCCCGATGCGAGACGGGATGAAGCTGTTCACTTCCGTCTACGCGCCGAAGGACGACACGCAGCCTTACCCGATCATGCTGTACCGAACGCCCTACAGCGTGAGGCCCTACGACATCAACGCCTACAAGACCCGGATCGGTCCCTCACGTCAGTTCGCGAAAGACCTGTTCATCTTCGCCTATCAGGACGTGCGCGGCCGTATGGGCTCGGAGGGCGAGTTCGTGAACGTGCGGCCTTACAAGGAGATCAAGAACGGGCCTGCAGACATCGATGAAACGACGGACACTTACGACACGATCGACTGGCTGGTGAAGAACATTCCCAACAACAACGGCAAGGTCGGCCAATGGGGCATATCCTACCCAGGATTCTATACGGCGATGGGGGCCATCGACGCCCACCCGGCGCTGAAGGCCTCCTCTCCGCAGGCGCCGGTCGCCGACTGGTTTATCGGCGACGACTTTCATCACAACGGCGCCTTCTATCTGGCGCACGCGTTCCGGTTTTTCTGGCGCTTCGGGATGCCGATCGTCGAGCCGACGCGGGAAGCCCCAAAGCAGTTCGATTTCAAGACTCCCGACGGATACGAGTTTTACCTCAACCTCGGTCCGCTGACCAATCTCAACGAGAAGTATTTCAAGAACAAGGTCCCGTTCTGGAACGAGATGATGAAGCACCCGAACTATGACGAGTACTGGAAGGAACGCGACCTCCGGCGGGGACTGAAGGACATAAAACCCGCCGTCATGACCGTCGGGGGGTGGTTTGACGCCGAGGATCTATTCGGACCCCTCAAGGTATATGAGTCGATCGAGAAGAACAGCCCCGGAGCGTATAACATCCTGGTGATGGGGCCTTGGTATCACGGGCAGTGGGCCAGCCACGATGGCGACAAGATGGGACACGTGCCCTTCAACGCGAAGACTTCACTCTTCTACCGCGAGAAAATCGAGTTACCTTTCTTCCGGCACTTCTTGAAAGACGCGAAAGAACTCGACCTGCCGGAAGCTTACGTTTTCGAATTGGGCACGAACCAGTGGCGGCGCTACGATTCCTGGCCTCCCAAGCAGGTCACCGAGAAGACACTGTATTTCCATGCTGACGGCAAGTTGAGTTTCGAGCCACCCTCGGAGAGCGGCTCTACGGCGTTCGATGAGTACACCAGCGACCCGGCCAAGCCCGTTCCGTTCATCCCGAACATTGCGATCGGGATGACCCGAGAACACATGCTCGATGACCAGCGCTTCGCCAGCTCAAGGACGGACGTTCTTGTCTACAAGACGGACGTGCTGGAAGAAGATATCACCATCGCCGGCCCCATCACGCCGCGTCTTCACGTCTCGACGACCGGAACGGATTCGGATTGGGTGGTGAAGTTGATCGATGTCTATTCCAGCGATTTCCCGAGCCCGAAGCCGAACCCGGAGCGTGTGCAAATGGGCGGCTACCAGCAGCTTGTTCGCGGCGAGGCGATGCGGGGCCGGTATCGCAACAGCTTCGAAAAGCCGGAGCCGTTCCAGCCCGGCAAAGTAACGAAGGTCGAGTATGTGATGCCCGATGCCTATCACACGTTCCGGCGCGGACATCGGATCATGGTGCACGTCCAAAGCTCGTGGTTTCCGCTGGTCGACCGCAACCCCCAGAAGTTCGTCGATATCTACAACGCGAAGAAGGAAGACTTTCAAAAGGCGACCCAACGGGTGTATCGGTCGAAGCAGGCTCCGTCGGCGATGCGGTTGACAGTGCTGCCACCGCGGAAACCTTGAACGTCGGGTCTGTCAGGGTTTGCAGGAAGGTTTCATCCTTTTACGCCGAAGCAGATCATCAAGAGATGCCCCGTCAGATCGAGGAACTCGGCCTCTCTGCTGAATTGCCGATCCGTCCGGCTCGAATACCCGAGAGCGGCCGGTCCGCTCAGGCCACGGGCCGGCCCTCCACGGAAAACTGATTCGGGTTCCACGTCGCCACTCGCATCTCGTAATGAAAATCGGCGGATACCTGGGTGTAGTACGCGGTCACGATGCGGCCGTCATCGAGTTGCGCGCTGCTCGGATAGCCGCAATCCGGCTGCGGGCAATCGGCAATGCGTATCGGTGGGCTCCAAGTCTGCCCCTTATCGTCGCTGAGTCGGACATCCACGCCGAAGTTGTTCCAGCAGCGGTTCCCGCAGCTCAGGAGGATCCGTCCGTCTGCGAGCGAAGTGAGATGTCCGGTGACCTGCATCGGCAGGCTGAGAGGCATTTTGCGCTGCCAAGTGCGCGCATCATCGGTCGAAGAGAAGAGCTCAAGGTGAACGTCGCGCTTCTCACGAAATTCGCGTGAAGCCGCGAGCCACCGCCCTCCACCCATGTGGTGGATGGCCGTTTCATTACCAACCGGATTCAGCGGAGCCAATTCCGTCCAGCTTCGGCCGTCGTCGCGGCTGCGCACCAGGTAGCCCTCTCGCATGTCGCCCTTGCTGAGGTATGCCCCCGTGCACAGAGAGCCGTCCGCAGCGGTTTGGATATCCCCGAACGGGATCAAGTCGTTGTCTCGGCCCACTGCCGTCGCGGGCGCCTCCGGAAACTTCATACCCACAGACCAGGTTCGGCCGCCATCCGACGATCGGCATACCCAAGGCCGCAGCACCCGGCTTTTCGGGCCACTCAACGTTCCCGCTGGAGCGCGGTTAGACCAGCCACTGCAAAGAACAACCAAGTCGCCGTTCTTCGCGAACCCGGCGGCACAGTTCATGCGGTTGGTCGTCGGCTCATGATGCGCCGTGCGGCTACGAAAACGCCACGTCTTGCCGTTGTCTTCACTCGCCCAGCAATCGAGATCGCCTTCCCAAAGCCCGTGGCAGGGCTGGTTGAAGATAAACACGACCAGCGTTCCATCCGGCAGGCGCTTCAGATTCGGCCAAGCACAAACCTTCTGGATCGCGGTGTGGTTGGTGACGCCCGAGGGGTTCCCCTCGGCGCCCCGGACAGAAGAAGATGGCGGCGCCGCGAATGGCATTGCGAGCGAGGCCGCACCGGTCCGCAGCAGTTGGCGCCTGTTCATGGTGTCCTCCTGATCGTCAACATTAAAGGTTGAGCCCAGTATAGTGTGTCGAATCGCTCACGGAATGTCTTCGGTTCTTTGTGAGAAGACACCGGCGATTTCTCAAGTTTTTTGACTTCCCTCTACCAGTTTGGGACGATGAGGGACATATTGAAGCGCCAGGCTCGTCTCGGCTGGATTCCGAAGCGCTGCAGAGCCGCTGCTCCCCTGTCTCTTCAACGTTGCTCCCTCGGGGGAGCGAATTTGATATTTCAACGAAAAGGGAAGCAACTGGAATTCCGATGAAGCTCTACGTAGGCAACCTACCGTACTCCGCTGCTGAGTCTGACCTCGAAGCCTTTTTTACCGAGCAGGGCGTTGCGACGGATTCTCTCACGCTCATACGCGACCGTTTCACGGGCAACTCGCGCGGCTTCGCGTTTGTCGAGATCTACGACGACGAGACTGCCCTGCAAGCGATCGAAAACTGCAACGGTAGAGACTGCCAGGGTCGGCCGCTGGTGATCAACGAGGCACGTCCCAAGACTCCCAACTTCAGCGGTGGAGAAGGTTTCGACCGCGGTTCAGGCGGCGGCGACCGACCGGGGCGGGGCGGCAAGGGCAGCCGGCGCAATAAGCGCGACCGGGGCCGTCAACGCTGGTGAGCTAACGATCGGCTTTGCGGGGTTCGCGCCTCCCCGGATCTATTCCGAGTCCTCCGGGCCCTTCATGCCCAGGTTCCCTACCAGGAACGCCCATTCGTCGGCGGCTTCTTCGATTTGCTTTGAAGTGGGCTTGCCGCTCCCATGACCTGCGCTTGTCTCGATGCGCGCCAAGACCGCCTTAGGACAATCCTGCGCCGCCTGCAATCTTGCGATGAATTTGAAGCTGTGCCCGGGCACGACGCGGTCGTCGGTGTCGGCGGTCGTTACGAAGGTCGGCGGATAGCAGGTTCCCGGTTTGATGTTGTGGTATGGCGAGTAGGCATGGAGAGCCTTGAACTCCTCCAGGTTGTCAGATGAACCGTAGTCGTCGGTCCAATAGCGGCCCGCCGTGAACTTGTGAAAGCGGAGCATGTCCATCACTCCGACGGCAGGGAGAGCAGCGGCATACAGATCCGGCCGCTGCGTCAAAGCAGCGCCAACGAGAAGGCCTCCGTTGCTCCGACCCTGGATCGCCAGCTTCTCCCTGCGAGTGTATTTGTTGTCGATCAGCCATTCGGCCGCTGCGATGAAGTCGTCGAAGACGTTTTGCTTGTTCGTTTTCGTGCCGGCCTTGTGCCAGGCTTCACCGTACTCGCCACCGCCGCGCAGGTTCGCCACCGCGAGCACTCCGCCCTGCTCCAGCCACCAGACCCGCGAGGTGAGAAACCTCGGCGTCAGCGAAATGTCGAACCCGCCGTAGCCGTAGAGCAGCGTCGGATTGCCGCCGTCAAGAGCAATCCCCTTCTTGTGCGACAGGAACATCGGGATGCGCGTGCCGTCCTTGCTGCGATAGAAGACTTGCTTGACGGCAAAGTCGTCGGGACGAAAGGTCACCTCGGGTTGGCGAAAGAGGGTGCTTTCTCCAGTGATCAGGTCGTAACGGTAGATTGTCGGCGGCAGGATGAAGCTCATCATGAGGTAGAAAGTCTCGCTGTCGGTCCGATTTCCCTCGAAGCCATACGCAGTAGCGATCGTTGAGAAGTCAACGTCTCGCACGAACGCGCCGTCCATCTTGTGGACCTTCACTGACGTCCGGGCATCCTTGAGATACGTTGCGATGAAGAGGTTCCCGACCAGCGTCACCGCTTGAAGCGTATCCGCGCTCTCCGGGATGATTTCCCGCCAGTGTTCTTGCGCCGGTTGCCGCGTGTCGATCGCGATGACGCGGCGCCGGGGCGCGTCCAGATTGGTCTGAAAGAACAGCACCGGTCCGTCGTTGCCGACGAAGGTGTACTCGTTCTCGAAGTTGTCGATCAACTCCGTGGGCGAACCGTACGGCTCGGTGAGGTCGCGATAGACGATGCGGTGCCTCTCGTCAGTTCCCACCTGGATCTGAATGACGAGAAAACGCCCGTCCTCGGTAACCTGGGCAAAGAAACCCCAATCCGGATGATCTTCGCGCTGATATACCAGCACGTCATCGGCTTGCATGCTGCCAAGCCGGTGGTAATACAGCTTGTGATTGAGATTGAGGCTCTGGAACGCGGCGCCTTCTTTCGGCTTATCGAAGCGGCTGTAGAAAAACCCTTCCCCATCGCGCGTCCAAGTGGCTTCGCTGAACTTGACCCACTCGATTTGGTCCTCCAAGATCCGTCCCGACTCGACTTCGATGATTCGCCAAGTCTGCCAGTCAGAACCCGACTGCGCTGTTCCATAGGCGACATGGCGGCCCTCGGGACTGGGCACGAAACGAGTCAGCGCGACCGTCCCATCTTCCGACCACTCATTGGGATCGAGCAGTACCCGCGGCTCGCCGTCGAGCGAGTCCAGGAGATAGAGGACATATTGATTCTGCAGGCCATCGTTTTGAAGGTAGAAATATCGTCCGCCGGCCTTCACGGGAGGAAGGTATTTTTTGAAGTTCCAAAGCTCGGTCAAACGTTCTCGAATCCCCTCGCGCTCGGCAATGGTTTCAAGGTAAGCGAACGTCACTTTGTTCTCGGCGGCGACCCACTCTTCCACCTCGCTCGATTCTCTTACGTCCTGCTCCAACCAACGGTAGGGATCAGCTACCTCCGTTCCGTGGTAGACGTCGATGTGATCGACGCGACGAGTATCCGGGTAGGCCGGCCCTTGCCGTTGCGCCGCAAGGGGCAGCGTCGCCGCCGCCACGACAAGAATTGCAAAAAGCTGGAGTGGATTCGTGAAACAGACAGGAGGTATCAAGGGTCTTCCCTCGTGGGCTGCGGCCTCGAAAGGGACGAGGCTGTGACAGTGAGCTTGGCCGTTGTCGAGATCAATTCTGAATTGCACGCCGGTGGGTCAGCGCGCTCTAGTCGTCCCGGCCGCCCAACAATCCGGCCCGCATCAGGAAATAGAGCAGTGTCAGCAACGAGCTGACCGCCGCCGCAACGTAGGTGAGGGCTGCGGCGTTGAGGACGCGGTCAACTCCTTCTCGCTCGTACGGGGAGATGATTCCGTGCGCGACCACGAGTTTTTTCGCGCGGGCGCTGGCATCGAACTCGACGGGCAGCGTGACGATCTGGAAGAGGACCACCGCCGAGAAGAGGACAGCGCCGATCATAAACATGCCCATTGCCCCCAGAAAGAGTCCGGCGATCATGACGATGTAGCCGAGTGACGAACCGATGTTGGCCGTCGGCACCAGCACAGACCGCAACCACAACGGCTTGTAGTGCCGGGCGTGTTGGATGGCATGACCGGCCTCGTGCGTAGCTACACCGATGGCCGCGATCGAATTCGCGTCGTATACCGCCTCGGAAAGCGCCAGGCTCCTGGTGGCCGGATTGTAGTGGTCCGAAAGAAATCCGTGGGCGCGGTTGATCTTGACATGGTGGAGGCCTTCTCGGTCGAGCATCGCCCGGGCTGCTTGGGCGCCCGTGTACCCGGTGGCGGCGCGGACCTTCGAATATTTGTTGAAGGCGGATTTCGTGCGCAAGCTCGCCCAGCCTGACAACGCCATGCCGGGTAGAAGAACAAAAAGGAGATACAAGGGATCGAAGAACATACTGCCAGCCTCCGCTTAAACCTCTAACACGCTCTCAGTTCATTCTAAAGGACGGTGAAAAAAAGATTTCGGCGTTACGATGGGCTGACTTCCGCGGTCCTTCGTGGCCACCGACCTACCTCTCGACTTGCTGCAGAGTTACTATTTCTTGCCGGCAAGTTGGTACTGAGTGAACGGCGACCGGGCTCCGGCGATGTTGACGTTGATGAGGTAAGGCTTGTCGCTCTTGAGGGCGCGGTCGAGCGCCGGCTGGATTTGGCCTGGGTGATCGACGTGCTCGCCCTCACCGCCGAAACCCTTCATCACGAGATCGTAACGCGTGCGGAGCAGCTCACAGGCGACGGTATGCTCGTCGTTATACGTTCCCTTTTGCAGCTCGCGCTCGATGCCCCAGCCTCCGTCGTTGCCGACGATGATGATGACCGGCAGGCCAAGTCGGACTGCCGTATCCATTTCGGCGGCGTAGAAACCGAGCGAGCCGTCGCCGCTGATAATGATGGCTCGAGAATTCGGCCGCAGGATCTGTGCCGTAAGGCCGATCGGGAAGCACGCGCCCAACCCTGCCAGCGCGCCCAGCCGCAGCCAGTGCATCGGGCGACGCGCGGGGATGCTGCAACGACCCCAGTGGACAAAATCACCTCCATCCCAGCATAGGGTGGCGTCTGCGGGAACCCAGGTCCGCATTTGCATGTAGAGGTGGAGTGGGTGCATCGGATCGGACGGTGCTGCTGCGATGGATTCCAGCTCCTGCCGCCAGGCTTCGTCGGTCTTGTTGACCTTGGCCAGCCAGTCGGAGCGGTCCGGAGCTGTCCGGTCTTGCAGGGCATCATTGAGCGCCTGGAGCGCCAGCTTGACGTCCGAATAGATTCCCACTTCAAGGCGGCGATTGAGCCCCAGCTCCTCCGGATGGATGTCGACCTGGGCGAATTTGGCCTCCGGGGAGAAAAGCCGCGCGCCGCCAAGGCGCAGCCGGTAGTCGAGTTTCTTTCCCAGTACGATGACCACGTCGGCCTCCTTGAAGGCTTTGGCTGCAGCGCGGCTCAACGTCGGATCGGCGTAGCCGAAGCACAGCGGATGGTCGTCGGAAACCACCCCCCGCGCCAGGCAGACCGTGAAGAGCGGCATTGAGGTCTTCTCGACAAAGGTCTGCAACTCGCTGCTCGCACCCGACCACCATGTGCCGCTTCCAGCGATGACGACGGGCCGCTCGGCCTTGTCGATCAGGTCGATCAGACGACTGATTTCGTTGGAATCGGGTCCTGGTTTTCGAATTTCGATCGGTCCGTCGGGGAGCGGGTAGTGGTTCTCCGATTTCGTCGTGAGCAGGTCCACCGGAACGCTCAAGTGCGATGCGCCGTTGCGGCCCGAGAGTGATTCCAGAAAGGCCTTGTGGATATGGAACGGAATCTGACCTGGTTCGGCGGGCATGGCCGCGTACTTGGTGATGGCTTGAACCATCGCGAGCTGTTCCATGTCCTGGAAGGCGTAACGGTCTCGCATTTTCGAGCTGCTCATGCCGCTCATCGCGAGGATCGGCGAGCCTGTCGTGTGGGCCGTCGCGATGCCGCTGAGAGAATTCGTATGCCCGGGTGCGCCGGTGACCATCGAGACACCTGGTTGCCTCGTGATGCGGCCCCACCCGTCCGCCATGTGAACGGCAGCCGATTCGTGCCGCGTGTCGGCGATCACGAGCCCTTCGCGCTCGGCGACGCGGAGGATCTCGTTCAGGTGATCACCCACCAAGGTGAAGATGTGGGAGACACCGAGTTTTTTGAGGCTGGCGATGAATAGTTCGGCTCCGTTGGGCATGTCGGTCTTGTGGTACTTCGGGAGAATTTGGATGTGCGGGGAGTGCTGCTTTGCAGGTGGGGAACAGCGAATACAGCAATATAGCGCGTTTCCGAAGTCAAGCGGTCAGCCATCCGGTGCCGCCAACACAGGAGCCGTCGCCACAACGCCGCAACAGGAAAGATCGAGGCATCTGAACAGGACCGGTGAACGGATCGCGCTTTTCTCTAGCCGGCCTTTGCTTCCTTCGGAAGCTTCAGGGCCATCAAGAAGCCCAGCAAGGGTAGCGCTGCCACGCCCCAAAACACGGCCTGTAAACCTACATAGTCGGCAATCCATCCCAGCATCGGGATGAGCGTGATACCGGCCATTCCCCAGCCGAAACCCATCACCAGCGCACTCGCGGTGCCTGCCTGCTCCGGTACGAGCGCTTGCGCCATGACGATCATGACCGGATTCGTCAGCAACAGGATGAGCGTTCCCACGAAGAGACCGGCGAGAGACAACCATCCGGTCGTACCGAGGAAAAGAGCAAAAAACGGAAAGCAAGCTATCATCGAGATCAGAACGACGCGGCGACCGCCGATGCGGTCCGCCAGGCTGCCTCCGGTCAACGAGGCGACCACCGAACTGACGAAGAAGATGGCCAGCCAGATACTCGCCCGTTTCAGTGTGAATCCTCGATCCTGATATAGATAGACCGTCAAAAACTGAGCAAGGCCCAAGTGCACGACCGATCGCAAGACGACCAGCGCGTAGTGCAACAGGAGAGGCTTCCAGTGCCTTCGGAAGGGCTCCCATTCGAAGGATGTCTCGCCGTTTGTCCTTCCGTTGGCGGGCGCGGGCAGCATCCAGAGCAGAAACCCCGCAATGATGAGCGCCGGCAGAGCGGCTAACGGGAGTTGCTCGAGCCCGACCCTTTCGGCCAAGGTCGAGAAGTAGATGGGACCCAGCGAGAGGCCTACCATGCCCGCCGCGATGAAGATGGCCACCGTGAGTCCGCGCCGCGACTTTGCATGAGCGGCCGCTTGTGACGTGCTCTGGGGATGGAATGACGCGACTCCCATTCCACCGACCAGTGCAATCGCCAGGAGCATCGGATAGCCGTTCGCGACACCCAGGCTCGACAGGAAAACACCTGCTGTGGCGAGACCTAACACGACGAACAACCGAGAGTGGATGCGGTCTGACAGCAGTCCGAAGAAGAGTTGCATCACAGCCGAGCCGAACATGAAAACACCACTGAGGACGCCGACCTGCGCCAGCGTGAGCGAATATTTGTCGGCGAGCAGCGGCTGCAGCGTGGCGACGGAACCGGCATAGAAGTCGACCGCAAAATGCCCGAGGCAGAGCAGCAGGAAGGGGCCTGTCAGGATGGCCGCCATCGCCGGAGCCGCCGCGGATGGAGCAGTCGACGCAGGCGCCTGTACCGGGGGCTCTATCGTTGAAGTACTCAAGACGAACAGCTTTCGAAGAATGCTTCATGATAGCCAAAGGCTTCCCGACCCGCCGGTTCGATATTCTTAGTGCTTCCTTTCGAACCGCTGGTCACCCGGATTACCCGCCATGAAAATCGTCGACATGAGGGTCCATTCCATCGCGATGGCGGACCCGCCACTGCGTAGCTCCTACGGATTGCACGCTCCCTACGCGCTGCGGAACGTGATTGAACTCGAAAGCGAAGACGGCCTCGTCGGTATCGCCGAGACCTATGGCGGCGAGAAGCCGGCGGCAGCACTTCGGGAAGTCAGCGGGCGGGTCGTAGGCGCCAACCCCTACCGCCTGACGGGTGACCTGCTCGGTTTCGTCGAGGGCGAAGGCGGCGGCCTCGATCGCTCGCAGACCTACCACGTTCCCGGCGAGAATCCTCTCGACACCAGTAGCCGCACTTACGCCGCTATCGAGACGGCTTGTCTCGACCTGATCGGCCGCGCCGTTGGACAGCCAGTCTGCGACCTGATCGGCGGCCGCGTTCGCAACGAGGTTCCCTTTTCGGCGTATCCCTTCTATAAGCACGGCGGCGGAGGGGGTGAAGGCGATGACGCCCGCGAGGACAAGTACGGCGAGGCGCTGTCGCCGGAAGCGCTCGTCGGCCAGGTAAAGCAGATGTTCGACGAGTACGGATTCGGTTCCGTCAAGTTCAAAGGCGGCGTCTTCGATCCGGAGATCGAAGTCGAGACGATCCGCCAGATCCGTCAGGAGTTCGGCCCGAGCGTACCTCTGCGCATCGACCCCAACAGCGCCTGGACCGTCGAGACCTCGATCAAAGTGGGCCGGGACTTGAAAGAAGAACTCTCTGGCGGAGGCTATCTGGAAGACCCGGCGATGGGGATCGACGGCATGGCGGCAGTTCGCGCAGGCCTGCTGGCCGAAGACGTCGATACGCCGCTGGCGAGCAACGTCGCGGTGACGTCGTTCGAGCATATTCCCGAGTCGGTCAAGAAGGAAGCAGTGCAGGTGATTCTGTGCGATCACCACTACTGGGGCGGCATGAGACAGGTGCAGTACCTCGGCAAGATCTGTCAGGTCTTCGGAATCGGGCTCTCGATGCACTCCAATAGCCATCTAGGAGTTTCGTTGATGGCGATGACGCATGCCGCCGCCGCCACGAAGCACCTTACCTATGCCTGCGATACGCACTATCCGTGGCAGTCCGAGAAGGACGAGATCGTCGCCGGCGGACGTATCCCGATCGTCAACGGCTGCGTCAAGATTCCCAAAAAGCCGGGCCTGGGCGTCGACCTGGACTACGACCAGATCGCTCGCGGCAAGGCGTTGTTCGAGAAAGTGCCCTATCGGAAACGCGACGATCAGGCCGAGATGCGCATGCACGTCGATCCGAACTGGGAGCGAGTACTGCCGCGCTGGTAGGAGCTGCCGACGGCGCCTCAGCAAAGGTCGATCCTCAAGCATTGAGTGCGAGATGGGCTACTATTGGTTGCGGCCGATGATCTCTGGTCATGTCAGAGAAAGGCTCGGAGACACACGGGGCTCCGTAGCCTTCTGTGGCATAGACACCCTTTCTTCGAACCGCTAAGCTAGACGGTTTGCGCAAGAAAGGGGCTTCCCCGCCAATGACTGCAGAGGAACTCAAAGGCCAACTTGGTGGCGTGATCACATTCCCGGTCACCATCTTCAAAGACGATCTTTCACTCGACATCGAGGGCTATCGTCAGAACGTTGCCGAGATGCTGAGGTTCCCGCTGTGCGCGGTCGTGGCGGCCGGTGGAACCGGCGAGATGTATTCGATGACTCCCGAAGAGCATTTCGAGGTCATCAAAGCCACGATCGAGGAGGTCGGCGGCAAGACCCGCGTGCTCGCCGGGGTCGGGTTCAACATGCCCCTCGCCGTCGAAATGGCCAAGAAGGCCGAGGAGGCGGGCGCCGACGGGATCCTCTGTTTCCCGCCTTATTATCCGAACGCCGATCGCGAAGGTTTGCTCCACTACTACAAGGCGATCGGAGAGGCAACGAATCTCGGTCTCTTTGTATACAGCCGTGACTGGGCGACGTTCTCGGCGACCGAAGTCTGGCGACTCTGTGAGGCGATTCCGAACTTGATCGCCTGGAAAGAGGGTCAAGCGGATTTACGCGCCTATCAGCGCATCATGGAGCGATGCGGAGATCGCCTGCACTGGATCGGCGGGATCGGTGACGACATGGTGCCGGGCTACTATTCGATCGGCATTCGAACCTACACGTCGAGTATTGCCGTGCTTTCTCCACGGCTCTCGCTGCAATTGCACGAACGCGCCTCGATGCTCGACCAAGCCAGCCTTGCTCGGCTCATGTCGAACTATGTGATTCCTCTCTACGCTCTGCGCGCCCGGCGCAAGGGCTATGAGGTGTCTGTGATGAAGAAGGCGATGGAGATCCTTGGTAAGCCTGCGGGACCGGTGCGGCCTCCGCTTCCGGAAGTGCGCTCTGAGGAAGTCAAGGAAATCGAAGCCTTGATGGAACGATTCAAACCCGTCCTGTAGCCCTTGGGAAGCCGGCGGCCCGCGTACCTTGCATTCGAGCGCCAAGGGATTCCGAAAGACCCGCTCTGAAATGGACGGATACTCCACATCCGTATCCGGTAAGCTGCCGGACCCGTTTCCCATCACTCCCTGGTGTAGAATGCCTGACATGCAGATTCGTCTTCTCGTCTTAGCCCTGCTTGTGGTCCTTCCCCACCAAGCCGCTGAACCCATCAAAGTCGGCATCATCGGTACCGATACCTCGCACGTCCCGGCGTTTACGAGGATACTCAACGATCCCTCGCGCCCCGATCACGTGCCCGGCGCTCGCATCGTAGCTGCTTATAAAGGCGGCAGCCCTGACGTTGAAAGCAGCCGCACACGGGTCGACAAGTACGCGGCTCAACTCGAACAGGACTGGGGTGTCGAGATCGTCCCGGACATCCCGACTCTCTGTTCCAAAGTGGACGCTGTTCTACTCGAGAGCGTCGACGGCCGCCGACATTTGGAGCAGGTGAAACCGGTCTTCGAAGCCGGCAAGCCGGTCTTCATTGACAAGCCTCTTGCCGCGTCGCTCGAAGACGTTCGCGAGATCGCGCGGCTTGGCAAGATGCACGGCGTTCCATGGTTCAGCACGTCGAGCCTGCGCTATACCGATGCCGTTGCGGAGACTCGAGTGCAAGGACTCAAGGGCGCGATCACGTGGGGGCCTGCTTCGATCCACCCTACTCATCATCTGGATCTATCGTGGTACGCCATTCATCCAATCGAGTTGCTCTACACGATCATGGGACCCGGTTGCGTCTCCGTACATCGCACGTTTACCGAAGAGGCTGACGTAATCGTGGGCCTCTGGAAGGATGGCCGTATTGGAACCGTGCGGGGAATCCGCTCTGGCAAGAGTGGCTACGGAGCCATCGCCTATGGAGAGGATGAGATCAAGCAGTCGACGAAAGCCGGCGGGGCGTATGGACGCATGCTCGTTCGCGTCGTCGAGTTTTTCCGTACCGGTGAACCACCCGTCCCCAACGATGTCACTATCGAGATATTCGCCTTCATGGACGCCGCGCTACGCAGTAAAGACCGCGGAGGTGCGGTAGTCAAACTTCGATAGACAGGCCTGCTGAAAACTGCCTGGAGCGGAAGATTCCGAAGGAAAGACGGATACGTACGAGTAATTCCGTACGCCTGCAGTTGCAGCCCCGCGAAGAGAGGTTTGGGAATCCGCGTACAGCCAGACCCGCCGTTCGATATGGATCAAACCAGCCCGACCGGTTGAACGGCTCAAGCTATCGAAGGTGGCCGCCTATTTTTTCTTCTTCTTGTAAACCTTGTGGCACGACCGGCAACCCGCGCCCACTGAACCCATTGCTGCTCGGAACGCGTCGCCGTCCTTCGCTTTCGCGGCCGCAGTGCCCTGCTTGGATCCGTCAATCACCTTTTGAGCGCCCGGTGTCCAGGGATCATCCTTCACACGGTTGCCCATCAGCAATAGCTGCGTGGTTTCACCCAGGATCGAGATGTGTTCCCGAGCGTGCTTCCAATCGTCATCGGTCTGCGGGCCGCCCGCCTTCATCATCTCCGAGAGCTTCTTCATGCTCGGCCCCTGCACCACTTCCATGATGTCGTGTACCGAAGCCGTTTCTTCATAGATGTGGGCAGCATGGACAAGACCAGCACCCGCCAGGATAAAGACAAATAGAAACCCCCGTTTATTCATGTTGAATTCGTATGCTCCTCGCTGCTCTCTGAAACGCCATTATAGACAAGCTGATTGCGGTCGGTGTGCGCTCCCCAACCTCCCGTCCACTCCTTGGCTGCAAAGCCTTTCTGCTATTCTCTTGAAAGATTCAGCCCCGATGTCTGTGGACGAACGGCGGCTTCCGCAGAGTTCTTTGCTGAGGCCTTTTCCCGCGCTGCCACCGAGCGGTCGAATCCAAACGTTAAAGGAATCAACATGTCGGGCCATTCCAAGTGGGCGACCATTAAACACAAGAAGGCCGCTCAGGATGCCAAGCGGGGCAAGGTCTTTACCCGTCTTATCCGGGAGATCCAAATCGCCTCTCGCGAGGGTGGTGGAGACCCTGACGCCAACCCGCGTCTCCGTACCGCTATCGCCGCCGCCAAGGGGCAAAGCATGCCTCAGGACAACATCAAGAAGGCCATCCTCCGCGGCACCGGACAGTTGGAAGGCGCCTCGTACGAAGAGATCACATTCGAGGGCTACGCACCGTCCGGCGTGGCCGTCATCGTCGAAGTCGTCACAGACAACCGCAACCGAACCGTCAGCGAGCTGCGTTACCTTTTCTCAAAGAACGGAGGTAACCTCGGTGAGAACGGCTGCGTCGCATGGATGTTTAACAAGCAAAGCCTTGTCATCGTGCCGAAGGAAGATACCGACGAGGAACAGCTCATGGATATTGCTCTCGGCGCCGGCTCCGAGGACCTCGTCGATGAAGGTGAGAACTGGCATGTCGTTTCACCTTGTGAAGCCCACAATGATGTTGTCAAGGCTATCGAAGAAGCCGGCGTGGCGACTTCTTCAGCGGAGGTCACCATGGTTCCACAGAGCACAGTACAGATCGAAGGCAAGAGCGCGACAACCGTGCTGCGTATGCTCGACCTCCTCGAAGACCACGACGACGTCCAGAACGTCTATTCGAACTTCGCCATCGACGACAAGGAACTAAAAGCCCTTTCGGCGTAGAATTCACATCTCTGCGGCCTCATTTCGAAGCTGTCGCAAAGCAATGAGAATCGTAGGTATTGACTGTGGTTCGAAACGAACCGGCTACGGCGTCATCGAGACGGACGGACGTCGACACAGGCTCTTGACCTGTGGTGTGATCACGACTTCAACGAAGCACGCCTTCGGAGAACGTTTACGGGTTATTCACGACGGACTGCGGAACCTCTTGGAAGAGCATTCCCCGGATGAGATGGCTGTTGAGGGAGTGTTCGCTGCGGTCAATCTGCGCTCAGCGCTACGTCTTGCTCATGTGCGCGGTGTGGCTCTGCTCGCCGCCGCACAGTCAGGTCTACCTGTTGGCGAGTACTCACCGCTCGAGGTGAAGGGCAGTGTCGTCGGCTATGGCAAGGCCACCAAGGATCAAGTCCGCATGATGGTGAGTTCTCTGCTAGGGTCGGACCAGGACGAGATCAACGGCTCTTTCGACGCCTCCGACGCCTTGGCCGTTGCACTCTGTCACTCGATGCGAAGTGCCGGGGGAAAGATGTGACGCACCGGAGACCAACGACGTGTGTGAACAGCGCCGGTCGAATCAATAGGTTTCTGCTGGGGATCTGCGTTCTGCTCGCATTAGCAGCTACCGCTCATGCTCAGGAGACTCTCTTCTTCTCGCGTGATTTCCCAGGCAGCATACCCCCCTACTTCGAGGTGGAATTGACCTCCGATGGGAACGCGATCTATCGGGAAGAGCCTGACGAGGAAGACCCCTGGGCCTTCACACTGCGCCCTCGGGAAACAAAAGTAATCTTTGAACTCGTCAAAAAACTCGATGGCCTGAGACGACCCATCCGGAACGACCGTAAAGTAGCGTTCACAGGTGACAAGATCTTGCGGTACGACAGTGGCAACGGGCAGAGAGAGGAGGCCGCTTATGTATATACGGAGGAACCAGACGCGAAAACTCTGGAGAGTTGGTTCTTACGAATGGCCGAATCGGCAAATCACCTGTTCGAGCTTGAGCGTGTGGTGAGATTCGACCGGCTTGGTGTGAACAAGACGCTTCTCTATTTCCAAACTTCGTTCGACAAGAACCGTGTTGTTGCCTCCCATCACTTCCTTCCAGTGTTACGGAAGGTGGCAGGCGATCAGAGGTTTGTGCACATCGCACGAGCACGCGCGGCGGCATTGATCGAGCGAATCGAGAGCGAGTAGGATCACCCCTTCCCTACAATTGTAGTATATATGCGGTCGAGGTCGTCCGCAGAGTAGTATTCGATCTCGATCTTGCCCCCGTTACGTCCGCGTTCAACCAGACGCACTTTCGTACTCAGGACTTCTTCCAAGCGCTCGAGAGCAGCCAGCACATTGGGGTCGAGAGGTTTGTCTTGCTTCGCACCCTTGCGAGGTTCGTTCAATTCTCTGGCGGTCCGCTCAACCTGTCGCACGGATAATCCCTGAGCGGCCGCTTTTTCGGCAAGTGCTCTCTGTTGTTCCACATTGTCAAGGCTCAATATCGCACGTGCATGGCCCATCGAAAGGCGCCTCTCGGCCACGAGTTGCTGGATATCCTCCGGCAATCGTAGTAGACGCAACTGATTCGTTACACTAGTGCGGTCTTTGCCGGTACGTTCCGCCAGTTCCTCATGACTCAGGTCCAAATCGTGAGCCATGGTTCGCAAGGCCGTGGCCACTTCGATTGGGTTGAGATCTTCACGTTGGATGTTCTCAACAAGTGCAACCTGCAAGAGGCGTTCGTCACTCACATCTTTGACAATTGCGGGTATTTCGTCTAGCCCTGCGAGGCGAGCGGCCCGTAGACGCCGCTCCCCAACAACAAGCTGGAACCGATCTTGTTGCTGTCGAACAACAATCGGCTGGATCACGCCATCTACACGAATTGACTGCGCCAACTCTTCGATCGCTTGAGGATCGAAAGCACGGCGCGGCTGCGTCGGATTCACATTGATGTGACTCAGAGGAACAGATTGGACGGCATCCCGCCTTGAGCGTCCTCGTGTGTCCGCCGGAGACTGAGACGGACTCCGCTTCGGTAGAAGTGCCCCGAGGCCTCGACCCAGGGCCTTGCGAGACTTGGTTTTTTGCGGCGGCGTTCTAACCATCTTTTGTTAACTCCTTCCATTTCAGGAACATATGGAGGTAACCTCACTCACGGGCCCGCCTGGTGCGATGGATGTTGCCCTCGGCGGAAAAGGAATTCCCGAGCTAACCCCAGGTAGCTCTCTGCTCCGCGTGATCGGAGATCATATTGGATAATGGATCGGCCATGGCTGGGGGCTTCCGCCAAGCGAACGTTTCGTGGGATGACCGTGTCGAATACCTGCCCTTCAAAGAACTCCTGGAGGTCCGATGCGACTTGGCGTGCAAGCGTCGTGCGTTCGTCGAACATCGTCAAAAGAACTCCTTCGATCATCAGATCCGGGTTCCAGAATTCGCGAACCCGGTCAATGGTGTCCAGGAGTGCCGAGATGCCTTCGAGAGCAAAGTACTCGCACTGAATCGGAATGAGCACGGAATCCGCGGCGACAAGCGCATTGAGGGTTAGAAGATCGAGTGCCGGTGGGCAGTCGAGAAAGATGAAGTCATAGGCCGCAAGGGCATCCGCCAGTCTGGACCAGAGGATGAGCTCGCGATCCGATAGGTCAACAAGTTCCAGATTGGCTCCGGCCAGGTTTCGCGAGGAAGGCAGCAGGTCGAGCTGCTCAATTTGAGTCTCTCGTTTGGCCGTATCGTATGGAAGTCCTTCGATGAGGACTTCGTAGAGTGTAAATGGCTCGGATTCGGTCTGTTGAAAGCCGAGCCCGCTGCTGGCATTGGCCTGTGGGTCGCAATCTACGATAAGAACTCGGCAGTCGGCCGCAGCGAGAGCGGCCGAGAGATTAACGGCGGTGGTCGTTTTGCCGACTCCACCCTTTTGGTTAGCGATTGCAATGATGCTTCCCAAGGAGCAGGTTCCCCGGCCTTCGGGACATCACACTCTAGCACAGCGATACAGGGCGGCCAAAAAGAAGGAAGCAGGAAACCCGCGTCTACGTTTCACGTGGAACATGGATAGACCGCCCGACGAGAACAACTCGCCGTTTGTCCCATGGGATTACTTGTTCCTGCTCCCACATCAGCTTTTTTCGCCTTTTCCATTGTGCAGCCTGGCGTTCACTTGTGATCGCGGCTACTCGGTCGACACATAGGGCGATATCGTTCTCGATCCCTTCTAATGCCACTCCTCGCCAGATCGCCCAATCGAATTTCCAGTCCACCGAATGAAAACGGCCTGCATGAACCTTTACACGTGCTTCATTTCTGGCTAACTCCTGCAGAAACGCAGCCTTTTTACGGACGGATTCTACCAGCGTCACCAGCAATGATGGTCGCGCTACCGAAACGGGAAACCCAGGGAATCCCGCGCCGGAACCAATATCGACCACCGTTCCTTCGTGAGGCAGCAGTTGTGCAAGAAACAGAGACTCACCGAAATGTCGTTCCGCAATCTCGTCTGGTTCCCGTACGCTCGTCAGGTTGATACGAGAATTCCATCGCAAGAGCAGCTTGTAGTGGTTTTTTAGTCGAATGATCTGATTTGAGCAGAGCTCAACTTCAAGGGGAGACAGTAAGGACTTCAAGAGAGCGTCGAACCGCTCTACGTCAGAGTGTTGAGCGCCCACTACTCAAATGCAAATTCAGAATAGAGATCGCGGCTGGTGTGACGCCGGGAATGCGTGACGCTTGACCCAACGTCGCCGGCCTGACACGCTCCATTTTTTCCACAATCTCATTCGAGAGCCCCGCAATGCCTTCATAATGGAAGTCAGCAGGGATCTTCCTTTTTTCCGCTCGGCGAAGCTTCTCAATGCTCCGAAACTGCTGAGCCAGGTAACCCTCGTACTTGATCTCCGTTTCGATCGCCCTCCAATCCGCATCGCGCAGGTTTGCCTGAGTGGTCCTCTCCACGAACTTCTTTACATGGTCGACGCGCAACTCGGGTCGTTTCAACAACTGGACTAGCCGTGGCGGTCTCGGACTGCTCCCAAGTACGACTCCGAGATTGTCGTTTTGGCTCGGACAGTACTGGTTGAGAAACTCGCGGACCCGCTCGCGTTCCTTCTGCACCCTGCTGAATCGCTCCCACCTCCGTCCTCGGATCAGTCCGCATCCATGGCCAATCGGAGTCAATCGTTGGTCAGCGTTGTCGATCCGCAAGTGAAGCCGAAACTCGGCCCGTGAGGTGAACATGCGGTACGGTTCGTCTGTACCCTTCGTAACGAGGTCGTCGATGAGAATACCAATGTATGCGTCGGTTCGACCGAGTACGACGGGCTCTTGATCCCGTAGCGCGCAGGCCGCGTTGATTCCGGCCATCAGGCCCTGCGCCGCGGCTTCCTCATAGCCAGTCGTGCCGTTGATCTGACCCGCCAGATACAGGCCTCGGATTCGTTTTGTCTCGAGAGTATGGCGGAGTTCAGTCGCGTCCACTGCGTCGTATTCAATTGCATATCCGGGTCGAATGATCTCGGACCTTTCCAGTCCCGGGATCGAGGCCACCATCGCACCCTGCACGTCGATGGGCATGCTGGTAGACATTCCATTGACGTACACCTCATAGGTATCAAGCCCCTCGGGCTCCAGGAAAATTTGATGACGCGGCTTATCTGGGAATTTGACGACCTTGTCCTCAATCGACGGACAGTATCTAGGTCCGATGCCGTTGATCTGACCGCTATAGAGAGGCGAGCGGTTGATGTTCTCCCGCAATACGCAAAGTGTTTCGTCCGACGTGAACGCAATGTGACACTCAATCTGTTCCCGCTCGATCCGTTCCGTCTGGAACGAGAATGGCGTCGGCTCGGAGTCCCCTCGCTGGGCTTCAAATCGCGTCCAGTCGATGGTACGACCATCCAAACGAGGTGGCGTACCCGTTTTTAGTCGGCTGCAACGAAAGCCCAGCGACCTGAGCACTTCACCGAGCATCACCGAGGGCGGCTCGCCGCTTCGTCCCGCAGGGAACGTTCGCTCACCGATGTGGACTAATCCGTTCAAGAAAGTCCCTGTAGTCACAATGACGGCGGCCGCGCCGATCGTGCGGCCGTCTCCCAGTTCAACACCGCGAATCTGACGCTGCCCGCCCTGCTTATCCAACACCAGATCAACAACTTCCGCCTGCTTGATGGTCAAATTCGTTTCGCTTTCAAGCAGGCGTCGGGACTCGATTCGATACTGCTTCTTGTCACATTGGGCCCGCGGCGACCATACGGCCGGACCACGGCTTGTGTTGAGCAACCTGAACTGGATACCAACTTCATCCGTCACTTCGCCCATGATGCCGCCCAACGCGTCGATCTCACGGACAAGATGCCCCTTTGCGATCCCACCAACCGCCGGATTGCAGGACATCTGAGCAATCAGGTCAAGATTCAGTGTGACCAGCGCTGTCCGAAGCCCCATTCTCGCCGCAGCCATGGCAGCCTCGTTGCCGGCATGCCCCGCCCCGATGACGACAACGTCGTAGGCTTCATGGAATGATCGAGTCATGGTCGGATCTGAAAAGCCGCTTACCGTTGGCTTTCCTGTTATTCTATGCGCTTGCCGCAGCTCCATGAATCATCGGAGCGCTCCTGACATATGAGAATCTTGGTCGTCGGTGGTGGTGGAAGAGAACACGCTCTGGTTTGGCGTCTTGCTCAATCCGCCGGCGTCGACCGCATCTTCTGTGCTCCGGGTAACGCCGGCATTGCCATGGAGGCATCTTGCATTCCTGCGGACATTGGCGCACCCGACGAAATGGTCGCCTTGGCCCGCACTTTGAGAGTTGACCTGACGGTAGTAGGTCCTGAAGCTCCTCTGGTCTCCGGACTCGGTGACGCCTTTGCGGCTGACGGTTTGCCGATCGTGGCACCCAGTTCTTTCGCCGCCCAACTGGAGGGCAGCAAGATATTCGCCAAGCAGTTTTTGGTCGACCGGGGCATACCGACAGCCGACTTTGCGGTGGTGGAGTCTCTGGAAGACATCGATGCTCATCTTGACCGTTTTGAGTATCCTGTTGCTGTCAAAGCCGACGGTCTTGCTGCAGGAAAGGGCGTCATCATCGCCAATACTCGGCAAGAGGCCGCCGAAACGGCCCGCAAGATGCTCGCCGGCGAGATCGCTGGAGGCGCTGGGCGGCGCCTCGTGTTTGAAGAATTCCTGAATGGCGAAGAACTTAGCTTCATTCTGCTTTGCGACCGCCGGACATACTTTATTTTTCCACCCACGCAGGACCACAAGCGGGCTCTTGATGACGATCGAGGGCCCAACACCGGTGGGATGGGCGCCTATTGCGACCCGCTCATTCTGCCAGTCGAGCTTCGAGATGCGATCATCGATCAAATTGTTGAGCCGACGCTTGCCGGTATGCGCGACCTCGGACACCCCTTCTGCGGTTTTCTTTACTGTGGTCTGATGATCACCAGCGAAGGACCAAGGGTTCTTGAGTTCAACGTTAGGATGGGTGATCCCGAAACCCAGCCATTGATGTATCGGCTCGAGGGCGACTTCGCGGGCCTGCTCGCTACGGCGGCTAGCGGAAGCCTCGATGCCAGCCTCGTTCAATGGAGAGAAGGACCCTCTGCCTGCGTTGTCCTCGCCTCGGAAGGCTATCCCGGCTCGTATCCAAAGGGCCGCTGTATTACCGGCATTCCAGAAGCCGAGACGCTCGGCGCAAAGGTTTTTCACGCTGGTACGTGCATTCAATGTGGACACTTCGCGACCGCCGGGGGCAGGGTGCTGGGCATTACCGCCGGCGGTGCTACTCTGGCGCAAGCATTGGATACCGCCTACAACGCCATCGAGAAGATTCACTTTGACGGCATGCGCTTCCGAACGGACATAGGAAAAAAGGGCTTGGCGCACCATTAAAACTACATTCGTAGGAAATAAGTCATGGAGGTGCTTCCCTCATGAAGGTCGGCCTAATCGGTACAGGAGCCATCGCCCACAAGCACGGCGACAGTTATCAAGAGATCGGTTACCGACTAGTCGCCGTTTCCAATCGCTCTGAACGGAAAGGCCGCGACTTCGCGACCAAGTATGGCGCCGAGTTCATCGCCGATTGGCGTGATCTTTGCGCTAGGCCCGACATTGACTTCGTGGATATCTGCGCCTTCCCCGATTCTCGCCTGGAGATGACGAAAGCCGCCGCAGCGAACGGCAAACATGTCCTTGTTCAGAAGCCCATTGCTCTCACACTCGAAGCGGCACAAGAAATGATCGAAGTTACTCGATCCGCGCACCGCGTTCTGGGCGTCGTGAGTCAGCACCGGTTCGATGACTCGATGCTGTTCCTGTCAAAGGCCGTGAGGGAGGGCCGCCTCGGCAGAATTCTACAAGCGGACAGCTACACGAAATGGCATCGGCCTCAGCCATATTACGACCGTCCCGGCAAAGGCACCTGGGATGTTGAGGGGGGTGGAGCGCTCATCAATCAGGCAATTCACGGTCTCGACCTGCTCCTTTACTTGGCGGGTCCCGTGAAGGAAGTTTTTGGCCAGTGGCAGATCGCTGCGGCCCACGAGATGGAATCCGAAGACCTTGTCAACGCTGTCATTCGTTATGAAAGCGGCGCTACCGGCGTCATCCAGGCCTCTACTGCGATCATCCCCGGATATCCCGAACGCATTGAGATCCACGGTACGAAGGGCTCGGCGATACTCACCGGTGATCAACTCACGGACTGGGATGTTGACGACGACACCAGTGACGACGTTCCGCTTGTGGAAAGGGGCATGGACTCCGGCGCATCCGATCCGATGGCCATTTCACTGGAACCGATCAAGCGACAGTTCCTCGACTTTGGCAAGGCGATTGAAACCGGAAGTAAACCGCTCGTTGCAGGCGAAGAAGGCTACGCCGCACTCGAACTTACGCTCGGCATCTATGAATCCGCTCGGAACGGCGGAAAGGTCACCTTGCACTAACGCCCTCGCCTGTGGATCTATCGTCTCGTAACCCCTTTTCTCAAGCAGGTCTCTCGGCCTTGTAGAGTCTGATCGGACGCCATCCGATGAGGACTTGGTTTCATCGGTTCCGCTCTTGTTCACGGGTTCTTGCTGGCATCCGATGTTGAAGAGACGGTCGGCATCACGCCAACGGTCTTGGTGGCTGATCAAGAACAGCCCCAGCAAAGGTCTAATTACCTTCTTTGCGGCTGCGCTCCGGCCTAGCCTGCATTTCTCACCACCCGACGGTCGAAGCACGCCATACGACCACCAGGACTTCGTTGCGCTTGCTTGCCGTGCTCAACGTACGGTTCAAGTACGCCTGCGCGCGCCAAGCGGCTCGCGCCTCGTCCTGACGGCCCTCTCACCCACTTCGCCTCGCCGCGTGGTGAGAAATGCAGGTCAGAGTACCGGACCGATGCGCCAGGGAATGAACTCACGGTGCCCGAGGGCTTCGGAGAAGGTCTTTCTTCCAGACGCAACGTCGAGAGCGAACTGATAAATCCGTTTTCCGGCCGTCGGAATGTCCTCCTTACCCTCTGCGATGGTGCCGCAATCAATATCCATGTCCCGGTTCATATGGTGTCCCGTCTGTGAGTTCGATGCGATTTTTACGACAGGCACTGTCGGGAAGCCGAACGCGCTGCCACGGCCCGTTGTGAACAAGCAGACATTACACCCGCCGGCCGCCATGCCGGTAACTGAAGTCGGGTCATAACCAGGGGTGTTCATAAAAACGAAGCCCGAGCTGGTAATCCTTTCAGCAAAATCATAAACGGCTGTAAGATTCGACATGCCCGCTTTGGCGACGGCTCCGAGCGATTTTTCTGTGATATTTGTCAGCCCCCCCGCTTTGTTTCCGGGAGAAGGATTCGAATCGAAACTGATTCCCAACCCGAAGCCGGCGACATAGCGTTTGTACCACTCGATTTTTTCGAGCAGCCGTTCGCCGACCTCCCGGCTGACAGCTCGCCTTGTGAGCAGATGTTCCGCGCCATATACTTCGGTCGTTTCAGCCAAACACACCGTTCCGCCTTGCTTCACCAGCAGATCGGAAAAGTATCCGACACTCGGATTCGATGTGATTCCCGAAAACGCATCCGAGCCGCCGCACTCCAACGCCACCACCAGCTTCGAGGTCGGACACGGTACGCGCTGGCCCCCTCCGACTTCCTCAATAATTTCGCGAACGGCTTTTGCGCCGTCCATAACCACAGCCGTTGTTCCTCCGCTCTCCTGCAGCGTAAAGCCCCGCCGGGGTGCACCGTTTTCGTCACGGTTCTCTTCCCTCGTGTAATAGCCAATTTGGTTGACCTCGCACCCCAGGCCAATCATTACGGCCGCTGCTACATTCGGGTGATCGGCGAGGCCATCGAGGGTTCGGCGGAGCTGCTGCGTATCAGCTCCCTCCGCTTGGCCACAGCCATCTACGTGGGGAAACGCGATCACGCCGTCGATTCCCGAACCGTCAAGCGATTCAGCGGCAAACTGAGCCTCAACCTGCTCGGTTGCATACGCGGCGCAGTTGCTGGCGCCGACGATCGCGATAAAGTTGCGTGTGCCGGCGCGGCCATCCGCACGCGGGTATCCAAGGAAGGTGTCTGCGGCGAGGAGAGGCACGCCCTCTAAGTCGTTCAGGGCATTGGCAAACTCATACTTCCGCTCGCCCACGTCAAACTCAAGGTTGTGAACGTGGACCAGGTCGCCCGCTTCAATGTCGGCTCCTGCCCGACCGATCTCCTCGCCGTATTTGAAGACCGTCTCACCTGCCCGAATCGTCTTCACCGCCACCTTGTGGCCTGCTCCCACTGCTTGCCGGATTGGGATCTCGGTGCTCTCGAACTGAACGCTGGAGCCCGCAGAGAGCGGAACCCGCGCCACGACCACATTGTCCCTGAGGTTGAGCCGGATGAACGGATTGTCCGGCTGCAGCAGGCTCTCAATATTTACTACATCCATAGTTTTAAGCCAGACTGTCGGCTCCTAGGAGACAAGCACTCGACCCACTTGTTGCAACAGCTTCGTCTCATCGCCTGTGAAGTCCCGCTCTCTGCGGGTCGCAATGCCCAACGCACCCACAGCTGTGGCGGCGGCCATCATCGGGACGCAAATCGAGCCTTGTACGCCGGTCGCGCGTGCACCGGGCCGCGCGTCGCCGCTCTGATCGGTCTGAAGATTGCACAGATGGACCGGTTCTCGGCGCTGAACGGCCAACCCGGCGATCCCCTTGCCAACCGGAATGGTTCGGATCACGTCCAGCAAGGGTTCCGGGATGCCGCCTGCCGCAGCCTCGAGGTGTAGCAGGCCGTCCGGACCCAACACGTGAATCGTCCCTGTGTCGGCGTCGAAATGCGCGAGCACCAAGTCCATCACTTTGGCCCGGTCACCGGCGACCTTGCTGATCTCAACGAGCAACTCACAGTCGGACATCCCTTCACCGCCCCACGCCAGCCCATATTCTCCCATAGCTTGACTGGGAAGACCCGCTTCGTCATGCTGCCGAATGCCTGATCGATGGTAAACTTTTGCTCGCAACGACTTTCGCGCGCAAGAGGAACCTCCGTGAGACGCAAGATCTTTTTGAGACCATGCCGCTTTTTGACTTTCATCTTTGTATTGGTCACCACGAGTACGGCTGCCGAGAGTTGGAAAGCGGGAGTTGCTCGAGTTGACATCACACCGAAAGAGTCAATCTGGTTGGCTGGCTACGCCTCTCGCAAAAAGCCGTCCGAAGGTGTTCGGCAACGCCTTCATCTCAAAGCCCTCGCGCTCGAGGACAGCGCCGGTGTCGTTTCTGTTCTGGTTACTGCCGATCTTGGAGGCTTTCGCGCCGATGTGACAAAGCAGATCGTTCGGCGCGTAACCGCAACGCATGGGCTCGCCCGCGAGAGGTTTGTCCTGAACGCGTCGCATACACACAGCGGGCCGATCACGACGGTCAACCGCTATTCGACCTACCCGCTGAATGACCAGCACAAAGAGGCTATATTGCGCTATCAGGCGCAACTCATCGACAACGTTGTCAAGGTCATCGGCGAAGCGATCGGCAATCGCGAGGCGGCAACACTCTCCTACCGTCTGGGCCTTGCCGGATTTGCCGTCAATCGCCGCCGGGTGGGACATCCGGAATACCCAGGCCCTACCGATCACGACGTGCCCGTGCTCGCTGTCAAGAAGACTGACGGATCACTGCTGGCGATCGCATTCGGTTATGCCTGTCATGCCACTGTTCTGAGCGACTACCAGATCAACGGCGACTGGCCGGGCTATGCGCAGGAGGCAATCGAGAAGCGCCATCCGGAGGCCGTGGCTCTGTTTGTCAACGGCTGCAGCGCCGACCAGAATCCATTGCCTCGCCGCAAGGTCGAACTGGCTCAGCGCTATGGCGATACGATGGCCATCGCGGTGGATGACGTCCTCAAGCGCGCGATGAGACCCATCGGAGGACCCTTGCGCGCGGCCTTCGACGAAGTGGCGCTTCCTTTCCGCGTGCCGACGGAGGAGGAGCTGAAAGGGCGGTTGAATGACAAGAACCGGCGTGTTCGCGAACATGCCGAGCGGTTGCTCAAGATTCTGGCCGCCGGGGGTGATTTGATGCGGGCGTATCCGTACCCGATTCACGTCTGGCGGTTCGGTGAGGATCTCACCTTCATCGGCTTGGCGGGCGAAGTCGTCGTCGACTATTCGATCCGATTCAAACGGGCGTATGGCGCAAGAAATACGTGGGTGTCGGCTTACAACGATGATGTCTTCAGCTACGTTCCGAGTCTGCGGGTTCTCAAGGAAGGCGGCTATGAAGGGGGCGGGGCGATGCTCTTCGGCACGCTGCCCGGCCCGTTCCGTGCGGCCGTCGAGGAAACCCTCGTCGAGAAAGTGGACGAACTGGTTAGACGCGCCGGTGGGAGCCCCGACCAGGAATAGGGGTTGTGCGGCGGGTTCCCGTCGGCTGCGAGAAAGGCCCCGGCTTACCCCCCAACTTGGCTGCGAGAGGGCGTGCTAGGGATGAAGCATCCGCTGGTTGCGCCCTTGGCCGCCCTGGCAATCGGCGTAGCCGTCTCGCAGCTAGCGGTCTTCTCCTTTGCTGAAACCTTGCTATCAGTCCTGCTTTTGGGCGCTCTGGCTTTGCTGGGGCTGCGGACAGGTGCGCACCGAGCGGGTCTCGTGGCTTGCCTCTCGGGTTTTTTCTTCTGTGGCGTCATGCTGGGGTCGCGTCCGGACGTCCCCGATCCGTGGCGGGTAGATCGGGTCTGGATTGAGGGCCGCGACGAAGCCGACGACCCGGTGCGCCTTCGCGGTTGGGTCCGCCGCCCGCCGGAATCGGTGGACTACGGCGACCGGTTCGTCCTCGAAGTCGAGACCGTCTTCAGCGACTCTGTCGCCCATGGAGGCGTTCAGGTGATCGTCTACCGGGGTGCGGACGACCCCGCGCTGGATCTGGCCCACGGAACACGTGTCGAGTTCCTCGCCCGTCTTCGCAAGCCAAGGAACTTTCAGAACCCGGGATGCTTCGATTATGTAGGCTACCTGGAATCGCGCCACATTTTTCTGACGGCATCGGTTCGAGCGGGGACGCCGATCCACAGCCTTGACGGGCGAGGCGGATCCTGGTGGCTGTCGTTGGTCTGGAGCGCCCGGAAGGTCGCCGAGCGGCGGCTCACAGGCCTGTTCGCCGATCACGAGAGTGACGAGAGAGTCGAAGGCATTCTCCGCGCCCTCCTGCTCGGCCAACGCACAGGCCTCAACCGGCAGACGCGCGAGGACTTTCAGCGGACTGGAGCCTATCATGCCCTGGTCATCTCCGGTCTGCATGTGGGCGCAATGGCCTTTGTGGTTTTGTTCCTGCTGCGTTGGGCGATGGTTCCAGCGACGGCGCGAACCCTGATCACGATTGTGCTCATCGTTGCCTATGCGTTCTTTGTTGGAGCCGCGCTGCCCGTGATGCGAGCGGCGTGGATGTGCAGCGCCTACTTGGTGAGCACCCTGATCTACCGGCACAGACGAGCGCTGAATATGATTGCGGGGACGGCCCTCGTATTCCTGTTGATCGATCCGGCTCTTCTTTTCGACGCAAGCTTTCAGATGTCTTTCCTGGCCGTGGCGCTGATCGCGGGGATCGGTGTGCCGCTGCTGGAAACCACCATCGAGCCGTATCGGCGGACATTGATCGACTTGTGGAACGAGGATCGCGACCTGCACCTGGACCCGCGAGTCGCACAGCTTCGGGTCGCTCTGCGGATGTGGATCGAGCCGTTGCCCCTGCTGACACGCCTGCCCCGCCGGCTGATAGCAGGCGCCGTGGTCGGCTGCTTGCGGATTGTCGTTTGGATGGCGGCTCTCCTTGTTGTTTCCGCGGTCATCCAGGCCGGATTGACCTTGCCGATGGCGGCGCACTTCCAGCGTGTCTCCTGGGGTGGTGTATTGGCAAACCTCTGTGTCATGCCGCTCCTGCTGGTAACGTTGCCGCTGGGGATGCTGGCATTGCTGACCAACTCCACGCTGCTGGGAACGTTGACGTGGTCATTCGCACAAGCGATTTCATCGATCGTCGGCTGGTTTGCGGCCGATCTGCCCGTCGATCTGAGAGCGCCTCCGCCGCCGTTTTGGCTCGCCGCTCTATTCGGCTTGGCGCTGATGGGGCTGTCGTTGAGTTTCGGCCGTGCCTTGCGGTGGCGATTGGGCGCCTGGTCGCTGTTCGCGGCGAGCTTGACGCTCCTTGTGGTTCACCCGTTTACGCCGCGTCTGATGCCGGACCATCTTGAGTTCACTGCGATCGATGTCGGTCAGGGTGAATCGCTCTTTCTGGCCTTGCCTGACGGACAGACGGTCTTGGTCGACGGCGGCGGGCGGCCCGACTTCGGTGGGACACGGACCCTGGATATCGGCGATGCGGTGGTGTCACCGTATCTCTGGTCGCGGTCGATCCGCCGTCTCGACGTGTTGGCGATCACTCACTCCGACTCGGACCACTTCGCGGGCGTACCGGCGCTTCTCGAGAACTTTGCGATTGGCGAGATCTGGCTATCCAGGACGGCCTTTGGAGATGAACACCGCGATTGGATCGATACGGTCACCGCCCGCGGGATTGCGGTCAAATCGCTGCAGCAAGGAGACCGTCTGTCGATGGGGGATGTCGTTTTCGATGTCCTGGGTCCGTCTCCTGAATCCGCTCTGGCCGGCCTTCGCGAAAACAACCGCTCGCTCGTACTCAGCACGAGCTTTGGAGATCATCGTTTTCTGCTGACGGGAGACATCGAGGCCCGCGCGGAAGAGAGCCTCCTCGACGGACCGCAATTGCGGGAGTCCGATGTCCTCAAAGTCGCCCACCACGGCAGTGCCACCTCGACGCGGGATGCGTTTCTCGATCGCGTGGCGCCAACGTTCGCCGTGGTTTCCGCGGGCTTTCGGAATCCCTTCGGTCATCCCCATCCGAGTGTGATCGAACGCCTGACCGATCGAGGAATCCGCGTGCTCAGAACGGATCTGGAAGGGCTGATCTCGATCTTGACGGATGGCCGTCGTCTTTCGGTCGAGACCTTTCGGCGGCAACGGGCGATCAAGAATCGCACCGGGTCAGGGGTTCGTGAACTTCCCCAGTGTCGATGAAGTACCGTGGAATCGGAGAGTTTGCACGCCCCGGCGCCTTTCTCGAGCTCCGCTATGCCTGTAGCGCGGATGCTCCGAATCCTACATATGTAGTCACGAGCGCCTGAAGAAGCTGGACCTCATTTTTGCGATCACGCGGATGGAGGCCGATTCTCCGTTCACAAGCGTCGGCTAAGGCTGTCTTGACCATCGGTGAGCCATTCGAGGTTGAATCGGGCGACGCTGAGGAAGCCGACGTGAGTCCCGCGGTCTGAGGGCGTGCCGCGTTCGTAGATGACGTAGATCGTCCCGTCCGGATCTACGGCTAGGTCGCTGTAGCCGCTGACTCCCGGTTCGAGCGGCTTCGAGACCGGCCACGATTCACCCTCGTCATAGCTGAGCCGGACGGTTACGTTCTGGCGCTTGAAATTGCCTTCGGGGTTGGCCGGGTCGCGCGGTTCGCTGCTGTCGGGGTTGATGAACAGGATGCGGTTCTTCTCGTTCTCGGGTTGCTTCGTCAGACGGATCATGCTGCCCATGCAGACGGGCTCGACCAACTCCTCGTGAAAAACGGGTGCCGACCAGCCTGTTGCGCCGTCGCTGCTGTAAGAGACTGCGCGGCGGTGTTTCGGTGACTCGTTGCGAATGTTCAGCATCACTCTGCCGTCGGTGAGCTGCACGGCCAGCGTTTCACTGGGGTTTTTCAAGTCCGGATGGCGAACCACGACATCGCCGCGATGCCACGTCTTGGCGTGATCGTCGCTATAGATGACCGACACGATCGAAGGGCGATGAGCGTGTCCGCCCGTACCGTCGGAAAGCCAGACGGGAACGATGAGACGTCCGTTTTCCAGTTGCGTGCCGTGGCCGGGTCCGGTGGCGATGACTTTCCAGTCGTATTCGTCGTGGTATTGCTCGAATGTTGTGGTGATGTCGACCGGCTCGCTGAAGGTTTCGGCATCGTCGGTGCTGGTCATCGAGTAGCAGCGGGTGTATTCGACGCAGAAAAGGAAGTGCATCTCGCCGGTCTGGTTGTCGACGATTGGGACGATGTTGTTGTAGGTGTCCTCGCCGGGTGAGTCGAGGTCTTGGGCGAGAGCGACGGGGTTGGCTTGGATCTCGCCTTCGACGTGGGCGATGTTGCGGGGCGCGTCCCACGTCTTGCCGCCGTCCGCACTGCGTCGCAGCAGGATATGCTGCGTGCCCCAGTCGCCCTGGAAACTCTTGCGAGCTTCGGCGAAGACCATCACCGTGCCCTTCGGCGAGACGGCGATGGCGGGCACCCGGTAGTGGGCATATCCGTCGGTTTCGGCTTCGAAGACGTCGACTTGTTCGAGAAACGGTGTGGTATCGATAGGCCCGTCGGCGATGCAGGAGAAGGTCAGGACGGCAAGCAGAGCGATAACAACGACGATGCCGGTACCGTCGGGAAATGCGTGGCGGCTTGCGCCGGGGATTCGACCGGGAGAGAAGGCCATGAGATCAGAACGTTACCACAGCGACGGCAACGTGCTCACGCAAATCACTGGAGGGCTGCCTCGGCTGAGTCAAACCGGGATCACCTTGACGTTGCGCCGCCACGGTTCCGGATTGTCGAAGCGGATCGTTCCTGCTTCGCACAGACCGGAAATGAAGGCGAAGGCCTCTTCGGCTCCGGTCCTGAGTTGAACGCCGTTGATCGCCGGCAAGGTGTACGTTGCGGCAAAGGATGTGCGCTTCTGCCGTCGATGAATGGATGCTTTTCGGAGAGACTCTCCCATAGTGAGGCAGATTGCCCGACCACATTGGTGTAGAAGCCGGTTTATGGCGGATAGGCGCCGCCCACAAAAGGTCGGCGTGGAGTTCAGCGCGCCTAGGAGCGGCGGTTCAAGCGGCTGTCCATCCATCCCACCGCGGTCCCGAAGCCGCTGGTGACCGGCACGCCCAGGGCCATCAGAAAGAAGATCATGCCCGCGATCCATCCGACAATCGGGATCATTTGAATAATCGTGACGAGCACGGCTCCGAGAAACGCCGCGAGCATCGCGTTGACTTGCGGCAGCAGTCCGTGGCCCACCCAGTAGCTGATACCCGCGTAGCCCACCACCAGGGGCACAAACAGGATCAGGGATAACGGAAGCCCGATCCCCGGAATCCACAGCGGGATGAATATGCCGGCGAGGCTGAGCAGAAAAAAAGCCGTCAGCAGGCCGGCGCCCACACAGAAAGACATCAGCCCGCGGCTGGCGGCCGTGCGCGCCAGCACGTCTAACCGTTGTGGCCCGAGCACGGCAGCGCACAACAGGGCCAGTAATGGCTGAATGATGAGCGCCGCGATCAGGAAAAGAACCAGAACCAGAACGGCGATCAAGCCGGCATCGAAAACGCCGGCGATCGGGTCGAAAGTCGCAAATGGTCCCGAAACCCGGCCCTCCACCACCCCTCCCCCGACATCCGCGCCAGGTTCTATTTCTATGGCTCCCGCCGGCGCAACCACGTCTCCGCTGACGGACGCGCCCGGTCCTAGTTCTATGGTTCCCCCCAGCGCCACAACGTCTCCGTCTGCAGCTCCGGTCAAGCGAATTCCGCCGCCAATGGCCACGACATCCCCGTCAACCCGGCCGGAAACCGTGGTCCTTCCGCCGATAGTCACGGCATCCCCCCTCACCGTTCCCTCGACGCGAATCGAGCAGCCAAGACATACCGCGTCGGCGACGGATTCGCCCCGCTCGATGACGATGTCCCGGCCAAAGGAAACCCGGTCTTGGCGAACCTGCCCCCAGGCCGGCGTAATCATCACGATGCCGCCCACGACGGACAGCAGTATTTGTGCGAACCGCATGCTTAGCCCCCTAGACAAGTTACGAACACCGCCCGGACAAGTTCCTCCGGCGCTGCTTGCAGTGCCTCGCGCGGCTACTTCTTGAGAGGCCGCAGTTCGATATTCCGAAAGAACACCTCCGCCCCCTCGGACTGAAACAGAATCTTGCCGCGGGCCGGACTTCCGCCCGTACCCTCATTCACCAAGGTTCCGTTCACCCAATACTTCACGGCGCCGCCAGCGGCAATCATTTCAATGACGTTCCATTCTCCCAGTGGCTTCTCGACTTCACCCTCCGGATCGCGGTACGCGGCGTAGTCTTTCCACGGTCCCTTGCCGAACCGGTTGAAACGCCCGCGGGTCTTGGTCTCGCCCTTGACCGTAAGCTCCGCGCCGCCCACCACGAGGATGTCCCCCGTTCCCCCCTCGATCATTTGAAACTCGATCGACTTCGGCCACACCCGGTTCGGGCCGACAACGTGGAAAAGGATGCCGCTGTCTCTCGCCCGGCCCTTGCGTGGCGGATAGGTTGGAAGACCCCACTTGAATTCCGCCCTCAAATAGTAGTCCTCGTACTCCTCTTTGGTGATGAAATAACCGTACTCCTTGCCCGACACGTGCACGACGCCGTCTTGCACCCGGAACACTTGATCGGGGTCGTTGTTGAATCCCTGATTGCGAAGGAAGGTGTCAAAACGGTTGAGATCGCGGCCGTTGAAGAGCTGGATCCTCTCGCCCAGTGGCGGTAGATCGGCAGCCGCGGCGCTGCCGCCGGCCGCGATAGCAGTGAGCAGGATGAGGCCGGCACGAGCGGCCCACATGAAGAAAGGCATGTGTAGATTATGGCGCGTTGCCGCTCTTCGACGCGACAAATCGGCTACTGCTCCGCAGTAAGCTTCATCCATTCCGCGATGCGTGAGGGCAGGTTCTCCGCGGCCAGGTCCGAGATGACGGCCACCGAATCCGCTCCGGCCTCGAACACCTCATGCATATTCGCGCGCGTGATGCCCCCGATGGCAACGAGCGGCTTCTTCGTTAACGGCCGCAGCCGCGCCAGTTCCTGCACGCCGACCGTCGGATCGGGATTCAGTTTCGACGCCGTTGGGAAGATCGGGCCGAACGCGAGGTAATCCACCGGTTCCTGATCGCCGGCGCAGAGCTGCTGCTGATTGTGGGTGGAAAAACCGACCGCCAACTTCGTCCCCACCAGGCGGCGGACCGCTTCGGGCGGCAAGTCGTCTTGTCCGACGTGGACGCCGTCCGCGCCGGCCATCAGGGCGATGTCCGCGCGGTCGTTGATGACGTATGCGGCGCCGGCGCTTTCCAGGATGCGGCCGATGTTCTCCGCACGGCCCAGGGCGTCGCGGGTATAAGGTCCTTTGTGGCGGAACTGCGCGATCCGGACTCCCGCGTCAGCGAGGGTCCGGGCCATGTCCTCCGGCTCGATCCCCCTCATCGCGAGTAGCTCAGCGTCGATGATGGGGTACAGGCGGGGCAGTCTCATACGATTGGCGGACCGGCCACAGCTATCCCTTCCGAGCGGCGGACAGCTTCAGGGCCGCTTGTCCCGCGAAGGTTATACGTCCTCGTGCCGGCAGAAGCGGGCGTCGAGCGCCATCTTGTTCCCTTCAGACATCTCCCGCGAGAAGTTGTCCATTTCGTGGCGTGGCATGGGCTCGAAGTTCCTCGCGAGCCCCGTGTTGTGACGGATGTAATCCAGCTTCGGCATGCCGACGACCGCCGCCGCCACCGGCAGTGACAACGTGTAGCGCAGCAGCGGGTCGATCGTGGACTTGCCCGGGGCCTTCCCCAGCAGATTCTCCTGGCCCGTCACCTTCATCGCCAGCACACCGAGATTCTTTCGACGCGCCACCGGCAGCGCAACCCGCTCGAAGCTGTTGGCGGGCGCCGGCGGCAGGTTTTCCCCCGTGGTGCTGCGTCCCTGCAATGCGGCGTTGAGCGCCATTTGCGTACAGTCGAAATCATGGCGTTCCAGCGCGGTGGCGAGCGTCTTCGGGTCGACGTGGCTGGTCACCCCGATGAAGCGGGCGACCTTCTCATCGCGCATGCGGTACAGCGCCTTGAGTGTGCCCTTCTCGACCGCCGCGAGGTCGTCTTCATACCAGAGGCTGTGGCAGTGGAGCAGGTCGATGTGGTCGGTCTGCAATCGTTGCAGGCTTCGCTCGGTTTCGCGGAGCGCTTCGTCGAAGTCGCGCGTTTTGATCTTGGTTGCCAGGAAGACTTCCTGGCGGCGTCCCTTCAGCGCCTTGCCGACCCAGGTTTCGCTCTTGCCCGCGCCGTAGGCCTGCGCGGAATCGAAATAGCGCACCCCTTGATCGAGGGCCAGGTGGATCGCCTCGATCCCCGTCTGCTCGTCCTCGTACATCATCAGGCGGCTGCCGCAGCCCATCGCAAGTTGTGTGACCTCGACGCCGGTTTTGCCGAGCACGCGCGTCGGCAGCTTGCCGCTCGTCGCCTGCGCCGCCACGGTCGACGCCACCGCTCCGCCGATGAAGTGCCGCCGGGAAAGTTTGCTGGTCATGAAGCCTCCTGGTGCGCCCATTTTAGCCTGTATTTCTCAGCATGCGTCGAGGCGGAGTGCGTGAGAGGGCCGTCAGGACGAGGCGCGAGCCGCTTGGCGCGCGCAGGCGTACTTGAACCGTACGTTGAGCACGGCAAGCAAGCGCAACGAAGTCCTGACGGTCGTATCGTGTGCTTCGGCCGTCGGGTGGTAAGAAATGCAGGCTAGCCTTTCTCGGCGGTCAGAGGTGAGAAAGGCGGGCATGCAACCGCAGCGCCGCCTCGACCGATAGGGCTCAACCCGTGAATGACCGCGCTACCACCGACTGCCCTCCGGCATTGGATCCGGGAAGAGAGGAGAACATTGCGGTAGGAGCCTGAGCGGGGACAGTTCCAAGCTGCCGTCCTCAAGCATATCTGAGACCGGAAACGCGATGAAAAAACAGAGGGGTCTCACGGTAGAGGATCGATTCGGTCGACCGGCTCGAGTTTACTGGCATTCGCCCAAGCTGCTCGCAGTTCATCCTGGTGCAGTCCCGCCCACTCTCTGACGAGGCTCAACGCCTGCGGGGGAAGCCCACCTGCGAAAGTTGCAAGTGTTTCGATACTGATGAGAGCCTCTGTACCCGCATACTCCGCATGAAAATGAGGTGGTCCGTGATCTGCAAAGTACATCTTGATGACGATCCCGTAGAATCGACTCAGCTCAGGCATCGACCGGCGCGCGCTTCAACTCCGGGAAGATCTCTTCCGCTGGCCTGCCCGTCAATCGAAGATACAGGGTGTCGGGGCACAGGTCGATTTCACCAGGCCAGACGATCGCGCCGCTCTCGTCGACAGCCACAGCCTCGAAGAGCTCGCGGTCCGACCAAGCCTCGAATACTCCCCGGCCTGCCAGATCGCTGAGATCTACAGCGCCTTCGGTTCCGTCTGCATATTTCAGCCAGAGGCGGAAACCGTCAAGTGGGTTAGCTTGAACTGCTTTTTTCAATAGTGGGCCTCTACCTCAGATTCTAGCGGGTGACGACTCTGACGCCCGCAGGAGTGACAACGGGCGCTTCTTCCGTCAGTCCGTGATGAGTTTTAGCGCCCGATGTCGCCCGCAGCGCCTAGCCTGCATTTCTCACCACGTGGCGAGGCGAAGTGGGTGAGAGGGCCGTCAG
>JAPPLB010000188.1 GCA_028819575.1 Bryobacterales bacterium | reverse complement strand
AGGCGTACTTGAACAGTACGTCGAGCACGGCAAGCAAGCGCAACGAAGTCCTGGCGGTCGTATCGCGTGCTTCTGCCGTCGGGTGGTGAGAAATGCAGGCCAGGGCCGTTCGATCAGTCGTCCGTTGGGGCGCCCCAGAGTTTTTTCAGGCGAGCGTCGCGCCCGCACCCCCAGCGGTAGTACTTGTAGCGAATCGGATTCTTCTTGTAGTAGTCCTGGTGGTAGTCTTCGGCCGGATAGAAGGGGCCGGCCGGCAGGATCTCGGTCTTGATCTCGCCCTTCAGCTTCCCTTGCGATACCAGCTCGGCCTTGGACGCTTCGGCGGCGGTGAATTGTTCGTCGTCGAGCGTGTAGATGGCCGACGTGTAGTGCCGGCCCTTGTCACAGAATTGGCCGCGGCCGTCGAGCGGGTCGATGTTGCGCCAGAAGACTTCGAGCAGGCGCTCGTAGCTGACGCGCTTGGGGTCGTACTCGATGCGGACCGCCTCGCGGTGGCTGGTCCTGCCCGAGGCGACCTGCTTGTAAGTGGGGTTGACTTCCGAGCCGCCGGTGTAGCCGGAGGTTGTCGAGATCACGCCGTCGAGCTTGTCGTAGGGCGGCTCCATGCACCAGAAGCAGCCGCCGGCGAAAATGGCGGCGCTCGTTCCATCCTGCTTTGGTGCTGCCGAGACGGCCACTGCCGAAGAAAGAACAATAGCGAACAAAGTGAGAATGCCGCGGAAACGCATGGGAATGCCTCCCTGGTAAGGTTTGATCTTGCGACGAAGCAGGGCGCGACTTAGAAATCGGATGCGCCCTCTTCAGCCGGCTTGAACGTCATCGCCGCGCCATTCATGCAATAGCGTAATCCGGTGGGACGCGGCCCGTCATTGAAGACGTGGCCGAGATGACCGCCGCAGCGGCGGCAATGCACTTCCGTGCGCGTCATGAAGAATGACCGGTCTTCGGAAGTTCCGATGGCGTTGTCGAGTGGTTTCCAGAAGCTCGGCCAACCGGTGCCGCTTTCGTACTTCGTTTCGGAAGAGAACAACGGCAGGTCGCAACCGGCGCAATGAAAGACGCCATGGCGCTTCTCGCGATTCAGCGGGCTGCTTCCGGGGCGCTCAGTGCCTTCCTTTCGCAACACGGCGTATTGTTCCGGGCTGAGCAGTTGCCGCCACTCTTCGTCAGTGCGCGTCACTTCGAATCTCCTTGGCTTCTTGGCTTGCGCGTTCACCCCCAGAAGAAGGGCGGCGGCGCCGAGCGTCAGTTGTCGTCGGGTCGGTCTGATCATCTTGCCTCCAGTAACTGTCTATTCATTAGATGCCGCCCGGCAAGTTGTGACTCAAAAAATGTCCTCACTTTGTGGTGGTGCCTCTCCTTGCCCGGCGACGCGGTCGACTTGTACGTCTTGGACGGAAATCTCCTGATCGGGGTAGAACTGTTTGCAATAGCGTCGATATACCCCGATCTCTCCGTCGGAGCGGCATAGTCTCGGGCGGGATCGGTATTGTTTCCGACTCCAGATCACCACATCCTGCATAACGTCCTGCTTCTGCGCGGTCATAAGGATTTGGTTCATGATCCTGGCGCGAAATCTCAGCGGAACGAACCTCAAACCGACGATCGGCCGTTTCGGACTACGCATCTGCCGTACTTGGCTGGCCAGCACCAGTTCGATCAGCGTGCCATCGACAGGCGTTGCGAGCACCCACAAACGCGCATCCATTCCAATGGAGCGCTCATGAATTTCGACGAACGAATAGCCTGGTCCAAAAACGTGGGTCATGGCGGAGACGTCGAAAGTGATGTCTATGATCCCGGCGATGGTCTTGGTGCGTTTGAAGTCAAAGCAACTCGTGAGATAAGGGCCGTCCACAGTCACCGGTTCGACCCGCTCCACATTGTCATAGCCATGCACGTACCGCAGGTGCGCCAGATCCACGGCGTTCTCGCTGGTTTCCTGGGGGTGGCCCGCAAATCGCAGCGTACGGAACCCCAGTTCGCACCAGTCGGCACTGGTCGGCGGGTCTTCGGGAAGGCTCCATTGCGATGGACGTCCATCGATTCCCCACCAGGCGAAGATCATGCCAAGTACTTCCCGCGTCTCGAACACCTCCAGCTTCGCGGCCTTGGGCGCCGCTGCGAACGGAGTGGCAACGCATTGACCGCTGACGTCGAACTCATAGCCGTGAAACGGGCAGACGAGACAGTCATTACTCACCCTGCCACCCGCAGCGGGCCCCAGCTCGGACCCCAAATGCGGACAGACCGCCACGGCCACGCAGATGCGGCCTGCAGCGTCGCTCCAAGCGACGATTTCTTCACCCAACCAGGTCTTTTGAATCAGCTTCTCTTTCAGTATGGATTTACGACTGGCAACGAAGTACCAACCCTCAGGGAAAGGGGAAAGCAAGGGACTCTTTTTACGATTAGTGCTTTTTGCCGGCATTTTCACTGATAACACGTGGTTTGACGGCTGCAGTACTCTCTGAGCTAATAGGGCAGCCATAAATACCAGAATCTGGTTGTTTATCGTATCTCAAAATCCGATGCGGGCTGCATCTGGAGAAGTGGTACGGGGGTATGGAAATCCAAGTGACCGGCTTGGAGGTCACCCCGGGGTCAGGTCTGGCTTTAGGGGCGCTGAGTGACGCCGTTCATTCAAGCCGCAACCGCTCTGCCTTCTTGCACCTTCCGGCGCTTTCTCTCACTCGGTCAATCTCAGAAACCCGGCTCCCGGAAGTGATCTAACTGGGGATTCACATTTGCCAATGGTAAGACAGACGGTCTAGTTCAGCGATTTTCAGTCTCAGACTGTACTTTTCTCGGGTCATGAATATTCTCAACTCAGCGGCCCGTTCGTGAGATACTGGCGAGCGAGATTGGCTCGGGGCTATTTTCGCAGAGTCTACGCCGGTTCGTTGGGATGCAGCCACAAGCTCCCGTTGGGCATACCGGCTGCCCTCCTGTGCAGCGGCCTGATGTCAGCACGGTGACGGAGCGCGATCCGGGATATACTTGTCTTGCGCCTCACACGTCCTTCAGAGGTATGAGGACGGTCCATGATCCGGATGCTTTTTCCATTTACGGTTCCACCCGTGCAGCACAGTTCCAAGCTGCAACGATATCTACCGAATAGATCATCATGGGTAAACTAATCGGCTTTTTGGCTTCGGTCGCCATCCTTGCCGGCTCAGTGTACCTGGCCTATTATCTGGTGTCGCTGGCTCCCGAACCGGAGCGTCGCGAGCCGCCGCCCCAAATCCCGTTCGTACAGTCAGCTCGGGTTGTGACGGGTTCGGACGCCATCCCCGTATACGGTGCCGGAACGGTGAGGCCCAGCGCTGAAATCGACATTGCTCCGTTGGTCACGGGTAGAGTCACCTGGCTTGATCCGGGATTCCAGAGTGGCGGGCATGTCAAGTCGGGCCAGACCATCTTACGCATCGAAGAAGCGGACTACCTCAATCGCGTTCGCCAGGCGGAGGCCGATCTCGAGGCCCGGAAGGTGGCGCTCTATATCGCCCAGGAAGAAGCATCGTTCGCCCGCACTGAATTCGAGGAGTATTCCCGCCAGCAGACCGAGGCCGGGTCTTCGGTCGGAGAGCCGGGTCCGCTGGCTCTGAAGGAACCTCAGTTGAAGGCGGCACAAGCCGAGTTGAACCGCGTGGAAGTCCAGATAGCCGCAGCCAAGTTGGCGCTGTCCCGCACCGAAGTACGGGCGCCCTTTGACGGCTATGTGCGCGGCGAATCGGTGGACGTGGGGCAATATGTTACCGTCGGCCAGACTGTCGGGCGGCTGTTCGCGTCCGATGCCGTCGAGGTAGTCGTTCCCGTGTCCGACGCCAGCGCCGCCTTGATCCCGGGGCTCTGGAAACTTCGCGCAGGGGACTCCTCACGGCGGGTGACCACCCGTGTGACCGCCAGATTCGACGAGAAAGTCTATGCTTGGCGGGGCTATGTCGATCGGGCTGAGGTATCCATCGACGAGCAGACACGAACCATTGACGTGATTGTGCGCGTGCCCAATCCCTTTTCCGCAGGGGTTCCTGTGGACGGGACCCGTCGCATCGGGAGCACGCCTCCGCTTTTGGTGGGCAAGTTTGTGGAGGTAGAGATCCGGGGTCTTGCTCCTCAGAGCTATTTCCGGATGCCACGCCCGGCATTGCAAACGGGCAACGAGGTATGGACGGTACGTGAAGACAAGAAGGTGAGTATCGTCCCCGTGCGCGTTCTGCAGCGTGTCAACGATGAGGTCTTTGTAATCGGTGATCTCGAAGACGGGGAGTTGGTCATCGTCGGCGGCGTTCAATTTGTCACTGAAGGCATGGTTGTACAGACCGGGACCACCTTGGCGCGATAAGCCGGAACAAGGAAGTACGCAGGAAACCGGGTGGACCGATGGCCTTCATGTTTCACTAGTTGGCGAGAAGAAGTCCGTGCGGCTAGTGAAACACGAATCACCCCCTTTACTATCGAGAACGGCAAGCAAGCGCAACAAAGCCATGATTGCCCTATCAAGTGCTTCTGCTTTTTGCATCACGAATCAAGAAACATGAATCACGGCCTTCTTATCGCGTGCTTCCTTCAGACAGTGAGAAATGCAAGTCATTATCGTTGATTGGCATAGCGTTCGAAGCGTACCCCACCCTGCCCTTCAACACGATCGAAGTTTCCACGTCCTGCCCCCGCCATTTTGCGCGAGGAGGTGGAGCAGTCGTTCGTCTTCTACATCTAGGAGCAGGTCCGCACGCTGGTCGACGCTCTCTCAGCATTTTCTCATTGAAGGATGAGCCTGAAGAAGCGAGGGGCTGGTTAGTGGCTGGAACTCGTTTCTGGAAGTGGAGCCCCTGACGGGGCGCCGCCACGTCGAGGCGAGCGAACGGCGCACGCGCCAGGACTGGGCTCGCTGGATCCACAGCATGCTGACGGAACGCTATCCGCAGGCCGAGCGAGATGGTGCTCGTGCTGGACAATCTCAACACCGACGGGATCAAGTCGCTGTACGCCAGCTATCCGCCCGAGCAAGCCCCGGGCATTGGCCGAGCGGCTCAAAATCCACTACACGCCCGAGCACGGCAACCGGCTCGACATCGCCGAGATCGAGTTGAGCGCCCTGGGCGGCCAATGCCTCAACCGGTGGATGCCCGACCTTGCCACCGTGCGTCACCAGATGCGCGCCTGGGAGCAGCATCGGAACAATCGGGAGGTCACCGTCGATTGGCAGTTCACCACTCGAGATGCTCGCATCAAGCTGAAAACCCTATATCCGAAAATCTGAACGATAAACTGTACTGGTAGGTATCGTACTCGAACTCTTGCTCCAGCCCGCTGACACGTGGGTGCTTCTCCACACCCGCTCCGACCCGCACCAATGAGTTTCAACCGAAGCAACCACGCCGAACCCGGTGGACCGATTGCCTATATGGCGGGCAACAGCGTCGCGTCCAATCTGCTGATGCTCGGCATCGTTGCTGTGGGCCTCGTGTCGCTGACGGGCCTCGAGCAGGAAGCGTGGCCTACGGTGCCCTTCAACCAGTTCGAAATCTCCGTGCCGTTCCCCGGTGCAACGCCCGAAGAGGTGGAGGAGTCCATCGTCGTCAAGATCGAGGATGAGGTCAGGGGACTGTCGGACGTGAAGGCGGTCAGGTCCGTAGCGGCCCCGGGCATGGCGTCCGTCAGGGTCGAAGTCTACTCGGGTACGGACATGGGCGCGAAGAAGGATGAAATCGAGTCGGCGGTCGGGCGTATTCAGACGTTCCCGGGCGGAGCCGAGCGGCCCCGAATCCGGGAAATGACCAACGCCCAGAGCATGATGCGCCTCATCCTCTACGGCGACGTTCCCGAGCGCTCGCTGAAAGAGCTCGCCTACCGTATCGAGGACGATCTCGCTTCGCTCCCGAACGTGTCCCAGGTCGAGATTAGCGGTGTGCGCAACTACGAGATCTCGATCGAAGTGCCACTGCAGTGGTTGCGGGCCCTTGGGCTTACTCTGACCGATGTCGCCAATACGATTCGCCGCGGTTCCCTGGATCTGTCTGCGGGCAGCATCAATACCGAGCAGTCCCAGGTGCGGATTCGGACCCTCGGGCAGAGCTACGATCAACAGGATTTCGAGGACATCGTCATCCTCGGCCGCGAAGACGGCACGGTGGTGCGCTTGGGTGATATTGCCGAGGTGCGCGATGGCTTCGAGGACTCGGCTTTGCTCGTGCGGCACCAGGGCCACCCAGCTGTGTTCATCGAGGTTTCGCGAGCTGACGGCGAGAGGGTGATGGATGTGGCGCGCGCCGTTCGGGACCATGTTGCGAACGAGATAACACCCACGCTCCCCGATGGCGTGGGCATCAACATCTGGAACGACGACTCTTCGGTCTTCTCGGAGCGCGCCCTCATTCTCCTCAAGAATGGAGCCTTGGGGTTGTTGCTGGTCTTGATCGCGCTGGGCCTTTTTCTCGAAGTCCGGCTGGCGTTTTGGGTCGCCGTCGGTCTCGGCGTTTCCGCGATCGGCGCCTTGGCCGCCATGATGGTGTTCGACATCCCGCTCCATGAGGTGTCGCTCTTCGCTTTCGTGCTCGCCATCGGAATCGTCGTGGACGATGCGATCGTCG
>JAPPLB010000153.1 GCA_028819575.1 Bryobacterales bacterium | reverse complement strand
CTACCTCTTGTCCCCCTTTTTCTGTGGGACAGGCTCCTAGCCTGCATTTCTCACCTCGCCGAGTGGTGAGAAATGCAGGCTATGACTCACGTCCATAAGATATCCGCGGCCCAGAAGACAAGGAAGAGGACGCTCACGAAGCCGTTCACCGTGAAGAACGCCGCATTCACCCTCGAAAGATCGTCGGGCTTGACCAGGAGATGTTCGTAGACGAGCAGGGCGGCCACGACGGCCACTCCGGCGAGGCTGAGCAGGCCCAGGTCCATGGCTCGGGCGAGCCAGACCAGCAGCGCGATCATCGCCGCGTGCAGCAGCCGTGAAACGAGCAGCGCGTTCCTGATGCCCAGCGTTACGGGGATGCTGTGCAGGCCGGCCTCTCGATCGAAGTCGTGGTCCTGGCAGGCGTAGATGATGTCGAATCCCGCTGTCCACAGGGCGACCGCCGCCGTCAGCAGGAGGATCTGCGCGTCGAGCGAGCCGCGCACGGCGATCCAGGCCGCGGCCGGCGCGATGCCGAGGGCAAACCCGAGAGCGAGGTGAGAGAGTGCGGTGAAACGCTTCGTGTAGGAGTAGCCGAAGACAATCGCCAACGCCAGCGGCGACAGCTTCAGGCACAGCGGGTTGAGCAGGTGCGCCGCCAGGACGAACACGCCGGACCAGAACGCGATAAATCCCCAGGTGAACGACTTCGAGACGGCGCCGGCCGGAATGGCGCGCATCCGCGAGCGGGGATTGAGCGCGTCGATCTCCGCGTCGGCGACGCGGTTGAAGGCCATGGCCGCCGAGCGGGCGGCGATCATGGCGACGATGATCCAGGCGAACTTGACGGCGAGCTCTCTCCCGTCGAGGCCGCTGCCCCGGACCGCCAGCAGAGCCCCGGTCAACGCGAAGGGAAGGGCGAAGACCGAGTGCTCGAACTTGATCATCTCGAGCACCGTGCGTGTTTTGCCGATCAGGCCCATCGCAAACCGCTAGTATAATTCTCGCGGTTCGCCGCGCTCGTCCGGCATGCGCATCACCGCGATTTCGCTCTGCCCCATGTCCGCAGGGCAGAAAGCTCGCCTCGAGGCGCTTGGCGAGCTGCGCTATCACGACGCCGTGCTCGGCGACCCGGGCATGGGCGGCCTCTGCCGCGGCGCGGAGGCCCTTGTGATCACCCCGCGCCTCTCGGTGGATATCGTGCCGTTTCTGGACCGCTGCCGATTCATCTCGGTCCAGGGCGCCGGGACGGATGCGCTGAACGTGGCCGCGGCGCGGGAAAAGGGGATCGTCGTGTCCAACGTCCCCGACTTTTGCACCGACGCCGTGGCCGAGCATGCTTTTTCCCTGCTTCTGGGAGTGGCCAAGAGGATCGCCGCGGGCCCGCCGATGCTGCACGCCGGAGCCTGGACGACCGCTCTCGCCTACACCACGGTGGGGCTGCGCGGCAAGACGCTGGGTCTGCTGGGATGCGGCAAGATCGGCGGCCGCATTGCCGGGATCGCGCGCGGCTTCGGCATGGATGTGGTGGCGACGGTCCGCGACCCGTCCAAGACTCGCGCGGTGCCGGCGGTTCCATTTCATGCCCTGCTCGAACAAAGCGACTTCATCGTTCTGGCCGCGCCGGCCACCGAGCGGACGACCGGCATGTTCAACGCCGCCGCGTTCGCCCGCATGAAACCGCAAGCGGCCTTGATCAATGTGAGCCGGGCGGCCCTGGTGAACACCGCCGATCTGCTGGCGGCCCTGGATCAAGGCCGGCTCGCCGCGGCGGCCACCGATGTGTTCGCGCCCGAGCCGCCCGCGCCCGGCGATCCCTTGCTGCATCATCCGAAGGTCCTCGTCAGCCCGCACGTCGCCTGGGGCACCGAGGACGCCCTGCAGCGCTTGCTCGACCTCAGCATCGCGAACGTCGAAGCCTTCGCGGGCGGCCAGCCCATCAACGTCGTATCGTGAAGGCGGGGGTTTTCAAGGGGAATTACATACCGAAGTCCCGAACGGCCCTGGTGTGCCGCTACGGTACGATGGACTCGTGAGCAGCGACACCAAATGGATCATTGGAACGACCATCGCAACAGCGGTCGCTTTGGGGATGCTGTTCTTCACGATGATGGATTCCCGTTTTGACTCCGTTGAAACTCGAATCGACGAAACCAACGACAGAATCACTCGCTTGGAAGACCGGGTCAACGCAAGGTTTGATCGTGTCGATACGCGCTTGGATCGCATAGCGGTCGCGTTAGAGAAAGTAGAAGAGAAGCAGATGGACCGTTCACCGTTGGCCGAAGCGCTCCGCAAGAGTTGATGCGTTGAGAGTGTGTCACCCGACCCTGGTAAAAGAGAGACATGAACTACGTTGTGCAGCTTTTTGACGGTCTCATTGCACCAGAGAATCTGCCCGTGGTTCTGTTCCTAGTGTGGTTAACCCTCCGTTTGGAGTGGACTCGTAGTGACGTAGCTAAAGCGCATGACGGTATCGGAAAAAGGATTGACGCGGTGGAGTCCCGTTTCAGCAGCGTAGAAGGTAGGATTCAGTCTATCGAAGAACATCTGAGAGCCGGCTAAGTTCCTTTTTTTCAATGCGTTGGTAGTGCGTCACTATTGCAGGTCATTCCCTTCATCAAGGGCGGCCCGACGAGTCTTTGGCCTGCATTTCTCACCACGCGGCGAGGCGAAGTGCGTGAGAGGGCCGTCAGGACGAGGCGCGGAGCCGGGCGGAGGAAAAAGGCGCGCAGGCTAGCAGCCCGTGTCTAAAGTCCCGTGGAAGGCGCGGCGGGCTCCTGCGGTCGCTCGGCGCGAAGTGAGGAGGATGGCGATCCGGGTGATCTCCTCCGACGAACGACAAAGCCGACGGCCGCAAATGTCCGTCGCCCAAAGGGTTACGCGCCGCTTCCGCTCGGCCGCGCGGAGAGCGAGGCGCCACGTTCCTGGCACGGCTAGGCGTTACGCCAATGGTGCCGGGGCGCGTAACGCCGCCCGCGTGACTTTTGACACGGGCTGCTTGGCCTATTGCGCCACAGTGCGGCCTGTTACGGCCTCACGCAGCCCTTCGAAAAGGCCTTCGAGACGAGCCAGGCGCTTGCGAAGCTCGGTTTGCCCGTGCTCCACGGCGTTGAGCCGGTCACCCAGGCGCGTCTCCATCCGGGCCATGTCCTGCCGCTGCCAGGCGAACAACCCGATCAGCAGGGCGGCGAGGCCGAGAAATCCGCCAGACTCGATGCTCATCAGTACGTAATCTAGCGCAATTCAGGACAAGTGGAAGGTGTGATGAAGGACTTACCGCCCTACCCGCCCGGGACGCGTCGCAGCTCGCCCGAAACAGCGGCCCGGTAGTCGATCCGCTGGCCTTCCGTGTCCTTCTCCAGGAGGAACGCCCGCCACCCGCTAGCCTGCATCTCTCACCACGCGTCGAAGCGAAGTGCGTGAGAGGGCCGTCAGACATTTCTTCTGGAGCGAACCAGACCCCCTCCCATGCTTTTCACGAATCACGAGACACGAATCACGAATCACGGCTTTTTTTCGAATCACGGCTTTCCAGTCTTTCACTATCCACTGCTTTGCCGTATCGTGAAGGCGGGGCTTTCAAGTGCTGATAAGAACGTTGATCCTCTCCCTGTGGGCGGCCGCGAGCGCCTTCGCGCAGCTCGACGGCGTCATCGATCTGCATGTCCATTCCGCGCCCGACAGCGGCCCGCGCTCGATCGACGCTCTCGAGGTCGCCAGGATGGCCCAAGGGCGCGGCATGCGGGCGTTGCTGTTCAAGAATCACTACACGTCGACCGCGCCGCTGGCCTACCTGGTCTCCCGAGCGGTTCCCGGCATCGAGGCCTACGGCGGGATCGTGCTCAACCGCTCGGTCGGCGGCATCAATCCGGCGGCGGTCGAGCACATGGCGAAGACGACGGGGGCAGTCGGCCGGGTCGTCTGGATGCCGACTTTCGATTCCGAGCACTATCACCGCACGCTCGAGCCGAACCCGGCTTTCGTCGCGGTGTCGCGCAACGGCGAGCTGCTTCCCGAGGTCGACAGCGTGCTGTCGCTGATGGCCGATCTCGACCTGGCTCTGGCGACCGGGCATTCGAGCCCTGATGAGTCGCTGCTGTTGATCCGGGCCGCCCGGCGGGCCGGCATCGACCGCGTCATCGTGACGCATCCGCTGCTGCCCGACGTGGGCATGAGTATCGATCTGCAACGGCAAGCGGCCCGGCTGGGGGCCTTCCTCGAGTACCCGGTCGCCCTCATGCTGCCCCCGGCGAGCATCGCCGTCGAGGAGTTCGCCGACGCGGTCCGCTCCGTCGGTCCGCCGCACGTGATCCTCACGAGCGATCTGGGCCAGGTGCTCAATCCTGTCCATACCGACGGTCTGACCGCCTTCCTCGCCCGGCTTCGAGAGCAGGGATTCACCCGCCGGGAGATCGACCTCATGACGAAATCCAACCCGGCTCGTTTCCTGGGCCTGGACTGAACGGTATCGAACCTCACATCGGCGCCGCCATCGATGTAACGGACCCGGATGCCGGCGCGTCCGTCGAGCAGAGGGCCGGTGACGACCAGGACAGCCATCGTTTTCGTTCTGTTCGCCTGCGTTTTGGCGACTCTCGCGGCGGCCGCAGAGGTTCCCGCTCCGCCGCGGGTTGCGCCGGAGGCCGTTGGAGAACCGTTCCGCCTTCTGAACGCCCTCGAGCCGACCCTTGAAAGGGACCTCAACGAAGCCGCCGCCCAGGGCTACGTCTTCACGGCCATGATGGACGGCAAGACGATCGACGGCAGCAATGAAGCCGTCGTCGTGATGTCCCGGCGGCCCGCCGCCGGGGAGCGCCCGGCGCGCTACAAGGTGCTTGCGGCGGAAGAGACCTCGACGCTGCGGCGGCAGCTCGAAGCGATGGGCGCGTTCGGTTTCCGCTACCGGGCCCGATCCTTCGCCGGGACGAGCTTCGGCGGCCCCGAGGCCGTAGTGATTCTCGAACGCGACGCCGCCGACCGCGATGCCCAGTACGACTACCGGCTCGTCGCCGCGGCCCCCGCATCGAACATGCAGTCGGCATTGAGCGAACTCACAAGCAAGGGTTTCGAAGTAAAGGGCTTGGTCGTCTCGAAAACGGCGCTCGGAACCAACGAGGTCGTCACGATCCTGTCCAGGCGTCACGGCCGCGCCGCCGGCGGCTGAGGGCTCCGCGGCGCGTTCCGGCCCGGCCTCGCCTCGGCCCGGGGAGCGGCCCCGAACCCCGGTTCGACGGCTGTTCCATTCAGCAGGAGGCCCGGCCTACGGACTCCCTGCCGCATGCCCGCGCCTCGACGATGGGATGGTTCGGTTGACCTTGGGCCTGTATATGCCCGACGCTTGAAGGTACTGTAACTTGTGCGGGTTGAACGGCATGCCGGAACCGAACGGAATCGAAGCCATGATGACCCGGATGCTGGAGAGTCAGATCCAGTTGGCGCAGAATCTCGTCTTGATGGACACGAGGCATCACGAGACGATACTGCGAATCGACCAGAAGTTCGAGCGGATCGAGCAGAAGTTCGAGCGGATCGAGCAGAAGTTCGAGCGGATCGACCAGAGATTCGAGCGGCTCGAAGAGCGCATGACGCGGATCGAACAGAAGATCGACGCCCTGCCCGAGGAAGTTTATAGAAAGCAGATTGGATTCCAGCAACAGAGCTAGCAGCCCCTGGCAACAGTCCCGTGGTACGAAGGAAAAAGCACGGCGGACTACTGCTCATCCTCAGCGCGAAGTGAGGAGGACCTCCGATCCGGGTGATCTCCTCCGACGAACGACAAAGCCGACGAGCACAAATGTCCGTCGCCCGAAGGGTTACACGCCGCTTCCTACTGACTGTGTGGAGATTGCGTTACTGCGTTCCTGAAGCGGCCGCTCATTGCGTTATCGATCCAAAACGACACTCGGTATTGGGTGAGCTGATACCTGATGTCGTTTTTGCTTGACAATAATATACTCATGACGGGGAGGGAATTCATAAAGCGGGTCACCGAGGTCGGACGTGCGCGTGGCGTGGCTGTGCGGCTTGACAGCGAGCGCGGCAAGGGCAGCCATGCCACCCTCTACTACGGCGACCGCCTGACCATCGTCCCCGACCGCCGAAAGGAAATCCGGCCCGGCTTGCTCGCCGCTATGCTGCGACACCTGGGACTCGACCGCAACGACATCCGAGGAGGACCGTAATGCAATTCGTCTACGCTGCACGACTCGACCATCACGGACCGGACGATATCGTTGTCTCGTTCCGCGACCTGCCGGAGTGCCTGACCGGTGCCGGCACTATTGCCGAGGCGCTCGAGGAGGCCCAGGACGCCCTCGCGGAGGCCGTCGCCGGACGTATCAACCGCAGCGAAGAAATCCCGGCCCCCAGCGCCGCGCGGCCCGGCGAACACCTTGTCACCGTCCCTGCCGACATGGCCGCCAAAGCCGCGTTCGCTCTCGCCTTCCGTCGCAGCGGACTTTCCCGCGCCGCCCTCGCCGCCCGCCTTGACATCGACGAAAAATCCGTGCAGCACATGCTCGACCCTCGGTACGGGACCGCCGCCGGCCGCATCCATGCGGCCCTTCGCGCGCTTGAAGCCGACCTCGTGCTCGAACTGCGCTAGCAGCCCGTGTCAAAAGTCACGCGGGCGGCGTTACGCGCCCCGGCACCATTGGC
>JAPPLB010000067.1 GCA_028819575.1 Bryobacterales bacterium | reverse complement strand
AGTCCTGGCGGTCGTATCGCGTGCTTCGACCGTCGGGTGGTGAGACATGCAGGCTAAGGTCCATGGCCATAGTAATGCAATGGATCACGGAGTCGCGGCCATCGCTGGAAGGCAATTCCCCTTGCTTGGCCTATCGGCACGTCAATCCGAGCCGCGCGTCTCGAGTTTCCAGGCATTCGTCTTGAGCCGTTTCATCGCCGACTTCCCAATACTCCGGCAACGAAAGGTCGTCCTGCATGGAGAAATGGTAAGTCATTAGAGCGCATCGCACTCCCGGTTCGGAACACGCGTCGGTACTGATCCCGTGTGGCACAATGAATTTTACTCCCTCGAAGGGCTCGCCGAACATCGCCGCGCTGCCCCAGCCCAGTCAGCTTCCCGTGTTCCTCGTTCTCGCCCATCGTGTACGCGACGCGGTCGCAGCGCACATTCGGCAACGATATGACGCGAACGTCTCCGTCGTCATCGAGCAGCCGCGGCAATCCAACTTCGGCGAACTCGCGCTGCCGGTGTGCTTTTCGTTGGCGAAGACGCTGAAGCGAGCCCCCCGCCGGATCGCCGAGGAGATGGTCACCGAACTTCCGCCCATCGAGGGCGTCGCCTCGTTCGAAGTCGCCGCTGGGGGTTACATCAATGTCCGATTCGACCGCGGCGCCTATGGAGAGAGTCTTCTTTGCAGAACCGCCGCTGCTCCGGAGTCAAGCACCCGAAAAATCATCGTCGAGCACACGAACATTAATCCCAACAAAGCGGCGCACATCGGACACCTGCGCAACGCCGTCATGGGCGACACGCTCGTTCGCATGCTGCGCCGGCTCGGTCACACCGTCGAAGTCCAGAACTATATCGATAACACCGGCGTGCAGGTCGCCGATGTCGTCGTGGGATTCCACTTCCTGGAAAAGAAAACACCCGGGCAAGTGCAGGCCCTTGTCGACGACCCCGATCTTCGCTTCGATTTTCGCTGCTGGGACCTCTACGCCCGCACCTCGCAGCACTATAAAGCCGAACCCGAATCTCTGGAGTGGCGCGCCGCAACTCTTCACGCCATTGAATCCGATGAAGGTGAACTCGCCGAGACGGGCCGTATCGTCTCAAACGCCATCGTCAACAAGCACCTTGACACAATGGGGCGCATTGGCGTCGAGTACGATCTACTGCCGCGCGAGAGTGAGATTCTGCATCTACGCTTCTGGGATGCAGCCTTTGAACTTCTCAAAGAGCAGGGCGCGATCGTCCTCGAAGCCGAGGGCAAGAACAAGGGTTGCTGGATCATGCCCGCTCGACTCTTCCAAGAGTCACTGAAGACGACCCGGAAACTCGGCAGGAAGGGTTCCGCTGAGAACCAATCGGAAATCACGGAGGACCAGGATCAGGATAAGGTTATTGTCCGCTCGAACGGTACTGTCACTTACGTCGGGAAAGACATTGCCTACCAGCTTTGGAAGTTCGGCCTGATCGACAAGGATTTCCGCTACGTGTCCTTCCGCACCTACACGGACGGCCGCGAGCTATGGGCCTCCTCTGCCGGTGAAGGCGACGCGAGTGCGCCGCGCTTCGGACACGGCGAGAAAATCTACAACGTCATCGACGTCCGGCAGTCTTACCTTCAGGATGTCGTTCGAGCCGGGCTGCGATCACTCGGCTTCGAGCAGCAGGCGCGTGACTCGGTCCACTTCTCCTACGAGATGGTGGCGCTGACGCCGCGCTGCTGCGCCGAGCTTGGCATTGAACTGACCGACGAAGACAAGAGACGCTCGTTCGTCGAGGTGTCGGGCCGCAAGGGACTCGGCGTGAAGGCCGACGACCTGATCGACATGCTGATCGACAAGGCGCTCGAAGAAGTCCGCAGCCGACACGCCGACACGCCGGAAGAAGAGCAACACAGGATTGCCTCGGAAATCGCTGTCGGCGCCCTGCGCTACTTCATGCTGCGCTTCTCGCGGACGACGGTAATCGCTTTCGACCTGCAAGAAGCCCTCAGCTTCGATGGTGAAACAGGGCCGTATGTTCAATACGCGTCGGTTCGTGCCCGCAACATTTTGCGAACACTCGCAGAACGCGGCGAGTCGCTCCCCGATTTCGACAAGCAACTCGATCGGATGGCTTTTGAAGAGCAACTCGCTCAAGAGGACTGCTGGCAACTTCTGCTCGAGGCCTCGCGCGGAGAGTGGGCCATCGACCGCTCTGTGACTGCAGAAGAGCCCGCCCAACTCGCCCGCTACGCTTTCCGGCTTGCACAGATGTTCAACAACTTCTATCACCAGCACCATATTCTCAATGAGCCCGATGAATTCAGGAAAACCTTCCTGCTGTGGATGGCTCGGTTCTTCCTCGGCGAACTCACCCGCGTGCTTGACACGATGGGTATTCCCTCGCCCAAAGTGATGTAATACTGAGTGTGCAGGGCGGCCGCCTTTCGCGGTGTGAACCCTGGGAAGACAGGCTGGGGAATGGATGCAAGCCCCGCTCGAAACCCGGGGGGAACTCTGTTTTACAATCCGTAGCCGGAGGCAACTCGTTCGCACCCGGCCCCTCGGGGCTACGGTAGGACGGTGCTTTCAGGCCGGCGGTACTCGAGCCTGGAGTCTGCGTTCTCTGGCGAACCCTGACCGGTCGCCGGACTCAAGAACGACTTTCTCGCCTGGGGTTCACGCCGCGAGAGGCGGGTCACCCGCGCTGCTCCCGACTCTGCTCGTCCGCGCACTCCTGACATGATTACCGTCGCTGCCGCTGTCATCGAGCGTGATGGCCGCGTTCTTATCTGCCGCCGCCGCGCCGATCAGGATTACGACGGCAAGTGGGAGTTCCCGGGAGGTAAGTTGGAAGACGGTGAGCTGCCCGCCGAGGCGCTGCTGCGGGAGTTGCGCGAAGAGCTGTCGATCGAAGCGCGGATCGATTCGGAAATCGAGCGCTACCACTATGAATACCCGGGACGAAAGCCGATTGAGCTGATCTTTTTCGCGGTGACTTCATTCGACGGCGAACCGTGCTATGAGCAGTTCGCCGAGGTTCGCTGGGCGCAACGCAGTGACCTGCCGGCGTTTGACTTCCTCGACGGCGACATAGACTTCGTTCGCCGTCTCGCATCGCGGGCGGTGAAGGTCCCACAATAGCCGTTTCCCGATGACGCGCAAACTGCAGCCAGCCCGCTCCGTGAAGGGTCGCATCTGGCTCCCCGGTGACAAGTCGATCTCCCATCGCTACGCCTTACTGGCCGCTGTCGCCGAGGGCCGCAGCGTCATCCGAAACTATTCCACCGGCGCCGATTGCGCCGCAACGCTCGAATGCCTCCGCAGTCTGAGCGTCCCGATCGACCGCGACGGGAACGAGGTGATCGTCGAAGGAGGCGGCCTCTCCGGGCTCAAGGCCCCGGCCGGGATGCTCGATGCCGGCAACTCCGGCTCGACGATTCGAATGCTCTCCGGGATCCTCGCGGGGCAACCGTTCATCTCGGAAATAACCGGTGATGAATCACTCTCCCGGAGGCCCATGAAGCGCATCATCACTCCGCTCGAGCAGATGGGCGCCCGCATCGATGCCCGCGAGGGCAACTTCCCTCCCCTCCGCATCCTCGGAGGCGGGCTCAACGCCATCGACTACGAACTCCCTGTCGCCAGTGCCCAGGTCAAGACCGCCGTTCTCTTCGCCGCCCTGTCCGCACCCGGATGGACCAGTGTGCGCGAGCCCCTGCCTGTGCGAGATCATTCCGAAATCGCCCTCGGTGAGTTCGGAGCCGATGTCGAGGTCGAAGGCAACGAAATCCGCCTCCTCGGCCAACCCAGGTTGACCGCTCGGGAACTGACGGTGCCTGGCGACATCTCCTCCTCCGCATTCTTTATTGGCGCTGCCTTGCTGCTCCCCGGCTCCGAGTTGAAGATCGATGGTCTCGGGCTCAACCCGACGCGGACCTCCCTGCTCGACGTGCTCCGCGGGATGGGCGCCGACATCAGAATTCTCGATCGTCGCTGCAAGTATGGCGAGCCGATTGGGGAAATCCTTGTTTGCGGACCTGAGTCAGCCCGACAGGCGCCGTTGCAAGGCGGAGTCATCGAAGGAGACATGACCGCCGCAGTGATCGATGAAATCCCGATGCTCGCTGTGCTCGGAGCAGCAAGTGCCGACGGCTTGATCATCCGCGACGCCGGCGAACTGCGGCTGAAAGAGACGGACCGCATTACCACCGTAGCCGACAACCTTGCGCGCATGGGTGTGACTGCAGAGGTCGATCCCGATGGCCTGCGCATCCCCGGCAGGCAATCCTTCCGCGCATCTCGGCTTGATTCATTCGGCGACCATCGAATTGCTATGGCCTTTGCGGTCGCTTCTCTGAAGGCGAACGGCGAGTCCGAACTGAGAAACGCCGATGCCGCATCCGTTTCCTTTCCCGAGTTCTACGATCTGCTTGACCAGATCACTGAGGCATGAAGAGCTGACGGTCCTCGACGGCGCGTCGTCCCGCATTGGTCACGCTCGACCAAGAGGCGCTTGCAATGCGGGCTTGAATGTGTAATTATTCATTATAGCGGCAATTTATTAACTCTGGCCGCTGGCTGGTCCCATGACCTCCGCTGTGAGCAAGAGCCCCGTTCAATCAATACAGGCCCCGCACCTGCTCTCGGACACGGACCTGACCTCGGGAGAGTTGCAAGCGCTGATCGGGCTGGCTTCCAGAGTCAAGAATGCGCCGCGCGACTACGCAGCAAGCTTGACCGGGCGATCGATCGCACTACTGTTTGAAAAACCGTCGCTGCGCACCCGGCTGACCTTCGAGCTCGCCATCCAGCAACTGGGGGGTTTCACCGTGTTCCAGGATCACCGCGACGGCCGCATCGGCGAGCGCGAGCCGGTCAAGGACATCGCGCGGAATCTGGACCGCTGGGTGGATGCGATCGTGGCCCGCACGTTCAAGCAAGAGACCCTCGAACAGTTGTCACAATGGTCTTCGGTCCCCGTCATCAATGCGCTGAGTGGCAAATATCATCCCTGCCAGGCGATCGCGGACTTTCAGACCTTGACGCAACACTTTGGCCAACTCGAAGGCCTCAAGATGGCCTTCGTCGGTGATGGCAACAATGTCTGCCATTCTCTTCTGTTGTGCGCCGCTCGACTGGGGGTGTCACTCACCGTGGCGACTCCACCCGAGTATGGACCCGATCCTGACGTCGTCGCGAGGGCTTGCGAGTTGGCGCGGACGTCCTCTGCCACAATCGAGCTTTCGTTCGATCCGCGCGAAGCCGTGTCGGGGGTCTCGGCGGTCTACACCGACCTCTGGACCAGCATGGGTTGGGAAGCCGAGACGCACCAACGCCGCGCCGCCTTTGCCGATTTTCAAGTCGATGACGAACTGATGTCGCAGGCGGCTTCCAACGCGGTTTTTATGCATTGCCTCCCGGCGTCTCGCGGAGAAGAGGTGACCGACTCCGTAATCGAGTCGCCCTTTTCGGTCGTTTTTGATCAAGCCGAGAACCGGTTGCATGCCCAGAAGGCTCTATTGCTGATGTTCTTGACCGAGGAGGATGGCTGAGGGATCACGGTGGCGACAAGCGAGCCTTCCCAGCGATTCTTTCGAGATGGCAAAGCAAAATAAATCTTCTACTGTCATGTGAAGCACAGGTTGCCATGGAGACAAACCCGAAAAAAATCGCCCTCGCCTATTCCGGGGGCCTTGATACATCCATCATCATTCCTTGGTTGCGTGAGCAGTACGACTGCGAGGTAGTCGCTGTGTGCGGCGACATCGGCCAGGGTGACGAGGAGTTGGCTGATATTCAGCGGAAGGCCAGGGACAGCGGCGCTTCCGAGATCTTTGTCGACGACATGCAAGAAGAGTTTGTGCGCGACTATGTATGGCCGGTGGTGCGCGCGGGTGCGGTCTATGAAGACAAGTACCTGCTTGGTACTTCGATCGCCCGGCCTCTGTTGGCGAAACGGCAAGTCGAGGTCGCACTCGAAACCGGCTGCGACGCCCTCTGTCACGGCTGTACCGGAAAAGGCAACGACCAAGTCCGCTTCGAGCTGACCTACAAGGCCCTCGCACCCCATCTGAAGGTCATCGCTCCTTGGCGAATCTGGGACATCCAATCCCGCGAGGACGCCATCGACTACGCCCAGTCGCACAACGTTCCGATCGATGCCACAAAAGCCAAGATCTATAGCCGCGACCGAAATCTCTGGCACCTCTCTCATGAGGGCGGCGAACTGGAGGACCCGGTCAACTCGCCGAGCCACTCCGTCTGGACGTGGTCGGTCGATCCGGACGACGCCCCCGACGAGCCCGCCGAAGTGACGATCGGCTTCGAACAAGGGAACCCGGTATCGATCGACGGCGAGGAGCTTGGCGCGGCCGATCTTCTTGCGAATCTGAACCGCCTTGGCGCCGAAAACGGAGTGGGCCGGGTCGACCTGGTCGAAAACCGCTTCGTCGGAATGAAGTCGCGCGGCTGCTACGAGACGCCCGGCGGCTCTTCGATCATGACGGCCCATCGCGAGCTCGAGGCGCTCACGCTTGATCGAGCCACAGCTCATTGCAAGCGGAAACTCGCACTTGACTACGCCGATCTTGTGTACAACGGGCTGTGGTTCACGCCTCTCCGTGAGGCGCTCGACTCTTTCGTCAATAAAACCCAGGAGAATGTCTCCGGTGAAGTCACCTTGCGGCTCCACAAGGGCCGCATCGATGTGCTCAGCCGTACGTCACCGTATTCGCTCTACTCACTCGACATAGCCAGCTTCACCATGGGCGCAGACTACGAACCGAAGGACGCGCGTGGCTTCATCAACCTGATCGGCCTGCCGATCGAAGCGCGCTCACGTGTGATGACCGGCGTGGATGAATCATGAAGCTTTGGGGCGGTCGATTCGAGCATGGTCCGGCCGAGCTGTTCGAACAGTTCTCCGGCTCATTGGATTTTGACCGCAGGCTCCTCGAAGCGGACATCCTCGGTTCAAAAGCATTCGCTTCGGCTTTGGCGAGTGTCGGTATCCTCACCTGCGAGGATCGCGAGATCGTTCACCGAGCATTCGACGAAATCCTTTCGGAAGCGCGAGAAGCAGATATGTTCGGCGAGGCGGAAGACGAAGACATTCACACCTTCGTCATTCGAAAGCTCGACGAGAAGGCTGGCTCCTTGAGCCAAAAGATCCACACCGGGCGCAGCCGCAACGAGCAAGTCGCCACCGACTTCCGCCTCTGGATGAAGACCGAAATCAATGCCATCCAAGAGCTTCTCGTGGGGTTGATGGGCGTGCTGCTCGACTTCGCAATGCGCGAGCCCGACGCTTTGCTTCCCGGCTACACGCACTTGAGGCGCGCGCAGCCTGTCTTATGGGCTCACTATTTACTGGCTTACTTCGAGATGTTCGCACGCGATTGGCAGCGCTTCGACGACGCCTATCGCCGCACTGACGTTCTTCCTCTCGGCAGCGGTGCGCTCGCCGGCAGCGGGTTCCCCTTCGACCGGCAAGCGATGGCCGACGAGCTGGGCTTCAGTAAGCTTTCCGCCAACAGTATCGATGCCGTCTCCGACCGCGACTTCGCCTTGGACTTCCTTTACGCCGCGGCCGGCACGATGCTCCACCTCAGCCGCTTGGCCGAGGATTGGATTCTCTATTCCGGCGAGGAGTTCGGCTTCCTCGAGCTGGGGGACGAAGTCACCAGCGGTTCCAGCCTGATGCCCCAGAAAAAGAACCCCGATGCCTGCGAGTTGGTGCGCGGCAAATCCGGACGCGTCAGCGGGAGCCTGCTTTCACTGATGATGACGCTCAAGGGCCTCCCTCTCTCCTACAACCGAGACTTGCAAGAAGACAAGGAACCTGTCTTTGACGCCGCCGCGCAGCTCTCCGGCTGCCTGGCTGTCATGAAGCTTACCGTTCAGACTGCCGCCATCCATCCTGACCGCATGGAAGCTGCGGCTGATGAAAGCTGGGTTTCCGCGACTGCGCTCGCGGAGGAGTTGTCGAAAAAAGGAGTCCCCTTCCACCGCGCCCATCAGATCGTAGGCAAGCTTGTACTCGAGAGCGTTCGCACCGGCAACAGACCCCAGGACTGGACGACGGGTGAGCTGAAGGAGATTGCCTCTGAGTTCGACGACAAGGCGCGCGATCTTCTCACGGCGCGGAGTGCGCTGAGCAATCACGTCGTTCCCGGCGGTACTGCCTCCTCCGTACTTCTTGGTGCGCTCGAAGAAGCCGGCAAGCGTCTGGAGGCGATGCGGCGCACACAATGACCAAGACGTTCCGGCAAGCGCAGATCCAAAAGATACTACGCTCCCGGTCCATTACCACGCAGCAAAACCTTGCCAGACACCTGAAGTCCGTCGGTGTCCGAGCCAGCCAGGGAACGATCTCCCGCGATCTGCGGGAATTGGGCGTTGTCAAGACCCGTGAGGGCTACCGCGAGCGCGACGTGCTCCAGCACTCAGAAGCAAACCGCGACACGTTGCGGCGGGTTCTGGGAAAGCTTGTCCGCGACCTTCAGCTCGCCAGCAACCTCGTCGTTGTCAAGACGCTCCCCGGAAGCGCGGGAACGGTCGCTGAAGCATTGGACTTCGAAACCGACCTCGGCATCGTCGGAACGATCGCTGGTGACAACACCATTTTCGCCGCGGCAAGCAGCCCGCAACACGCGAAGCGGGTGATGCGGAAACTGGCAGCCTTCTGGCAGGTGTGAATCCCCTCCTCAATACGAAAGGCGGGAACAATCCTGCTTGGGTTGATCAATGTGACTCACAGGAGTCCTGACCTGCATTTCTCACCACGTGGCGAGACGAAGTGCGTGAGAGGGCCTTCAGGACGAGGCGCGAGCCGCTTGGCGCGCGCAGGCGTACTTGAACAGTACGTTGAGCACGGCAAGCAAGCGCAACGAAGTCATGGCGGCCGTATGGTGTGCTTCGGCCGTCGGGTGGTGAGAAATGCAGGCTAGTGTGTGAATGGGTCGCCGATTCGATAGATGAGGGCGAGGCCATGGAGGAGTTGGCGATTGGCTCTGCTATGAGCCGCCGGACCTGACTCCCATGTCCCTTTCGACTTTCGCGATTCGGCGGGCGAGCGCTTCTTGCACTCGCGTGGGCATGCGTCCGAAGCGGTCTGTGTTCGTCTTCACTTTGTCCTGTATATTTCGGAAGATGTCGAGCGCCGTGTTTTCTTGACCGGCATTTTCATATACCCCGGCAAGCTCGAGATGCATGAGGTAGTTGCGCGGGAAATCGCGGATGATGCCTTCGAGAACTGGAACGGCTTCGAGAGGCCTCTGCTCGCGGCGCAGCAACAGCACAAGCAAGGCACGGGCAGAGTCTCGCGCCAAATCGCCGTTCTCGGCGACAAGTCGAACGTATTCCTCCCCCTTCTTCTTGCTACCTCGCACGCCACCGACAGCCACCATGAATCGCAAAGCCCAGGGTAGGTTGCCAACGACATATTCGTGTGTGCCTGCGATGAGATAGCCGTCGATGAACTCGGGATGAGTTTTGATCGATTCACGGCTATGCCTGTCCGCGCGGTTACTGCTCTGCAGTGCTCTGAAATACGATGTGCGCACCATGAATTGATAGGTGCTCTCGAGCGCATGGTTGGTTGACAGCGCGTAAAGGGCCTTGACATCTTGTGAGTCCGCCTCGAGTGTGTCTTCGGCGATCTGCCGTCCACGCATCAAAACGTCCTTGAATTCGTTCCAGACCTTGGGGTCGGCGTTTGGCTTCTCCCAGGCATGAAATTGAGTATCTCCTTTGAAAGCCTTTGTTTCCAGCTTGCCCAGTCGCAGCAGCTCTTTGTAGAGAATCGCTGTCGCTAAGCGATTGTGCGCAGACGGATCATCCGGCTGTTGTGAAACGAGCCGGCGGTTCGCTTCAATCGCTTCCTCGTACTCGAGGTTATAGAAATGATCGTGCCCGAGGACGCGATCATCGACTCTGTCCGATGCTGCTGCCGGGAGGTCCGGCGAAACAGTGATCGCCAGAAGAAACAGAAGCCGGATTCTGGGGAACGCGTGCTCCACTAACCTGTATGACGCAGGTCAGCGTATTACGATTACCTCTCGGATGCTGTCGTGTGTCAAAAAAAACTTCAGCGAACCGAAACCGCCGAACAGTCGCTCCAGACTTCGATTATTGAAGGTATGGGACAGCGGCCTCCGATGCCGTTCCCGGAGCCGGAGATGGTCTGCATCTTCGATCTGATACTGGTTCGCCGTGACAGGCATTCCCTTTGACCTGGTGTGAAAAAAGGTAAACAGCGACCCGCCGGGTTGCAAAATCCGGCCGAATTGAGACACGGCAAGCTTGAGCACTTCCGTGTCAAAGAATTCGATCACATCCCAGACGAGGATGATGTCAAAGGTCGCGGGCGGGTATCCAAGATATTCGTTGATGAATGATTTGGCGTCGACTGGACTAAACCTTTGTCCCGGCAATTTCTCCTGATAAGCGTCGAACAGCGATAGCAAGTCAAGCGCGTGGATTCTGCAACCCAGGGAACTGAGGAAACTGACACTCGATTCGCTTAAGCCGCCCAGGTCAAGCACTTGGCGGTGCTCTGCGTCCGGCAGCGAAGAGAGGCAGTATCTGAGACCTCGGCTGTAACGCTTCGAGGAGCTTGGCGTGGGAGTTGCTTCGAACGGATCCTCCCCGATGGACGCATCCGGTGAGGCCGCGCGCTGGCTGTTATCAACTAACCTGTCGGAGAACTCCGCCAACTTGTTCTCCCTGCACTCCCTGATGCTGTCGTGACTGATCTTGCCGGGCGCTGCCTAGGAACCCGAGTTGCCAGTTGATCCGGCCGTGGAGATGGCTGGCCGATCGGGTCTTGATGCTGCTACAACCGGTGGTCTGCTCCGCGGGGGTTTGCTCACTTTCGGCGGCGCTTTCTCTTTGATTTCAGGTTTCAAGACATCAATGCTTCCCCGAAATACTGCGCCGTCTTCGATGACGATTCGAGGCGTCACCAAGTCGCCTTCCAGCGATCCGGTCTTGCGAATCTCAATCCTTTCGCCAGCCTGCACTTTCCCTTCCAGATGACCAAATATGGTGACTGAGCTGGCTTTCACTTGCGCACGAACGTTGCCGCTCGGTCCGATGACCAGGGCGTTTTCAGGTAACTCGATCGTTCCTTCGACTTCTCCATCGACGAAAACGTCTTCGCTGCCGTTCATTTGACCCTTGAGCTTGATGGTCTTTCCGATCTTCGCTTGGGCTTGCCCGGAGCGGTCAACACCGGCCCCCGGCCGGCTGGCCGCGCTCAAGCCTGAAGGTTGGGCCGTGTCGGAACGGGAAACGGGTTGGCCGGTTGTCGGCGTAGCGGTTTTCGTTGGTAACGGTTCTTCCTTGTGTCCCCACATGACAGCTCTCTTACTTTACAGTATGGTTATGATACCACACACTTACGACTTCCTCGGAGACCTGGACGGGTGTATACTTTAGCCAAGTATGTGAGCGCACTTCGCTCTGTCTGAGACGGTCGTTTGAACGCCGCCAGACGAACATGTCGACGTTTCTCCAAGGGCATTATCCATGAGACACCATCAAGCGAATCGCCGGTCCTTCCTGAAAGCTGCGGGAGTGAGCCTCACTCTGCCGTGGCTGGAATCCGTCTCGACGCTCACTGCGGCTCCGGCAAAGCAGGCGGCTGCTCAGGCCCCGATTCGCTTTGTGACGACTTTCTTTCCGCTTGGAGTCAATACGCATCAATGGGGAGCCTCCGGCTCGGGCGAAGATCTGAAGCTTGGGCCTACGCTTGAGCCGCTGGAAGAGATCAAGTACAAGGTCAATGTCCTTCAGGACATGTCCCATCTGCATCTGAGCAAAGTTCGCGGACATGCCGGCAAGGTCGCCGCGTTTCTGACAGGCGAACCAGGAGGACGGGACCATAACCGATCAGGCATTTCTTTCGATCAGCAGATCGCTGCTCGGATCGGCGGCCAAACTGAGTTTCGTTCGCTCGTGATGGGCATTGCTCCCGCAAGAAACGGTCGTGCCTTCTACGATTCCAGCATCTCTTGGAGAGGTCCTGACAAGCCTCTTTCCAAGGAGATCGATCCCGCCATGACGTTCGCGGCTTTGTTCTCCGACAAGTCCTGGTTGAAGCGGGACAAGAGCGTGCTCGACTTTGTGCTCGGCCAAGCCAAGGATCTTGAAAAACGCATCAGTGCGCAAGACAGCCAGACATTGGCCGAATACTTCGAGGGCATTCGCGAATTGGAGCTGCGGATCGAGCGCCTGGAGCGGGAAAAGAACGCTTGGCAACGTCAACAGGCGGCTCCCCCTGCCATCTCCAGGCGTTTTCACGCTGATGACCCGAGCGGTGCCGGCGAGACAGCGGATTTTGCCCTCTATCAGCCGGAGAACTTCCGCGAACACACCCGATTGATGCTTGATTTGATCGTGCTGGCCTTGCGAATGGATAAGACCCGCGTGCTGACGTTCATGTTTGACAGCTACGGCCCCAAATATATGGACTTCAGCTTCCTGCCTGGCGTCACTGGCCAGTGGCATGCATTGAGCCACCATAAGGAAACACCGATTTCGCTGCACCAATACCATCTCATCAACCGCTGGCATATCTCTCAATATGCTTATTTGCTGCAGAAGATGGACGAAGTGCAGGAAGCGGATCGCACCCTGCTGGACAATTCGATGGTCATGATCGGATCCGATATGTGGGACGGAAACCGCCATACCTGCACCCAGTATCCATTGCTTCTGGCTGGCGGTGGCGGCGGCAGGATCAAGACCGGGCGGTCCATCGATTTCCAGGGCGGCTCGATGTCTCGACTCTTCTTGTCGATCGCGGAAACCATGGGCGCCCCGCTGGACGGGTTCCAGGAGGCGACCGAGTCGTATGGTTCGACGTTAGCGGGATAGGAAGATCCCAATGCAGCCTGCCCGCTTCGCCATCCGGCCCGTCACCAGTGCCTGCGGACTCGCTCTTTTCCTTTGCGTCGGGATGGTTTATTTACCCGCCCTCGCGGCGAACAATGATCAACCCCAGGAATGGGATACGAAGGTTCGACCGATCTTCGAGCAATTTTGTGTGCAGTGTCACGGCCCGGAAACCCGGATGGCCGGCCTGCGGCTGGATCGCCGTGAAACTGCATTGCAGGGCAGTGACAACGGCCGGGTGATCATTGCCAAACAGTCTTCCCGAAGTCTGCTGATACAACGTCTGTCGGCTCCTGTCGCGGACAGCCTCGCGATGCCTCCCCAGGGCAATCCCAGACCTAGCGGGGAACAAATCAGGGTCATTGCAGGATGGATCGACGAGGGTGAGTGGCCAGCGGACAAGCAGGAAGGGGACGCTGCGTCAGAGAAGGCGCCGGAACAACCTGAGGCATATCAAGTTCTGTCCGGGCCGGCCAAAGAGTTGACGTTCGCAAAGGAGATCCATCCCTTCCTGCGGCATTACTGCTACGACTGCCATGGCAAACAGAGCCGTGAAGGCGGACTTGCCATTGAGGAATACTCGGATCAGTGGCCAGGCGAGGAACTCGGTAGTTGGCATCAGCAGTGGGAGAAGATTGCACGCGCCGTCACCACCGGCGCCATGCCTCATCCGAGCCAGAAGCGCCAACCCTCCGAAAAAGAACGGGAACTCTTCGGCCTGTGGTTCGAAAAGGAGATGGAATCGCGCATCACACCCGACTCGTCCCGCGCCAGCAATGCGCGGCTGCGACAGATGACGCCTTTCGAGTACGACAACACAGTGCGCGAATTGACCGGTCTCGACCTGGGCCTCGGTAGTCTGACGCAACCGGGTGGAACAGCCAGTGACGGCGGCTTCTTGAACCAGGGGCTTGAGATGCAGTTGTCCCCCTCGAAGTTGTCGCGTTATCTGCTGGCGGCAGATCAGATCGTCGCCCACGCCTCAGTCGATCCTGACAAGGGCATCCGTTTTCACCCGGAGCCACGACCGGCTCGGCTCGGCTCCTCGTACCCGATTCCGCCGGCCGAATTGAAGGCTGCGGCTTACCAACACCTGTCCACCTTTGCCGCCCGGGCCTACCGCCGGCCTCTGCACGAAGAGGAGGCCGCCGGCCTCAAGGGCCTTTATGACGAACAGATCAAAAGCGGCAAGAATTTCGAGGGCGCCTGTCGACAGGTATTGCAGGGTATCTTGGCCTCGCCGCAGTTTGTCTACCTGCCCGAGGAGCACCGCTGGGAAAGAAAGGTGATCAACTGGAGTGACAAGAAACGGGAGAAATCCGAAGCGACCGCTCCGTTGTCCGATCACGAAGTAGCGTCCCGACTGTCGTATTTTCTGTGGTCCGGGCCGCCGGATGAGGAACTGACTCGTTTAGCCGTCGAGCGGCGGCTGCACGATCCTGAGGTGCTGAAAGCTCAGGTAAGGCGAATGCTTTCGGACCGCAAGGCTGCCGCCCTGGCGACGCAGTTCGCCGGGTACTGGCTCAAGTTCAACAAGATCGCCGACCATCTCGACATCAGCCCTCAGCGCTTTCCGGAGTTTACCGAATCGCTGCAAAGGGCGATGTATGACGAAGTGCTTTGTTTCGTCGAGGAAATCATTCGCCGTGATCTGAGCATCCTGAATCTCATCGACTCTGATTTCACGTTTGTGAATCGCGAACTGGCGGCGTACTACGCAATGGCGGACGTTGCCAGTGAGGGTTTTCAAAGAGTCCGATTGACGGACCGCGACGGTCGCGGCGGCTTATTGGGCATGGCCGGGATTCTGAGTCTGACTTCGCATCCGGACCGGCGCAGCGCCGTGGAGCGTGGCGCTTATATCCTGCGCGAGATTCTTGGCACGCCACCGCTGCCGCCGCCCGTCACGGTCGACAAACTGGAGGACGTCCAAGCCGAGGACGGACGTCCGTTGACCTTGGCTGAAATGATGAAACGGCATCGGCGAGAAACCCGTTGTGCCGGCTGTCATAGCCGCATGGACCCTCTGGGCCTCGCGCTGGAAGAGTTCGACGGGATTGGCCATCGGACGAACTCGAAATCGGTAAACGGCGGCTCGCTTGCTGACTGGGCCGAATTGCCGGATGGCGCCACGCTGCACGGACTCGAAGATCTCAAACGCTATCTTCTGCAAGGTCCGCAACGGCGGAAGTTCGTCGACAATTTTTCCAAACGCCTCATGACGTACGCCCTGACTCGCAAGCTGCAATCCGGCGACTTCCATACGTTGCTCTCGATGCGCCGTGCTCTGGAAGACCACGGATACCGCTTCTCCGTGGCGGTCGCCGCGATCGTCACCAGTGACGTTTTCCTGCAGCGGGCTGAGGAATAACCGTACCCTTCAACATCCACTTCCGCAAGCTCAGCAATTTCCAGCTTCCCGAAGTTCGAGTCTTGATGAGGATGCTGGATCGGGCGCAACGCGTGCCCTGCGGCACGTGTCAAGTCGCTGAAGAGCGCCATTCTCGTCGGTCTGTATGGATTGACAGGGGTGAGGGGAGCTTGTGCTGACACGAGCATGATGTCGGCAAGGACGTTCATGCCGTAAGTTGTTGAAAAGAAATGGTGAGCGCGCAGGCAATCGAACCCCGAACCTAGTGATTAAGAGTTTGCATTTTTCCCTTTCAACAGCTTGCATCTGATTGGAAGAATATGCTATAACTCCTTGTATTACAGTACTTTAAGGATGTTTCCGGATTCGCCCCGATGAATCCAATTGCTCCAGAATTTTGTCGTTTTGGTGACATAGTGGTGACACGGAAGAGGTAAGAATGCTGACCGAGCGCATCGTGCGGGACGTAGCGGCTCAGACTCGTACCCGCATCCTCTGGGACGGCCAGATGCGCGGATTGGGACTGCGTATCACGCCGTCGGGAACCAAGAGCTATGTCCTGAGCTACCGCTTCGCCGGGCGCAAACGGTGCATGACTCTGGCTCGGGCCGTGGAGATCAGCCTGAAGGCAGCTCGCAAGCGGGCCGGGACGGAACTGGCCACCATCCGCTCCGGGGAATCCGACCCACTCGCGCGTCGCGCGTCGGCCGAGCGACAGCCCACGGTCGGCCGGCTCATCGAGCGTTTCCTGACCGACTACGCTCCCGGCCGGATCGAACATGGACGCATGACCGAGAGCACGCTGCGGCTGTACGGGCGGCAATGCCGCCGCTACATTTGCCCGGCCCTGGGTAGCGTCCGCGTTACTGAAGTGACGCGCCATGACATCGAGGCGGCGGTGGCGGAACTCAAACCCGTGCTCCGCAACCGCGTGCTGGCGCTATTGAGCCGCTTGTTCAATCTTGCCGAGATCTGGGAATGGCGCGACCAGCACACGAACCCGGTCCGCGGCATCGAGAGGGCGCGCGAGGAGCCCCGTGACCGCGTCCTGTCGAGGTCCGAGCTGGCAGCCTTGGGCAAAGCCCTGGCGGCCACCGAGCCCAGACACCCCGCACCCGTCGCGGCGATCCGACTCGCGGTGTTGACCGGGCTGAGAATCGGAGAAATCCTGGCCATCCGCTGGGAGCACGTCGATTTCGACTCCCGCCGCTTGCTGCTTCCACGGACGAAGACCGGAAGGCGGACGCATGACTTGCCCCCGGCGGCGATCGACATCCTCCAGCAGCTTCCGCGCATCAACGCCTGGGCCTTCACCGTCGGGCGGGACGCTGCCGTGACATACAGCCACGCACGGAAGGTCTTTGCGATGGTTGCGAGCATGGCGGGATTGGCTGACGTACGCTTGCAAGACCTCAGACGCGGGTTCATGACCCGCGCGGCCGCTTCAGGCGTCGGGACCCATCTCTTGCGCGACTTGCTCGGACACAAGACGACGGCAATGGCCGATAGGTACATCCGTGCAGTTGGTGATCCGGTGAGAGAGGCGCGCGTGCGCGTGGGGGCGGCCATGGCCGAGGCGATGAGCGTCACCCAAGACCGAGCCTCCGTCTGAACGAACAACGAGTGACGATGACATCGCTCGTTCGCACTTGGCTGGGACTCCGAGAGCTTGCGTACTACGAACTTTTGGATGACAAAAGAAGAGTACGCGATGCTACGTCGGGCTTCAGGGAGTCTCAGATGAATTATTTCGATGACGACGAATTCTACAAGCCGTCAGATCCGAAGATGCGGTTGTTGGGGACGGAGGGATGTCTGGCTCAATGGCGCTGCCATGGGCGCGGACCGGCTTTCATCAAGTTCGGAAACCGAGTCTTGTATAACGGCAAAACCCTGAATGAATGGCTTGAAAACCATGTAGTTGTCCCATCCGGAGAAGCTCGATCCAACGCGAAGCACCGAAGCACAACCTCCTGACCTCAAACGAAAAGAAACGTTTCTGCGGGGTTACGCAATCGACTCCCCTGCTTCACAGAGAGGGAATGACGCGCGACGTTATGCAACGCCGTACCCAATCGCGGACGAGGGGCTGGGCGGTTCCAGCCGTTATGACTTTGACGGTGGATGGCTCGCCTGGTGGAGAGCGTCTGCAGAAACCTCACTACTGAAAGCTATCCCACCCCATCCCTCTACTCTCATGTGCTCAAGAGCATGGAGGGCTGGGATCGACACCGGATTCCCATGGTCATGGTTGATCCAGTGACCCTGTGTAGTTAGAGAATCAGCCGTCATCCAGGCAAAGAAGATTGCCGAACAACGACCGTAACTCCAGGGATAACAACGACATCGGTCACAGCATGATGAGATTGCTGCAAGCCTTTCAACAATCAAGCACTTGCTGAAAGAGCATGAGTGAGCTTGAGCTTCTCTTCAGACAGCGCGGAGAGGGGACCGGCAACAAGCGGATCTTCATCATCGAACACGAATACTTCGTTAACGACATCGGCTGATAACACAAGAGAGTGCTGAATCGTGGTCCCGCGCCCTGTTGAATAGCGCTTGGGCAACCGTGCTTGCGAACAAGAGCAAGTACACGGATGAGGCAGCGGTATCGAGTCGCTTCAAGGATCTGGTCTTTTTTACCCCCCAACCCGCAGCAGTCCCAAGTTGCTTGCTCGAGTTGCAGTCAGACACCTACTGGGCAGGGTCGAGTGACTTGCCCGCTATCGTTCGCGAGAGCCTCGCTGTCGTACTCGCTCGCTGATCTGTTTCCCCCACCGAAAAACTGCTCCCGTGAGGCTTGTGCCCGGAGCGGGGCAGTGCTGCTGTTATCTGGATTTTCCCTCTACCGTTCATCGCCAGGACACACAGCTTGTCGTCTGCCCTTGATCACTGGAGAACCTTGGCCGTGCTGTTTTGGGCTGAAACGGTCCCGCTTTCTTGGGGGGGTGTTGCGCTAGGTGGGGTAGTTTGGTCGCGCTTTTTCAGGATGGTTTGGTCCCTCAGATAGGGGAGTTTCACTGGTGCTTCGCCGGTGAACGTTGGTCGCGCCCGGGCAGGACTTCACCGCCTGCCGGCACGAGCAGGAAGGTGCCCGCGCGATCGTCCGGCTGCGCTGGGGATTGGTGCCCTCCTGGGCGCGCGACGCCAGGGCGGGTTCCTACTTGATCAATGCCCGCGCCGAGTCCGTCCACTACAAGCCCTCGTTCCGAGCCGCCTTCCGTTTACGGCGCTGCCTGCTGCCAGTCGATTCCTGTTTGAGCGAGCCTAATGCCCTGGCGCTTAGGCTGCGCTGCGCCGCACGATGGGCGCGTCAGAGACCCGCGCCTGAATCCCTGTCTCCGCTAGTAATGGGTCCCCGGCGTTTGTGTGCGTAGCTCGATCCGCGCTCCTCCAGTCGTACACAGCCACTTCTTTTGAGTCGACTCTCCGATTGCCGGCACGGTGCAGGATTAAGTCTCCCCCAGTTCCCGAACTGGTTCGTCGCGGTAGCTAAATGGCTCTTCATGCCGAACATCAATCGTTACCAAACGGTGGATCCCCTGCTCCGACAGCCTCCTGTATTCCCTTTCTCTCGCCTGCGGGTTGTACCCTGAGCCGGACTCGAGCGAATGCAGGTCACCTGGGTTCGTTTCATGGACCCCAGTTAAGTCAAAGTTCTCCGGTCCGCCCTCGTTGAGTTGGTCGATAGAGGGGAAACTCAATCGCTCCGTTCTGTCGTTTTCCAACCAATGGAGCTCTTGGTGATCGAGCCCGTCATCTCGACCGGGACTTCCCGAAGCAGCCCTTGGCATGCAGAGGTAATGCCAGGGAATGCACCTGTGCTCGATACTAGATAGGTCGGTTGTCGTGCCCGGCACACTGCGCGCATCTACCAGGAGGCAACCGGTTTGAAACCGGCCCATGCCTTTAATCGGGACACCCAGTTTCCAGACCGCGCGCTGGGCCTCGGTGCAGTAGATGCAGTAAGTCGGCTTCATCCCGACTGCGCGCGACTGGCAGACCAGCAATTCGTGTTGCTGCTTTCCGGACGACCTCACTCGGTACCTGATTCTGAGTCGATCGTCTTGCTGGGCTCGCTTGGCCTGAACACGCATCTTGAGGGTGCGGACTCGGCCTATGAGATGCCACTCCCAATCCGCACCATTGATGGCTTCGTCTCGCCTAGGGAAGGTCTTCACATGAGTGTGCAGCCAATGCCAGCGGCGGATTGCCAGCAAGTTCTGTTCTGTGATCGTCTCTTCCCCGTAGCTGACGAAGACGTCTCGCCTGTGGGCGAACTCCAGGTTTCGCGACGTAGAGTCACCGAGTTCAAGCAACGTCCAAAGGAGACTTGACGTTGTACTACGGATCCACTGTCGCGCAAGCATCAAGTGGCTCTCCTTGAGACAGTTGAACCTCTGGATAGGCTACGTAACTCGCGAAGATCATCGGTTGAACCGCTCGAGGTGGTCGGATCTGAGTCACTCAATTCGTCCATTTTCGCATCCTCCATGGCCACCTGCCAGATAAACATTGTTGATCAGGATCCAGGGTTGGGCTTTGCGTTTGACAGAGTTCGAATTCTCAAGCGCGGATAGTCAGCGGACTACTGCCGGTAGGGACCACTGCGATCACGAGGTAGCGCCTGGCAGCGCTGGAGCAGGCAACCAGGTCGAGGCCTCGGCAACTCGCAGGCCTCAAGAGCGGTCGAACCGACCGACGATGCCACAAACCCCGATCGCGTGATCGCCGGCGAAAAAAGTCGCGCCAGGAGGCCGCTGGCGGCGTTTTCAGATCGAGGGTGGCCCCCCAGCCCCCCAGATTCGAGGGTGTCGCGGGCCGGCAGAGCCTATAATCCGATCATGGCTAATGGAGAAGGGAAGCCCGTAGCGAAGGCCGCCCTCGCACGGATGTGCTGAGCACCGCAAGCGAACTCCTCGAATCCGTCGAGGAGCATCTCCGGGCGAGGCGCGAAGAGTTGCTTTGCTCTATCCAGTTGCTGCTTGAATCCGTCGAAGCGCGTCTCGAGACGATCCGCCAGGACCGCAAGCTGCAACGGCTGCGGGGCGAGAACTTCAATGTCTTTCGCGTACTCCACATAGAGGACAACGAGGACAAACTGCATTCGCGGTTCATTGCGGAGCTGCTTAATCCCCGCGGCTCCCACGACCAGGGCGATGCGTTCCTGCGGTTCTTTCTGGAACAACTCGGGGATCTCGTCTGGAAGGATGAGTCGCGCCGGATCGCCGCGAAGGAATGGATCAAGACGGAAAACGCCACGGTCGAGCCGGAGAAGCTGATTGGCAACGGGAAGATTGTGAAAGATGATCCGGAGAGTTCGACCGGTGGGCGCATTGACATCTTCCTCACGGACGGCGAACACCATCTCTCGATCGAAAACAAGATCCGGTCGGGAGAGGGCGAGATGCAGGTTACCCGCTACTGCAACTACAAGTCGGATATAAACTTCGTGATGTTTTTGACGCTCCAAGGAGACAAGGCGGACACGGCGAAGGAGAATTACCGGCCGATCTCCTACTCAGAGCACATTCTTCCGTGGCTCGAGTCCTGCCATCGGCACGCCGTGGACTTCCCGATCCTGCGGGAGACGATCAAGCAATACATCATCACGGTCAAGAAACTGACGGGAGTGCTCACCATGGATAGCCAGATCAGAGACACGATGAAGCGGCACTACAAGGCCGCCTTTGAGATTCGACATACTTTCGATGCCCTGGTTTCCGAGCAAGTTCAGGATTTGGTCCGGCAGGTACAGAAACAGATCGAACCGCAAGCGAAACAACAGGAGTGGGACATGCGGCGACTGCAGAAGCGCCCGGGCCTCGTCCTCACCCACAAGAAGAGTTGGGGAGAAACCCAGGTGTACTGGGAAGACGACTGGGTCGCTATCAGCGTTCCACCGGAATCTCCGGGTGCCCAGAAATGGGACAAGAGGCGCGTGGATGTCAACAAGGAGTTTCCTTGGCTCAATCGGAATAATAATTCGGGCGAGCCCTATTGGGGCTACGTCCCGAAAGGAAGGTACAAAACCGCGGAAGAAATCGAGTACTTATTCAACGAATCCAAGCGCCGCGAATTCGTGGAAGACCTCAGGAAGAAGCTCGTAGCCCTTGCCGAATACTGTGACAAGACACTCCCTCAACGCCTCGCGTAACTGCCGGGTTGGCGGCATAGAGCAGCGGCAGCGGCCACACAGGCGCAGCGTCTGGCGTCGCTGGAGAACCGCCAAGACGGAGGGCTTGCCATCCAGGCATGGCGGGAAGGGCAGGGAAGAACCCAATGGGGCCAACAACATAACCGGACCGCAAAGCCTGTGCCACCAGGACAGCCTCAGCTGGGAACGACAGCAGGCTGCTCGAAACCTTCACCATCCCTCTTGCGTTGAGAGAACTATACTCGTACTGGAGATTCTTTGGTGAGGACACATGCCATGCGATTCGTTGTAGCCCTACTCCTGCTTGTGAGCCTGCTGCCCGCGGAAGAGATCAAAGTCGGGTATCCAGCGCCGCCGTTGACTCTAGACCGTATCCTGCAGTCACCCCCCGGCACCGAAGCGGACTGGCAGCAATTGCAGGGGAAAGCGGTTGTCATAGAGTTCTGGGCGACATGGTGCCCAGGGTGCCGCGAGAAGATCCCGCAACTGAACCGTCTCATTGAGCGCTTCGCAGCAAGGCCCGTCCAGTTCATCTCGATCACAGATGAAGACATCGACCTTGTGACGCGCTTTCTCAAAGATCAGCCTATTGCCGGCTGGGTCGGGCTCGACTCGGACGGCACAACTTTTGAGAGCTACGGGGTCATACCGCGGCCCTTCACAGTCCTAGTGGATGCGTCAGGCATTGTACGAGCCGCGACCGGAGCAGGTCTTGTGACGGACTCTATCGTGGAAGCGCTCATTGCAGGAGAGCCGTTGGGTATTACTGAAGAGTCGGAAAGCCATGACGACGTGATAGGGCAGGCCCTGGCGGACACGTTGTTCGAGTTATCCATTCGACCTGCCGGTCCGGTGGCCGTTACAGAATACTCGCCGGGCGCCATCGTATCGAGGGGCGGCAGATTTGAGGGATACGGACTCACAGTGAGGATTCTCCTGGCGATGGCCTACGGCCTGCCGGAAGATCGCGTCGTGGCACCATCTTGGTGTGATGAGTCACGATACGATGTCGTCCTTGCTTCACCTCTATTAGAAAGTTCGCCGGACCGCCGCCGACTGATCCGCCAAGTGCTCACAGAAACGTTTCGCGTGGAGGTCAAGCGCGAGGCCCGTCACACGGAGGTCTATGTTCTGCAAAAGACTCTGGAAAAGATGCCCGTAATGAAGTCCTCAGAGTTCTCCTCCCACCTGCGCAGTGGAAAACGAGGAAATTTCAAGGTTACGGGTGGGGAATTGAGAGACCTGGCCCGGCTGTTGCAGCGCGAACTTGACAGGCCTGTTCTCGACGAGACAGGCCTGAAGGGCCGTTACGATTTCGAACTGCTCTGGGACATACGGAATCCCATTTCCATTCTGGATTTCGTACGAGACAACTTAGGCCTCGAACTACGACCGAAGGTACGGGAGATGGAGCATCTGATTGTGCAATCCATCGAGCGCGCTGTGACATGGTAGGTCTGGCCCTGCTCATTGCAATAGGATCATTACCACGGCGGCCTCCCCAGGCCTCGAAGACGTCCACCATCGCCAGCCGGCGAACATCGAACCTCGATGGTTCAGCAACTGGCTCGACCCGCGGACGGCGCTGCCGGCGCTGCTCGAGCTGGCGCGGCAACCCCATGACGGCCCTTTCGAGAGGCGCGCCGTTAGTACCCGGGTGAACAGCGTCCGCAACGACGATCCGGATGTCCTGGCCGCGGCGCCGGCCAGCGGTCTGTTTTGACCTCCGAGGCGCTGGCCGGGTGAACCCCTCTTTCCGCTCTGATTTGCTGGAGTCTGCGTGGAGCAAGGGTGTGCTCCACACGAGGTAGCGCCTGGCGGCGCTGGAGAAGGCAACCAGGTCGAGGCCGCAGCAGCTCGCAGACCTGGAGAGCGATCGACCCGACCGGCGAGGACTCAAACCCCGTTTGCGAGCTCGCCGGCGAAAAAAGTCGCGCCAGGAGGCCGCTGGAGGCGTTTTCAGATCGAGGGTGGACCTCCAGCCCCCCCGGATTCAAGAGTGCGGCGGGCACGGTCGAGGCCTAGAATCGGAGTAGGGCCGACGAACCGGGAGACCGCGGCATGTGGTCGCCCGGGCGCCGGCGTCAGGGCGGAACAGGAGTCTCCGGATGGACCGTGACAAGCAGCCCCGATCCGCATACGAGCAGATCCAGGAAGCACTGCAGCAAGCCCTCTGTTGGCTTGAACGACCCCCTGCAGAGGGCCCGGAGGCGCACGACGCTCAGCGGTCGGCCCAGTTCTCCCTTGGCGTGGCAGCGGGACTCGCGTTTGCCGGTCTTCTGCCGGGGATCAGCTCGGAGGCCCTCTTCGACGACATCTCCTATGCTACCGAGCAGCGAGACCTCGACCAGGTTGGCCACATACTGAGATCGGTTTCAGCTAGGTTGGGTGCGGACCGCCTGCCTGACGCGCCCCCCGCTGACAGGGGCGATCACAAATGGCAGGCCGGGGCTCTACAAATGCTGGCCGTGTTGAGAGAGGCCCGCACGGCGCGGCAAGAAGGCGATGTCGGCCGATATTCCCTGATGGCAGGGTTCCTCGTCGGCTTGCTGTCGGAGATTCCGTGGGGGTCGAGGATCCGATACCACAACGGCTCTCTCAAGGACGCGGTGCTGGCGGTTCACGACCGAAGCCCCGAGCGAGCCGGAGCCTGGGTGGCGGCGGAGTCGATCAAGGCGCGCGAGCGGAAGGGAGAGTCGGAGGGCACGGACCCGCGGGCCCTTCTCCTGCGATGGGTGGGAGACCGCCTGGCCGCGGCGCAACGAATGCGTGGTGTCTTAAAAGTGCGGTGATGCTTACGGCGAGCGGTCTTGCTTACCCTTCAATCGTATGTCCCCACATCCTCGTCGTAAACCGCCTCAACACGATCAAGCGGCATCAGAGCGACACACTCCCCATTCGTCAAGAAGGAAACAGTAACGGGGTTGTCGCTTTTCATCTCTTCGGCTTTGATCGTCAAATTGGATGATGGGGAACTTCGAAATTCAACGATGTAAGTTTTCAAGAGCTTCCTCCTCTTCAGCCTGTTTTCAGGGTGTAGTGACCTTGGCCGTTCTTCACAACCTGGATCAGCAGAGTAGCAAGCTCGAGGGCTTCACAAGGCGTCATCCCATACGAATCGGTGTAGTTCCCCTTGTTGAAGCTCAGATGCACCCCGCCGTTTGGTGAGTGTCGGTTAACCTCGATACTGCCGATCGACGGCTCAAGGTCTCTGCGCTTCAAAAAGTTGTCGATTGCTATTGGCAAGCCGCGTCCCTGCGTGGAAGCCATCGGTGGTCCTTTAACTAGTGGCATCATGCTCTCCCTTTTGTGGCCGGGAGAGCCTGAGGGGTTGACATCCGGTAAGTCCGGACGCTACAAGGAAGGAACCAAGTTTTCCTTGTTGGGACCGCCCTCTCAAGCACTCCCAGCAATTCAAAGGCCGGCGTTCCCTCGCTGGCCTTTGTTCCTTCTACCCTACCACAACCTGTTCCAGTAACTCGTCCAGTGACCACACGTGATCGGTGAGTTTTGCCCTCATCGCTGGCGTTGCCGGTTTCTCCTTCCGCCTCTTCATGGCCCAGAAGAAGTTGTAGTGCGCGAAGAAGAGTCCCAGGGCCGCTTCAAGCATCCTCCAGCGCTTCGAGAAGGCGTAGGTCTTGCGGGTGAAGCGCTTGCAGTGCTGCCGGAGCGTCCCATTGAGCCGTTCGACGTAGGTGGTCTCGGTCAGGTCCAGTTCGGGTGAGCCCAGCACGCCCTCGATGCGGCCAGGGGCGGCCACCTTCACGATCCTTGCGTAGCTGGCTTGCTTTTCGAGATGCAGGCCGATGGCCGGCAGGTAGGACGGGAAGGCGTCTGTCGATATCTGGTAGCTCCCCGTCGTGGCCCACTTCACCTTCCGAATGAACAGCGACGTGTTCTGGTCGTCGCGCTTGCCCAGGTGCCAGGCAACGACTAGGCGGCTGCTGCGATCGAGCGCGATGTAGCAGTAGACATCACCGACGTCGGGCGGATCTCCGAACATGACGCGCTTCTGCTTCTTGTAGACGAAGGTCCAGAGCTCGTCGAGCTCGAGGTGGGAGACCTTGAGGCCGTGGATGCGGATGCGCAACAGGTCGCGGCACCCTTCGCCCACGCGGGCTAGCAGGGTCATCACCGTTTTGGTCTCGAGGCCGGTGATGCGGGCGGTTGAACGGATCGAGTTGCCCTCGACGAGGAGTTGCGTCGCCTGACGCGCCCTGTCGAGGGGTGTGTACATATTGCCGACGGATCGGCGGTCTTCGGAGAACGACTTCAAGCACCGGCGGCATTGATAGCGTTGGGTGCCGTTGCGGTTGCGGCCGCGGCGGATGCACTGGACCGCGCAGTTGTGGCATACCACAGTCCCTTGACCTTTCCGGCCATCAGGACTTAAACTTGTGGGGCATCAGGCGATGCATGGTCTAACAGGGGGGAAACCGCATGCGCGATTTCTGACAGTGCCCACACTGTTCAATCCTAACGACCACCGCCCCCGGGTGTTGACACCACCCGGGGGCTTCGTTATTTAAGTGCTCCCATCCTAACACCGCGGTTCACCCGTCCCGCATGCTGAACAACCGGGTTTACGCCTAGGTCTATCGTGGTACTCTCTGTCCAGGTACCTTCAGCAGCAGCCCGTGTCGGGCCTCCTGCTGAATAAAACAGCCGAACACAAGGCGGGGAGTCATGACCCCGCCATCGGCGAATAGGCGGGGCTTCTCAACACATCTGCTGAAAGGTACCAAGGCCCGGCTCCGATGGCCGCAGCCAAGGAGGAGACCTCATGCGAATAGTTGTGTTGCTGATAACCGTAGCCCTCGCCGCAACCGCTCAGGAACCGACCTCGCGCCAGCCTAACTGGTGCGGCTTCACCGGACCTAATGGTGGCGCTCCGAAGGCCGATGTCCTCGAACCAAGGGAGTTCGCTGTTCCCGGCGGCGATCTGTGCGGGCACTACACCTACGGCGCCGGCTGGGAAGAGACGATGGTGTTACAGCTTGGCGAGGGTGCCGAGGAGTACCGGGAATGGATCGAAATGGCCGTCAATGCCTGGAACGATGCCCTCAGCGATAACTCGTTCGGACCCGTGCTCGAGATCAGCAACAAGCGGCCGAGCAACTACCGGATCGCCAGCTCGTTCTGGGAAGACTTCGAGGCCGACGATGATGTTACGACGGATCAGGAAGATGACGAGAACGTGATCTACTTCAAGCCCAGTAGCGAGTGGTCAGCGCCTTTGGGTGTTGCCCAGATTTGGACGTATAGCTTCTCGAACGAGATCGCGGAAGCCGACATCTACATCAACACACAGCGCGAAGAGGGGGAAGGCTTCCCTGTCGCAGAGATCGAAAAGCTGCTGGGGTACGACTTCGACGGCAACTACGGGATATGGCTCTACTGCCACTCTGCCTATCTGACGATCCTGCACGAGCTCGGCCACGCCCTTGGCCTCGGCCACATTCCGGTGTCCGGCAACATCATGAGCTACAGCCCGTCAGAGGGGGTCAAGCAACAGTGGGAGGCTCCGATGACGATGCACATGCACATGCTCCATCGGTACTCTGGGATCGAAAGGGTCGGGCACGACTTCTTCGTAGACCACCATGAGTTCAATCGGATCGGAAACGTTCAATACACGCGCTGGATGCCCATCACCAACGACCGGGCGCGCATCCTCACGAATTTCTACACTTCAAAGGTCAGGCTCGGAGCGGTGGAGAAAATGCTCCTGGCCTGCCTTTACGAGTTCTGACCTCCGCACTTTTAAGACACCACGGCATTCCCGATCCTTGCGGCCAGATATTTGACCCACTCGTCCATCAGCCCGCGCCGAGGCTCAAACTGGTCTGTCCGCTTGTAGGCCGCCTCGACCTTGTTCCCGACGACGCGCCACAGCTCGGTTGCGCCCGGCGTGGTCTGACGTGACAATTAATGACGATGTCTGAAGTGTCCCTAATTTGGCGGTCTGCAAGTGAGTCCAACTATCTCTGAATTCAGCTACGGTTTTGCCCTCACTAGAGAACTCGTTCGGGCTCCGGGAGCAGTCACCGCGGCTCCTGTATTTCCTTCGCTCCGTGCCGAAGGCCAGCAAGGAGGTGGATGGGACGTGAAGCTGGATCGCCCCGGATTCCCATTGTTTCTGCAGTTCAAGCTCTGCGATCGGATGAATCGCCGTAGCTGCAGGGAAGCACGAGAGGCCGGCTTTGACGTGCCTTGTTACCGGATGCACCTGCGACCATCGAGGTTATCCCGGCAACACGAGATGTTGCGGTGTCTCGAGAGGAGAGGCGAAGAAGTGTACTATTCCGCGCCGATGTTCCACCAACCAGATGAATTGAGCGACGCGTTCCTGCAATGCTCAGTCCGTGCACGGTCCGTTTGGATACGCCCAAACGACATCGGGCCACTACCGGATGATGACGATCACCACGTTTCGTTCGAACCTGGAGGTCGGTGGGCGCGGTTCTCTGAACCGTGGGAGATCGAAGACAAGCGCGACTTCGAGGACGTTGAGAGGCACCTGATGAATCGGTTGTTGGAACGTGGGAGGATCGATTTATCGGTAGGACGCTTAGAAGATCTGGCCGATGCGATCGCCAGTATTGCTGACCAGCCAAGGGACATCAGCCAGCGACAGCGTGACATCTCGCCGAAGGCAGTGCATCTTGAAACACCGCTTCACCGAGTAGCCTACTATGCCTCCGTCTTTCTGGAGTCTCAGCTCTTTGTCGTGCAGGAACGACAGAAGGGCTGACTGAAGCGACAGTATCGACCATAGATGGATTCCGATTCGAGCCCATGCCATCTCGCGACTGGCACGAGACGATGCCGGCCCTTACCTATTATTGATAGATCGCTCGCCCGTACTCCCCGTTGAGGTAGGCGTCCCAATCGTCCATGAGCCGCCGTCGGCGCTGGAACAGGTCCGTCCGTTTGTAGGCCGCCTCAACCTTGTTCCCCACGACGTGCGCCGGGGTCGCCTCGACGACTTCGCGCGAGTGATCCATCTCCTCGTCCACCCAGTCCCGGAAGCTCGATCGTAATCCGTAGGGGACGGCCTCGATCCCGTGCTGTGCCAGCAGCCGCAACATGCGGTTGTCGTTCAGCGGCTTCCCATGCTCGTTGACACGCAAAGCAGACTGTCCGGCCTCATGTCGATCTGCCGCTCCTGTCCCCGGAAGCAGCCGAAGTCCTCGTACAAAATGCGAGTAGCCATGGAGGCGATCCCAGCACCGATTCCATGAATTTCCTGCAGGGTCTTCTCCACCTCGGCGGGCGCCTCGTTCTTCCAGATCGCGCCGGTGTCACCATCGAACCGCTCGCAGACCAGGCGGGCCGCCTCCGACAAGGTCCTGGCGCCTTGTTGTGCACCGTACCTGGGCAGGAACGGCAGACTGTTCAGCAACTCGACCAGTTCGGCCTTGGAAATTGAGGCCAATAGCTTGGGGTCCAGAACTCCCTTTTTATGGATCTCCGCAGGGATCTGCCATGCCTTCTGCCAGGGCATGCCGCGATTAAAAGCCACGGCGAGCAGCAACGCGAACGGGTTGCCCTTAACGAGGCTCTCTGTGTCCGAGTCCAGCTCGCTCCATTCCGAATTGGGCTGGTTATGGCCGAAATCCTTGAGTCGCTCTGCGATCGCTTCAGCGGTCGTCATACAGGTCTACTCTCGAGTTTGAGGTCTGAGGTGGTGGTCATCCTTGGGCTCTCTTGGTGGGCTTGCCGGAATGGCGGACCTTGACGTGGTCCGCATCGCACTCGATGACCTCGGTGACGGTGGCCGTCCAGGCCTCCACGCTCTTGGGGGTGACGCGGATCTGACGCCCGACGAGCACGTGGGGCAGGGAAGAGGTGTCGCCGGTGAACTCTGCTCCCCAGCTTCCATCGGGGAGTGTCTTGGGATAGAAGTCCGGGAGCGGCTCGACTTCGGCGGAGCTCGGGTCCAGGCCGAACAGAGCGCGGTCGCGGTCGCGTGTCAGATAGGCGCTGAAATCGCCGGCGAGCCATTTCTTGAATTGTGGGTTGTGGGTGGCCTCACTCAGCAGGGCGGCTCCGATGAGGATCTTGCGGCGTGTGTCATCACGGCGGGCCTGCCCCCGCAGGCGTGACTCGGCGCGGCGGAGCTTACGGTCGATAGCGTCGAGTTGCTGGCGTTCGACATCCTTGACCGTCGCCTTCAGAGCGGCGATCTTGTCCTTGGCATGGCGCTTGGTATCGACGCGTTTCTGACGCAGTTCGTCGATCCGTTTTTGCGTATCCGCCACTATCTGTGAAGTATAGCAGTCGGGTAGAAACCGTTGGCAGCAGCAGTTCAGAAAGGACCCGACTGAATAAGAAGGGCGCGATACAGGGTTTCTCTTCGAGAAACACCATCGCGGCGGGGGAAAATACCCCCTGCGCCCCCTGATTTGCGTGCTACTCTAAGGCCTTGGCAATCTGTCACCTCAGAACCAGCGTGGGTAGCGCCGCGCGGGGCCAGTCCGCGACGGCGAAGCACGACTATATCACCCGCGAGGGCAAGTACGGCCGCGACGCGGACGAGGTCGAGCACGTTGAGCACGGCAACATGCCGTCATGGGCCGCCGGGGATGAGCGAGGCTACTGGCAGGCGGCCGACGCGGGGGAGAGGGCCAACGGGCGGCTGTTCGTCGAGGTGCAGATCGCGTTGCCCAACGAGCTGGATCGCACCCAGCAACGTGATCTGGCGCGGGCCTTCGCGCGGCAACTGACAGAGAGGGAGAGGCTGCCGTACACCGTGGCGGTCCATCGGGGCGAGTCGAAGAATCCGTCGAAGCCGGACAACCCGCACGCCCATATCGTCTTGTCGGAGCGGTCGAATGATGGAGTGCTGCGCACGGCGGAGACGTGGTTTCGACGGGCTAATCGAAAGGATCCGGAGCGCGGCGGGGCGCGGAAGGTCTCCCACCTGCAGGCGCGGGAGTGGCCGGAGCATATCCGGCAGGGCTGGGCCGGAGAGTGCAACCGGGCGCTGGAGAGGGCCGGGCGGGCCGAGAGGGTCGACCCACGTACGCTGGCCGAGCAGGCCCGCGCAGCGTTCGAGAGGGGCGACCTGGACCAGGCCGCCGAGCTGAGTCGGACGCCGGAGCCCAAGCGCGGCGCCGGCGACGCCATCCAGCGGCGCTATGAGCAGGGCCAGGCCCCCGTGCCATCAAGATCGGTGGCGGCGTGGAAGCGAACCCGGGTGGAGAATGACGAGTGGCGGCAGCAGTGCCGGCAGCGCAGCCAGAAGGCGCAATGGGCGCGGAGAGCCCTCGAAGCCGCCGAATGGGTGGTTCCGACGACTCAGGAAGAGCGGGCCATCGGGCGGGCCGCCGGCAAGGCAATCAGGTGGGGATTGGCCAAGGCCCGACGCAGCGAAGGGGAGCAGTCAGCGACGGCCTCGAGGACGCCGACATCTCCGCCTAGAGAGCCCTCCCTGTGGGAGCGCTACCTCGAGCACCGGGAGCAGCGGCAAAGCGAGGACTCCCGAATACGGTTTGCCGAGAACGCCGCCGAGCGCGTCATCCAGCAGCTCGAAAGGGGTGTCGCTCCCTGGCAGAAGCGATGGGAGCAACCGACGGGCGCGAACGAGCCGCCCTACAATCCGGTCTCCGGCACGCGCTACAAGGGTCTCAACGCGATCGTGCTGCGGTCCGAGGCTACCGAGCACGGCTATCACGATCCGCGCTGGCTGACCTACGGCCAAGCCCAGAAAATCGGAGCGCGGGTGCGCAAGGGCGAGCGGGGAACGAAGGTCGAATACCAGCAGTTCTCTCCCACCGGGAAAGGCAAGGACGAGGGAATGCCCGCCGAGGACAAAAAGCAGCCCGGAGAACGCAAGATCCGACACCGCACCTACACCGTGTTCAACGCCGAGCAGTGCGAGAAGATGCCACCGCTGGAACACAAGCGGGTCCCGGATTGGGAAGTCTCTGAACGCGCCGAGAGGCTTCTGAGGGAATCAGGCGCCCGGATCGAGCACCAGTACGGCAACCGGGCGTACTACCGGCCGAAAGAGGACAAGATCGTGCTGCCCGAGCCGGAGCAGTTCCGTAGCTACGAGAACTATTACACGACGGCGCTGCACGAGATGGGCCATTGGACCGGTCACAAGGACCGGCTGGACCGCAACACCTTGAACCAGGGACTCAAGGAAGGGTCCGCGTCGCAAGCCTACGCCAAGGAGGAGCTCAGGGCGGAGATAACCTCGATAACGGTCAACGGAGTGATGAAGCTGCCGCACGAGCCCGAACGCCACACGTCCTACGTGGGCGAGTGGATCCAGGCTCTCAAGAACGACCCGAACGAACTGCGGCATGCGGCCCACGACGCCGACCGGATGGCCGATTATATCCTTCAGTACGACCGCTACCGGCCGCAAGAACAGGAGCGCAGTACCTTCGATGCTGCTCCCTCCTTCACGACGGAACACCAACGAAGCGTTGAAAAAGAGCTGGGCCGACCGAGGGGTCGAGACGACGATCCGGAATGGAGCCGCTAGCTGAGCCGGGTGCCGGATTCGGAGAAAATCTGTGACATCTCGCTCCGGACTCCCATCTAAGATCGAGACGGAAGTACTCCTCAGTTCCCGTCGCCGTTGCGCGATTTGTTATGGCTTGAACCGCGACACTTCCGTCAAGCAAGGTCAGATCGCTCACCTGGATCGTGACCGCTCGAACAACAAGATTGAAAATCTTGCTTTTCTCTGTCTTGATCATCACGACCAATACGACAGCAGGATGAGCCAAAGCAAAGGGCTCAAAAGTACGGAAGTGAAGTACTATCGAGCCGAACTTGAGGAGGCGTTGCGGTGTGCCCTTACGGCACCCATAGAATTGCAAACAGATCAGATCGCCATGAAAGAATGGGAAGGCACCTTCAGATGGGAGACCGCTGATGCCTCTGCGGAGTTGCAGATCTTCAAGAGTGCGAAGGGTGAGCCCGATTGCTATTGGGTTTCTGGGATCGCGTTCTGGGGCACCCAGAATCCATACGGTCCCAATATCGGCGACTTCGACGAAGAGGCGATGCTGAGTGGCGACCGCCTAGTGCTCAAGAACCAAGACTACAAACTCTCCATGGTGCTCACTGGGTCAGGCTTGAGTGCACAGGATAACAGTGAGTTGGGCGTGTTCGGAATGAACGTCACATTCGAGGGACAGTACCGTCGTGTGCCGACCGGCGGCGAGGCCTTGCCACAACCTAAGATGCGTCCCTTCGAGTCAGAGTTTTGGCCTGAAGAAGGAATGCCAGTCTTCGAGGCTAAGTATGGCCGTCTTGCCCTGCGAGCCCGTCCCAGTTTTGATGCTCCAGTGAGTGGGTATCTCTCGACGGCACTTGGATCACGTGTACCGTACTCCGGCTTCAGATACCGTACTCTGCGGCCTGGGCGTGTTGTTGTCCACGAGGAATACACGCTTACTGGTCGCAACTTGGGACGAACCGATTACGTGTCTCAGGCCAACTACTACCATGAAGGTGGTGAGGTGGTCACGCTTCAGCTTGAGCCGAGTGATCTGCTGGAGTACTTGCAATATCGCGCCGAGGGTTCTGGGTTCATTCGGTGGCAGGGCCTTGTCTTGGACATCGAGTACTTGCCTTGGCTGGGATCGAACCACCCTCTTGAACTTGTCGTCGAACCTGTCACTGAAGCGTGGATTCGAGTTGAGTCTAAATCTGATATGAGAACGGGTTGGATTCTTGTCGACGAGGACGAGACGGTGTTTGAGGTCGACCGGGAGTTTTGAGCAAACGCGCGGTCGATGAACCATGTTCCTCCCTCGCGTTGCCAACTCCCCTCTCCACAACCAGCAGCCCACCAGAAACCCCATTAAAACCCGATCCCGTAGTCCTTTCTTCGTTTCCGGGCCGGGCTCGGCCAGCAGCCGCTGGGCCTGCTGGAGCGTGAGCCAGTTGCCGGTCCGGACACCGGAGCGGCGAACTCCGGGGACGCCGCGGATCCCGTCGATGGACCTGCAAGGGAGAGTTCACCGGCAATCTACGATCCGAGTAAGCGAACCAAATTGCTGCGCCCGACGCGTCGGGCGGCGCGCGCGTCGGCCGTGAGCCAAACGCCGTCGGACAGCGCAGAGAGGGCGACGTATACCGCGTCGTACCCCGAGAGTCTCCACCGACCGGCGAAATCGGCAGCGAGCGCCAGCAGTTCGTGCCCGTTTCCGACACGCGTCATGCCGAGCGCTTCGACAAGGGCCAAGGCCTCCTGCACTTTCGACGGGCGGCTCTCAGGCAGTCGGCACAACACGGCCAGCAACTCATTCATGAAGAGATCCGGAACCAAATAGGGTGCCGGATCGCGCTCGATCTCTGTGAGCACCGACCCGGCCTCCTCGGCCAATGGTTCACCGGTCACGAACCACTTGAGTGCGACCGAGGCATCGACAACGATCACGACCGCAAGTCTCGCAGCATGTCGAGGGTGGTGCCCGCGGGCGGCGGTTCGAACTTGAGCTGCTTCATCCGCGCGACGATGTCTCGCCGCCGTTGGTCGGCTTCCCGATCGACGAACCGTTCGCGGTAGTCCTTGAGACTGACGAGAGCCGCGGCCGGGGTTCGGCGGCGGCACACCACGATCGGCGCGCCGTCGCGCTCGAGCCGGTCGAGAACCTTGCCGAGCGATTGGCGAAGCTCCAATGCGTTAACGGTCTCCATGACACTTGTCAGTCTCCTACTTGTATAGCTTGGTGTCAACAAAACGGGGTCTGGACTTGCTGTCCAACAGGTGGAGCGCGTCTGGGCGCATATGGTCGGGGGTGGCATCGAAAAACGCTTGGTAGCCCTGATGATGGAGACTGTGTCTTTGCTTGCTGAGGACATCCCGACCCGCCTCCCCACCATCGTGACCACTTCGAGCAACTCTCCTCGGTCCCACACCAGTGGAACGGGGGCAACTCAGTAGAGTTTCAGCAAAGTCAACACTGCTGAGGGCGGCCTTCCCGCAGAGATCGATCGAGAGTGTAGAGACCCCCGGTTCCTTGACTACGGCAAGGGGCCTGTGCTCATCGAGCGCAAAATCCAGGGGGGTCCTACACGCACACCCCGCCTGCGACCCCCGCGCACCACGCGCCCCGAAACCAGCCTCTATCCCACCGTCCGGATGTGCTCCGACAGCAACACTTCGTAGCTCATTTCATAGCCGCTAACCGCGGTCTTTTCCGCCAGGATCCGGTCCAGTCGATCCGAGAGCATTACCAAAGGGGATCCTTCCGTTGCGATCGCCGAGGGAATATGCTTGGCACGGCATCTGCGAGCGCCACATCACTTCACCTCTTAGCGGAATTCCCGCTTCAGGGTTGCGAGAACATCTCCGAATGTCTCTTGAATCTTGTTGAACCGCAGTTGCTCGACCCCGCTAATGTTCGAGAAGTCCTCTGTCCCGTTCTCAAGGAGCACAATCGCGCGGGAAAAGCCCAACTTGCCTTGGAATAGGCCTGTTTCGTGGATAACGTTCTGACGGGCGCGCATGTTCCCCTGTGCCGTTTCATCCTCCTTCGTCAGAACCAGTAACGCAAATGAACTACGCTCAAGCATCGACTGCAGAATGTCTCTAACCGTGTGGCCGGCACGGGCGCCCGCCTCGTATGCTTCCACACGGTAGCCGTGCTTGTCGGTCAGATGATCCTTCAGGTCACGCCACGCCTTGCTGCGACCATGACCAATAAAAATCACGGGTTCCGAGTTGAGGCTAGAAGTTTCACTTGGTAGGCGGCAGTCCTCTTCGTGCTCGCCTAGCACCTGAAACACCGCCTGGATTGAGGCTCGTTGCCCGGTTCCCAAGTCATGTTGCTTAGTCTTCACGGAGACCCAAGATGTACCGTTTTTATAAACCAACTCGACCTCGGCCTCGGCTGTGCCTAGGATCTCATCATCGTTCTCTTCATGAATACCTCGCTTGAAGTGGGTGAAGCCGCCACTCGGATACGCCGTAAAGAAGTCATCTTCGTTGTCGAAGCTCCACTCCTCATTGTCCAGCGTTACAATAAGCAGTACGTAGTGCACACACAGGTTCTGTGGAGTCCTGAATAGTTCGTCGAATTTCGCTAAAGCCTTGCGAATCGCGGTCTCCGAGAATCGAGTTCTCTCGTATTTCGTTGTGAGCTTCAACAACACCCCCTAGGCGTTACCCTTCAACGCGTTGTGCACTCGACTCCGATAGAAGAAACCAATTGTGAGAATAGCGCACGGGTTCCTCCTGGAGGAACGAGTGGACATCCATCAGAATGCCAGAGCCATCTCCACGAGTCGAGCCGCATTTCCCCAGTAGCCGGGGATTGCGTCTCTTTCAGATAGCCCTCGGTCGTATCCCTTACCGCCGCACCGGCACTGTCCGTTCTGGTGCGCCGTCGACGTAGGCCAAGAACCACACGACGGTCCTGAGTTGACAGCGTTGCTCTCTACAGGCGTTGGAAGCACCCCTTGCCACTCCCCTGCCGATGGACTCATGCACTTTGGCAGCCCAAACTGCCCAAACCAGCCCTTCCCCGCTAAGAAAAGCGCCTTCAGGAAGCCGTCAGAGGCATTTCTGGCCTTGAATTTCTGACATTCGTTGAACCCAAAATGCCTTGAATTCCTGGGGCGAGAGTTCGTTGAGAGATTGGTGGTGTCGACTCTCATGGCACTCCCTCTGCCAGGTTTGCAACCTCCTCCGTACGTCCGTCAAATCGTCAAACCATTGTACATTCGGGCATTCGTCCCGCAGCTTGCCGTTGAACGACTCGATTCAGGTGTTGACGGTCGGCTTTCCTGGCAGGGAATATTCCATCACTACGCTGTTGGCGTAGGCCCATAAATCGCCCTGCGGCCTTCACGCTGCGCCAGGTCCTGGAAATCCAGCGCCGCCAACTCCCCCCTCCGCAACCCGCACCTCACCAGCAACCCCAACAGCACCCGATCCCGCAGGCCCTTGATCGTTTCCGGGTCAGGCTCAGCCAGCAACTGCTGGGTCTGCTGCAAGATCAGCCAGTTGCCGGTCCGGACTACGGATGTGTTGCTTCTGTTCGATCATGCGCCGGAGACATTTCCAGATCCTCGGTGGAGCGCCATTTTGTCGTAGAAGGTGAATCCAGAAAGCATAGAGGACGTTGGAAAGAGCTTCGGCCGAGAAGGGTGAAAATAGCTAAATTCAGGGGCTCCTGTTCGTCCTTGGATTTGTCTTTCTACTTGTGGCGGAACTGGTCGACTTGTGCATTCGGTGACACTTTCTTTATGGGCTCTGAAAACCAATTTTGCTGTGAGATGCCGACAAGAGCGATCCCTGCGTCAGGGAAAAAGCTACTCTCTGAACGACACCCGGTGTGTTGCGTTATGCTACCGGACTGCTTCCACAGAGCTTTGCTCGCACGAGGAGAGTGAGATGTTCGATGCTCCTGTGGAGAGACGCGATGAAAAAGAGATGAAAGATAACAGGAAGAGAAGTGAATGACTGCGCCCTGCCCCGAACCGGGCCAGATTGCATTGGTTCGGCAGCGCCGCTATCTGGTTGAGAACGTCACGGCTCCTTCGTCGTCTACTGAAGCGACGCTTGTTGACCTCTCTTGTCTGGATGACGACGCTCAGGGTGAATCACTGTCAGTATTGTGGGAGCACGAACTCGATGCCTGTGTGCTCGAAGATGACGGTTGGTCTGCGGTCGCCGAGAAGGGTTTCGACGATCCAGAGCTGTTCGCTGCCTATCTGCGGACTCTGTCATGGAACTGCTTGACGGCGACTGACCCAAATCTGTTTCAGGCGCCGTTCCGTGCTGGCATCCGCATTGATGCTTACCAACTCGATCCTTTGCGCAAGGCGCTACGTCTCCCGCGAGTCAATCTATTTATTGCGGACGACGTCGGCGTCGGGAAGACTATCGAGGCGGGTCTCATTGCGCGTGAATTGCTATTGCGGCGCCGCATCGATCGCATCGTGGTCGCCTGTCCACCCTCGATGCTGGAACAATGGCTGGATGAAATGGAAACGCGTTTTGGGCTCACCTTCACGATCCTGGACCGCAACTACGTTACAAGAATGCGCCGCGAGCGCGGATTCTCGGTCAACCCCTGGACGACGAATTCCCGCTTTCTGGTTTCGCACCGTCTGCTCATCGATGAGGCCTACGCTTCGGGGCTGCGCGACTGGCTTGGCGAGTTCGCTCCGCAATCCCTGTTGATCCTTGATGAGGCGCACAACGCCGCGCCAGCGAGCGGCGCACGCTACGCGGTCGATTCGCAGATCACGCGCGCCGTTCGCGACATTGCGCCTCGTTTCGAGCATCGCCTGTTCCTGTCGGCAACACCGCATAACGGACATTCCAACAGCTTCTCCGCTCTGCTCGAAATACTTGACCCGCAACGCTTCTGCCGCGGCGTGCGGGTGCGCAAAGGTCAGCTAGATGAGATTCTGGTACGCAGGTTGAAGTCGGATATCCGGCAACTTGAAGGTGGATTCCCGAAGCGCACCGTAGTCCAGGTCGATATCGATGGACTGCATCCAGACGCTCCTGAGCTGGTACTTCCGATGAAGCTGGATTCCTACCGTCTTGAGCGAGAAAAACGGCTCAAGGACGAATCACGTTCGCGGCAGGCGGCTGGCGCACTGGTGATTGGAGGGCTGCAGAAACGCCTGTTGTCATCCATAGAGGCCTTCGCGAAAACGCTCGCGGTACATCGGAAGAGCGTCGAGCGGGCTCTGCAGAGAGCCCGAAAGGTTGAAGAGTTGACAGGTGCTCTGGGCACCGCTCCCGAACAATTTACTGCTGGTGAGGAGCCCTACGGTGCAGTCGCCGAAACGATTGAAGATGAGGCCGATCTTGAAGGCGAAGACAGTGCTTCGGACGACTGGGAACGATCCGATCAGACCGAACTCGAACTCACCGACCTGATGGCTCGGGCGACGACGGCATCCAGTGATGCTAGCCGAACGGGAGCGCAGAAAGCGCTGATGCGCGAACTCGATCTTGTTGATGAGATGCGCGAAATTGCTGAGGCCAGCCGCTACGAAGCCGATCCGCGCATTCGAAAGATCGTCGAGTGGATCGAGGTCAATATGTGTACTGGACTCTCCGCGCAAGAAGGTACGCCCTCGCGCTGGAACGACCGTCGCCTCATCATCTTCACCGAATACGAGGATACACGCCGGTTTATCCAACGATGCCTGAGCGAGGCGATCGCATATACAGACAGGGCATCCGAACGGATTGCCACCTTCACCGGGCTTACGTCAAGGCAGAAGCGAGAGGATATCAAGCATGCCTTCAACACCGAGCCGAAAGACCACCCGATACGCATTCTCATCGCTACCGACGCCGCGCGCGAGGGCCTCAACCTTCAACGGCATTGTCGTGATTTGTTCCACTTCGATCTGCCCTGGAACCCGAGCCGACTGGATCAGCGCAACGGGCGCATCGACCGCAAGCTGCAACCGGCACAAGAAGTTTTTTGCCGCTACTTCGTTTTTGTTCAACGGCCCGAGGACCGTGTTCTGAAGGTGTTGGTCAAGAAGGCCGAACGTGTTCGGGAAGAACTTGGCAGCGTGGCAAAGGTTCTCGAAGGCCGAGTGGCCAGCAGTATCGAAAAGGAAGGCATGAGACGTGACAGAATCGACGAGATGACTGCCTTCATCCGGGACTTATCGGACAGCGAGAAACAACAGACCATCGAGGAAGAGCTAGAAGAATCGCGTCTCAGACAGGACAAACTGCAGGAGGACATCGACGGTCTTCGGACTCGGTTGGAACGTTCCTGTAAGCGTATCGGCATTTCTGCGCCTCAGTTCCGGCAGACGTTGTCGATGAGCCTGCGTCTCGCCGGTGTTTCCGAGCTTGTGGAGATGAATCCTGGCGAAGAACGAGAGCCGGGCATCCCACGCCGCTTTACCTTACTCTCAGACAACGATGCTGTGACCCGCGACCCAGGCTGGGCTGCGGCTCTCGATACGCTGCGCGATCGCAAGCGGCGCGGAGAGACATTCAGCGAATGGCGCCGCCGCGCTATCATCCGCCCCGTCGCGTTCGAGGATACCGGCCGGTCCGGAGATAACGTCGTACAACTTCACCTCGAGCATCGAGTGACCCGGCGCCTGCTCGGACGATTCACCTCGCAGGGTTTGATCCATCACGACCTGTCCAAAGCCTGTCTGACGGTGGTTCCGGAAGCTATCCCACGCGTTGTTCTGATTGGCCGGCTCGCCGTCTACGGACCTCGCGCTGCGCGACTGCATGAAGAGATCTTGCCTGTGGCTGCCCGTTGGATTGAGCCCGTGCGGCGACAAGGCGTGCTTACCCCATATGGCCGAAGTGGAGAACAGACGACCTTGGCTTCTCTACAGACAGCGCTTGACGAGGCCGGACGAGAGCGCGTTCCGGATCAAGTCCAGGCCCGACTAGCGACGGCGGCGCAGGCCGATATCGCGGATTTGCTGCCGCATCTGAAGAGTCGTGCTGCCGAGCTTACTGAACGGGTGAAGAAACGTCTTGCCGAGCGGGCGGAAGTGGAAGGCCGGAGCATGACTGAATTGCTGCAGCGCCAGCGAAAAAGGATCTTGGAGGCCAGCAGTCAACAGGACAGTCAAATGACGCTGGACTTCGATCCCGTCGAACAGCGTCAGCGAGAAGCCGACCGCCGCGCCTGGGCACGGCGTCTATTAAGCATCGAGACTGAGCTCGAGACCGAGCCGAAGCGGATCGCCGAAACCTATACGGTCAGGGCCGTTCGGGTAGATCCGCTGGGCCTAGTGTATCTCTGGCCGCGCACGGGATAGGCCATGGCGGATCGCGAACGAAGCAACCTGATCTTTGCCCATCAGGAGTGGCTCGGTTTCGTCCAGCCGGTGGGCCTCGTCGTCTCACCGACGGTGATGGTCGACGTTCAGGTCGTCCCGAACCGCAACGTTTCCGGTCGGCAGCGAGAGTTTCGAGAGTTGCTCATAGAAGAACGGAATGGTGCCACGGCCCGCTGGCGTTCGCCCGACCTGCTTCGAGTGTTTCTGAACTATCTCGGTTGGGAGAAAAGCGATCTTGTGGAGACGGCTGCACACCGCGGCTCGCTAGAGATCGCACTACCCGAGTTGCAGGTCGTTCTCTCGCCGACCTGGGCAGTGCCGGCGGACGACGATACGGGCTCGGAATGGACGATGCTCATTCGCGTTGAGGAGAACGGTGCGGATTTCGACAAAACGCCTGCTGAGAGGGACGGGTGGAACGCGACTCGTCACTCCCGCTTCGAACGGCTGCTGCGCGAGACCGGAATCCCGATTGGCCTGCTGTGCACCGACGAGCGAGTCCGTCTGGTCTACGCTCCCAAGGGCGAGTCGTCGGGGTACATGACATTTGAGTTTTCCCAGATGGCGCTGCCGGCGGGACGTCCCATCCTGGCTGCCTTCGAGATGCTTCTCTCGGCGGACATGCTGTTCCAGGGCGCCCCTCAAGAGCGCCTGCCGATACTGCTCGCCAAGAGCCGAGAGGCTCAAGTCGAGGTCTCGACACGGCTATCGAGGCAGGTACTGGCCGCACTCCATGAATTGATGCGGGGCTTTGTCACGGCGGATGTCCGTCAAGGCGGGACTGTGACTGAATTGGCGCGATGCAACCCGGATCATCTCTACGGTGGATTGATCACAGCGCTGATGCGGCTGGTTTTCGTGCTCTACGCGGAAGATCGCGGCCTGATGCCCGATCATCCCGTCTACCAGCAGTACTATTCGCTGGGCGGCCTGTTCGCCCGACTGCGCTCCGACGTATCGGCCTGGCCCGACACCATGGATCAGCGTTTCGGCGCTTGGGCACAGCTCCTGTCGCTGTTCCGGCTGATCCACCGTGGCGGTGGCCACGCCGGATTCAGGTTTGTCGCCCGTCAGGGCGCGCTATTCGACCCCGATCGATTCCCGTTCCTCGAAGGGCGGGGGCTCGTGGGCAAGGGTGCGGTCCCCATGGTGCCCGATGCAACGGTCTGGAAGGTACTGCAAAGCCTGATGATGCTGGACGGCGAGCGGCTGTCGTACCGCACTCTCGATGTCGAGCAGATCGGTTCGGTCTATGAGTCGATCATGGGTTTCCGTGTCGAGTTGACGACGGGCCGGTCGATTGCTGTGACCTCCTCGAAGCGTTCCGGTGCGGCAGTCGTTATCGACCTCGACGGCTTACTGGAACTGGAAGGCGGAAAGCGTGCGAAAGCCCTGCAGGACGCCACGAACCGGAGACTGACGGGCAAGGCAGCGGCAAAGCTCCGCTCGGCATTGATCCCCGCTGATGTCGTTGCTGCCCTTGATTCAGCCGTCGACCGAGATGTGACACCGGACATCTTGCCCGAGGGAACGCCCGTCCTTCAGCCGACCGACGAGCGGCGGCGGTCCGGCAGTCACTACACGCCGCGCTCCTTGACCGAGCCGATCGTTTCCGAAGCCTTGCGTCCGCTCCTCGATCGTCTGGGGCCGGATGCGCGACCCGGTGACATCCTCGACCTCAAGGTCCTCGATCCGGCGACCGGTTCGGGTGCCTTTCTGGTCGAGGCGTGCCGCCAATTGTCCTCGCGGTTGGTTGAAGCCTGGAGCATTCACGGCGGCCCAACTGACCTGCCTTCCGACGAGGACGAGCTGCTTCACGCCCAACGCCTTGTAGCTCAGCGATGCCTCTATGGCGTGGACAAGAACCCAATGGCCATTGATCTGGCACGGTTGTCGCTCTGGCTGGCCACACTCGCAAAGGATCATGAGTTCACCTTCATTGACCATGCATTGCGTCACGGTGATTCGCTGGTCGGTTTGACCTGCCGCCAGATTGAGGGATTCCATTGGGATGCCGATGCACCGCGCTTTCAGATGGGACTGGAGTCGATGCAGGTGCGCAGCCGGGTGGCGCGGGCGCTTGAGCTGCGTCAACTGATCCGCGAGCTCGGCGAGGAGATGCCCGAGCAGGAACTTCGGGAACTCCTGGAACAGACAGAAAACGAGCTCAGAGGTGTCTGCTGGATCGCCGATCTGGTGCTGGCAGCATTCTTCGAGTCAAGAAAGCCGAAGGAGCGCGAGAGAAGACGCCTTGAGTACAGGGATCTGTTTCTGGAGAATGATGGACGTGTGAACGCCTCGCTAGCGTCCACAGATCCACAAATCGCGCCCTTCCATTGGGAGTTGGAGTTCCCGGAGGTGTTCGAGCGCGAGAGCCCGGGTTTCGATGCAGTCATCGGCAATCCGCCCTTTGCAGGTAAGAACACCGTCATCGCCGCGAATGCCGCCAGCTACCCCGACTGGCTCAAGAAAGTTCATGCCGGGAGTCACGGAAACGCGGATCTTGTGGCTCATTTCTTCCGCCGTGCTTTTGGACTGCTGCGAGAGGGAGGCGCGCTCGGCCTCATCGCCACCAACACCATCGCACAGGATGATACCCGTTCGACCGGGTTGCGATGGATTTGCAAGAACGGCGGTGAGATCTACCGAGCCGACCGCCGCATACAATGGCCGGGTGAGGCGGCGGTCGTGGTGAGCGTGGTTCACATCTCCAAGGGATCTTGTATAGGCAGAAAGGCTCTCGACAACCGAGAAGTAGGGAGCATCTCAGCGTTTCTCTCCCAGGGCGGCGGCCACGACGATCCGGCGCGGCTTACCGCGAACGAGCACAAGAGCTTCCAGGGAAGCATTGTCCTCGGCATGGGCTTCACCTTCGATGACACCGACAATAAGGGCGTCGCCACACCGCTAGCGGAAATGCACCGCCTGATCGAAGAGAACCCGCGCAATCAGGTGGTGATCTTCCCGTATATCGGCGGCGATGAGGTCAATTCCAGCCCGACCCATGCCCATCACCGATACGTCATCAACTTCTGGAACTACCCACTGCGCCGGGAGAGTATGGACGAACGGTGGCGGGAAGCCGACGAAGATCAACGCCGGGAATGGCTTCGGGAGGGTATCGTACCCCTGGATTATCCAGAGCCGGTGGCGGCGGACTGGCCGGACTTGCTCGAAATAGTTGGAACGAAAGTGAAAACGGAGAGGCTGAACAAAAAAGACTCAGGTGCGAAAGAGAAATGGTGGCAGTTCATTCGCCCCCGTCCAGAACTCCACTCGACGATCGCCGGACTGGATCGGGTGTTGTTTCATGCCTACATATGCCAACATCTCCAGTTCACCTTTTTGCCGAAAGGTATGGTATATGCCGGCCAAAATGTATTTGCTCTTTCTACTCATGCTGCCTTCTGCTCCCTCCAATCCCGCCCCCACGAAATCTGGGCTCGCTTCTTTAGTTCAACGCTCGAAGACCGTCTTAATTACTCTCTCTCCGACTGCTTCGAAACCTACCCCTTCCCCGAATCCTGGGAGAGGCATCCCACCCTTGAAGAAGCCGGAGCGGCCTACTTCGATTACCGCGCGTCGCTGATGGTCGAGAATGATGAGGGAATGACCAAGACCTACAACCGCTTCCACGACCCCGGTGAGCGCGACCCGCGGATCACGAGGCTCCGAGAGCTTCATGCCGCCATGGACCGCGCCGTTCTCGATGCCTACGGCTGGTGCGATATCTCCACCGAATGTGAATTCCTGCTCGACTTCGAAATCGACCCTGAGACCTGGGGCAACCGGAAGAAACCCTGGCGCTACCGCTGGCGCGATGAGGTTTGCGATGAGGTGCTTGCGCGCCTGTTGGCTCTGAATGCAGAGCGAGCGGCCGAGGAACGCATGGCCGAAGGAGACGCTGGGTCAACTCCCCGTAGGGTGAATGCAGCTTCATGAACTCGCCAGCCGCTCCACCCTTGAACGACAGTGTCTCTGTCCGTCGCTATCTGATCGAGGCGCTGCGGCTTGATCTGATCGGCCCCAGTCCTGGAGATTAGGCCCTCCAGCATGAACGTCTTCCGCAAGCTCCGTCGCGTTGGTATTTGACGGGGTTTCTGGTGCCGACCGGTGCGCCGGACGAGCAACGAACCCAGGACGCCGAAGAGGAGCTCGACGAGCCGGCCGAACCGATTCAAGGCGGCGACGATTCGACCACTCCCGATCGCGGTAGCGGCAAACGCGTCTTTCTGCCATCGTCGATGGGGCTGAGCATCCTTGTGGATGAGGAGACAACCAGTCTCGAGGTAACGGTGTCATGGGGCGATTACGTACCAGGTGACAAGGGAACGACCCATCGCGCCCAGAGCGAAGGACCACAAGGCAGCGGCAGTGTGGACAACGACTCTTTCCGCTTGCGCTTCCTGCCATGGGTTCGTCGACCGCGTTCAGAAGCCATCAGCATCAATCTCTCATCCGTCAAGATCGGAACCCCGGTTTCCTTCGACGTTCCTGGCAGCGACGGTCTGAAGGTGGTCTCTTTGCTACGCCCGACTAGGATCAAGACGGCCGCTGGAATCAGGAACGTGCGCGCGGTGTCGGTGTTTATCGTGAATCGCCGCCCTCCTGCCAAGGACAACGAACTGCAGGACACCGCCTTCGCTTTTCAGCTCGCGATGAGCGTGGAGGTGGATCGGCCCCTTGTCCCGAGATTCGACCCGAGCGGTTTCGACAGTGAGGATTGGGACGAGCGCTTGGCCGATCTGCATTATCGTGACGTCGCGGACTACTCGGTCGGCCACAACGTATCGACGCGGGACGATGTGATCGATAGCGGCTGTCTCCGCGTGCATACGGAATGGATGCCTCGGGCCTCCGTGGAGCGTGTGGAGCCGTCCAGCATTGCCGACGTCGAATTTGGCATGGAGGCGCTGGGCGCTCTCTCAGACGCCCACGCCGCGAAGGATTTGCTGGAGCCCCTAGTCCGCCAATACCGCGACTGGATTGTCGGACAGCGTGTCAGTGCCGGGGGACTTGGCGGTCGGCGCCGAGAGGTCGCCGACGAATTGACGGTGCGCGCTGTTCGCACAGCGGACCGTATCCAGACCGGGATCGACCTGCTTGCCGAACCCGATGTTCTGGAGGCGTTTCGTATTGCCAACCGAGCGATGGCGGCGGCGGCGCGGCGGCGGCGTGCGCAGGAAGAGAGCCGCAAACCGGAAGCGGTGAGCCCGCCAGCTTGGCGTCCCTTCCAGCTTGCCTACATCCTCATGAACCTGCGGGGTATCGCCGAGCCCACTCATGTCGAGCGCGAAATGGTCGACTTGCTGTTCTTTCCCACCGGCGGCGGAAAGACGGAAGCCTATCTCGGGCTTGCTGCGTTCACCCTTGTTCTGCGACGACTGCGTGAACCCGATCCCACCTATCGCGGACTGTCCGTGTTAATGCGCTATACATTACGGCTCCTTACCCTCGACCAGCTCGGGCGTGCCGCGGCGCTCGTCTGCGCACTTGAACTCGAGCGTGAGGCGGCATCCAGGAAACTGGGAGAATGGCCGTTTGAAATCGCTCTGTGGGTTGGACGTGCCGCTACGCCCAACTATATGGGCCGAAAGGGTGATCGGTCGAACGACACGGCGCGAGCCAAGACCCTGCGGTTCGCCCGAGATACCTCGCGCGACCCTCCCTTGCCGCTGGATCAATGTCCCTGGTGCGGCACGAAATTCAACCGGCATTCGTTCCGTCTTCATCCGAATTCAAACGAACCGACCGACCTGTTGGTGCGATGCGCAAACCGGCATTGTCAATTCTCGGGAAGAAAGCGTCACCTGCCGATCGTCGCGGTGGACGAGCCAATCTACCGCCGCCTGCCGGCGTTCATGATCGCAACCGCCGACAAGTTCGCGGCCTTGCCGTGGAGCGGCGAAACGGCGCGGTTTTTCAGAGGCGGTGACCCGGAGGATGCGAGACCGCCCGATCTGATTATCCAGGACGAGCTGCACTTGATCTCGGGACCGCTCGGCACCATGGCGGGGCTCTACGAGACTGCGATTGATCACCTGTGCAGACGCCGGATCGGTGACAGGGATGTGCGCCCGAAAGTCGTCGCTTCGACAGCGACCGTACGCCTTGCCCAAAAACAAATCCGCGCTCTATTCGATCGACCTTTGGTGGAAGTGTTCCCCCCGCCCGGGATCGACCGCCGGGACTCGTTCTTTGCGAGGCAAGCCCCGGAAGAAGAGGTTGACGCGCGCCTTTATCTCGGTCTCGCCGCACAGGGGCGCGGACCGAAGGTCGTCTTCTTGCGAAGCATGATCACGCTGATGGCGGCAGCACAGGCGGCTTGGAATGCTGCCTCCAAGGGCACAAGTCCAAACCCGGCCGATCCCTACATGACTGCGGTTACGTATTTCAATGCCTTGCGAGAACTGGGAAGCGCTCGACGCATCGTTGAAGACGAGATCGGGTCGCGATTGTTGACCTATGCGGGCCGCAAGCGTTTGGATGAATCGAGCGGCCTGTTCGCTGACCGGCGAATCGCGTTCGAGCCGGTCGAGCTGACCTCGCGCGTCGGAACCGCGAATGTCGCTGATGCCAAGCGTTGCCTCGCCCTGGGCTTTCACGAAGACGAACATGTCGATGTTGCGTTGGCCACCAACATGATCTCCGTGGGGCTAGACATTACTCGGCTCGGCCTGATGGTCGTTGCAGGCCAACCCAAGATGACTGCGGAGTACATCCAAGCCACCAGCAGAGTCGGACGTGATGCCTCGAGGCCCGGCCTCGTGGTAACCCTGTTGAACGTCCACAAGCCGCGCGACCGCTCCCACTACGAACGGTTCGCCACCTATCATGACTCGTTCTACCGCGGCGTCGAAGCGACCAGCGTCACTCCGTTCTCGGCGCGCGCCATGGATCGCGGACTTTCTGCGGTCACCGTTGCACTTGCGCGTCTCGGGATCTCGGAACTCACACCCATGCTCGCCGCAAAAAATATCGAAGACCATGGCGACAAGACGAAGGAGCTGGCCGAGTCGGTGGGTGCCCGTGCTCAGGGCCACGTGAAAGGTTTGCCGGCTGACTTCGGTGATAACGTCAAGGACCGCGTTCGAAGCCTTATCGACGATTGGGCGACGCTTTCCCATGAGGCCCAACGTGGGGGCGTGACGTTCGGGTACTCTCTGGGCCGAGAGAGCAAGGTTTCGGCTCCGTTACTGCGTGAGATGATCGACCCCAATCGAGACACGTTGACCGACACCCAGCTTCTTTTCCGTGCGCCGCGTTCGCTACGTGACGTAGAGCCGAGTGTGCTGCTCGGAATCAAGACGCCCGAGGGGCAGGACCTCGCATAAATCATTCGATGAGCGACAATATCCTTCGCCAGAGCCAGTTGGTCACGACCTATGGTCCAGGCGCGATGATCGATCTACCCGATCATTCGGTGATCGTTTCAGGCTTGCAAGACTGGTCTCATCTGCGACGCGAGAAGATCCACGAACCACGCCTACAGGCCAAGTTGCGGAGGTTGTTGTCCGTACCCGCGCTGGACCTTTACACTCCCCCTCGACACGAGGAAAGCGTTCGGCAAGCGGCCCCGGTCGGTGCGCGTATCTTCCCGACCTGGTTTATCGTCAAAGACGCAAGGCCTGCCCCCCGGAATCCACAATGGCGCCGTCGCAGGCTGGTGCGGTGGGTTCATCTGGATCGCCACCGCTTCCGCGACGAGGGTGGGGAACACAAGCCGGTTGTCCCTGTACGTTTCGTCTGCGGCTGTCGGCGTGGCCACATCGATGATCTGGACTGGAGAACATTTGTTCATCAAAGCGGCAAGAGCTGCGAGCGGCCACTGTGGCTCGAGGAACGCGGAACCGGCAGCGACATCGGAGACACTTTCGGCGTGTGCGAATGCGGTGAGGAACGCTCGCTATACGAAGCGTCGAGCCCTGACACTGGTGCACTCGGACACTGTGAAGGAAAGCGACCGTGGATTGGACAATATGCGCGAGAAGCATGCGGGGAGCCTTATCGGCTACTTGTGCGCACGGCGAGCAACGCCTATTTCCCGCAGACGATGAGCGTCATTTCCCTGCCAGAATTCGATACCGCTTTGGCTGCGAAGGTTTCGATCCATTTCGAGCGCCTGAAGGCCGCCGACGACCTGGGGGTTCTCGGCAATTTTCGAATGATCCCAGAGCTCGATGCCGTTTTCGCAGAAATCTCCGATGAGGCAGTAATGGTCGAGTACCAACGGCAGAAAGACGGCGGTGAGAGCGAGAACATTGCGGTCAAGACTGCCGAGTTCGAAATACTTGACAAAGGAGATCCCCGCATCGGCGAGGATGACTCGCGGTCCAAGTTCTATGCTGAGACACCCGAGCGAGGATCATGGGATCTGGGGGGTGACGATCTCCTCAAACTGGTCGACAAGCTCGTGCTGGTACACCGCTTGCGCGAGGTCGTATCCTTGCTCGGTTTCACGCGATTCGAGGCGATCAGCCCGGACAAGGATGGCGAACTCGATCTCGATGTCGTGCGGGCTTCGCTCGCTGAAACGATTAACTGGCTGCCTGCGTTCGAGAATCGCGGCGAGGGGGTGTTCATTTCTTTCAAACAGGACCAGGTCAAGCAATGGCTGATCCGTCCGGGTGTAATCGCACGCGGGCGGAGAATCGAATCCGGCTGGAAGGCATGGGCCAAGGAGCGTCAGCGTCCGGTAGAGGGCTTCCCCGGACTTCCCTATGTGATGCTGCATTCACTCTCTCACATGCTGATGATGTCAATCGCGCTTGATTGCGGCTATCCGGCGAGCTCGCTACGAGAACGTGTCTACGCGGGTGACAGTGGCTACGGAATACTGATCTATACGGGGTCATCCGACTCGGAAGGAACTCTAGGCGGGCTGGTCGAGACAGGCCGACATCTTCACGAGTATCTTCGCCGTGCTTTGGATGCTGGCCTACTGTGCTCGAATGACCCGGTCTGTGCGGAGCATTCGCCGGATTCTACGCTTGAGGGTCGCATGTTGCAGGGCGCCGCTTGCCACGGCTGCCTTCTGATTGCGGAGACGAGCTGCGAGCAGCGCAATGACTTCCTCGATCGTGCGCTGGTCGTTCCAACAGTCAGCGACGAGGACGCCGAATTCTTTGATCCAGCCGGGTGCGGCCCGTGAGAGAATTCCACGCCCTATCAGAACTTGAACGGGACGATCTCATCCGACTAGCGGAGCTGTTGGAAGCTGGCTTGTTGAAGCCGCCTTTAGGTCCTCTCACACTGAGAAACCAGGTAGCCGTTTCTCAAGTTGAACCCATTACCCGATGGTTCGAGGATCTGTCGCGATATGAATTGACATCCGAACAGATGGCATTGGTGCTGCGTGCGTTCACTGCTGGTAGCAGCACTGGGAGCAAAGCAGCCGCATCCGTCGAGATCGTCGTCAGCGGACCGGACGCGACCTTAATGGCACGAAATACGAGCGTAGTGATAAGGCAAATGTTCGAGAAGGCGCGCCAGCGCGTGCTAGCCGTCGGCTTCGCCATCCATCAAGGAAAATCAGTGTTCCAAGCCTTAGCACGTCGGCTCGACGGGCAAGGCTTACTCGACGTAATCCTCTGTATTGATGTTCGTCGTCAAAGAGATGACAGCTCCATCGATAGCCACGTGGTCCGGCGCTTCGCAGAGAATTTCATTGACAAGGAGTGGCCCGGGACCCGTCTGCCTCGTGTCTATTACGATCCCCGGTCCCTGGCACCCGCAGCTCAGGCGTATAGTGCGATGCATGCGAAGTGCGTGGTTATTGACGGCCTGGAGGCACTTGTAACCTCCGCGAATTTCACGGAAGCTGCACAGGAACGAAACATCGAACTTGGTCTGTTGGTCGATTCTTCTGGCATCGCACACCGGATCGAAGAACATTTCATGTCCTTGATCCGAAACGGTTATCTGGAACGGCTGCCGCTAACTTGATCCTCGCTCCGGGATCGTCGTCACGTCTCGGACGCTACGCTACCGCGTCGAGGGGGTGCGCCTGCCAGACGGATCGTTGCATGAAATCCCGGTCGAACGCGAGCAAGAGATCGACCTGCGGCTCGGCCTGGACGTGATGCGCATGGCGCACAACGGCGCACTGGACGTCGCCATTGTCTTTAGCTAGGACCAAGACTTGGCGGAGGTGGCGCAGGAAGTGAGGGACATCGCGCGTGCACATGTACGGTGGTTGAAGGTCATCTCGGCCTTCCCGCACGGTCCGAGTGTGAGCGCGACGCGCGGCATCGACCGCATGGACTTGTTCCGGATGGACCGGGCGTTCTACGAAGACTGCCTGGATCCGAGGGATTGCCGCCCAAAACAGGAGTCGGTGTGAACACCGCTTTTCTTGAAGTGGTGGAAGTATGGCGAGGCGTTGCAGACGTATTGGGTGAACTCGATTGAACAACTGCACTAGGCAACCTCCCAAACATCACAACAGTTCAGACAAGGCTGGATGATGGGGGTAATCCTCAAGCGCGGTTCCAATAAGGCTTTCCCTGCGAATTCCTAATCCACCACCGCGGAGGAGCGTACGTAAGTCGTGGTTGAAACCGAAACAGCTGGCAGCGCGGCTGACAGTCGGTACGTCTCTATGAGCGCGCCGAATCGGTCCCTCGGGTGGAGCCTTCCGAATCTTTAATCCGTAGTCTCTCGGCCATTTTCTTCTCGTGGCTGAAGCCCTCCGAGAGCTTACCTCCGCAGTCCGGATTCTGATGCTGGTATGCGGGTTGGGTGCTATTCGCTCAAAGGCGCTTGCATCATGAAGCCCCTCGCATGCGCCAGCGCCGCCCAGAATCGGCGCGGGCGCACATGTTCGCAAATGCGACGGACACGCTGCCATATCGCGCATTCCACAGTCCATACCATCTGCCAATCACATGCTCGACGGTCACTCCGGCCGTGCATCGGCTACTCTGGCGTATAGTACGTTACGCGTCGCAACAACTGGTCACCTCGGCGATCCGTATCGAGTTGGTGACCTAACAGGTGAAAGAATGAAGATTAGACGACTACTGATAGAGAACTTCAAAGGGATCCAGCAGATACACATGACCGATCTGCAAGACGTGATCACAATCGCTGGAAAGAACGGATGCGGAAAGACATGCTTACTGGAAGGCATTCGACTATTGAAGAGCCGGTACGGACACTACAACGAAAACGAAGATCGCGCGTGGTGGGACGAGAAGCAGGTTGACTTGAACCGACCGGGGGCGACGCGGAAGGTGCTGCGCAACAAGGAGAAACGCGCAATTGTAGAGGCCGAAATCGAACTGACCAGCGGGGAAAAGGAATACGTGCGCGAGGATCCCCATCGTCTCATTGAAGTGATGGCGATTCGAATGATTGCACCGGGAATCGAGAACCAAATCGAGTATAGGCTACGGAATTGGTCCCTCCAAAACTGGAGAGCTATACCAGGATTGGCTGAACGAGCTAGGGAGATATTCCAACGAGTCCAGGGAATCAAAGAAGAGATCGAGCGGGAACTGGCAAGTCAAACTACGACTGGGAGATTTGACATCAGAGCGGATGGAGGACTAGAGATGAAGGCCAACTATCTGCTGAGTTTTGTATTTGGCACGTTCGAACCTCGCCGGCTTGGAATTATTGAATTCAACCCAGCGGATAGACGATATCCACCGGAACGGTTTACGAATGTAACGGTGGATGTGGAAAAGCAAGACGAAGCATGGAAGCAGTCGGCTATGTACAACACAGAGGGAAAATACGGAGGGGTGAAGGAAGCGCTGGGCAATGAATGGATCAGAGGAATCATAAGGAAGGAAGCGGGAGACACCGCGGGAACACAAGAAATGGCTGCGGCGATGCGGGAGATCTTCAGAGATATGATTCCGGATAAGGACTTCACAGGACCACGACCTACACGTGAAGGGCGACTGGAGTTCAATGTGAACACGGGAGGGAATGAGCACGACATCGACGACTTGTCTTCGGGTGAAAAAGAAATCCTGTTCGGCTATCTTAAGACCCGAGCTAGAGCACCGAAGAGTTCCGTGATAATCGTGGACGAGCCAGAGCTTCATATGAACCCAAGGATGATTGCCGGGCTGCCGAACTTGTACGAACGACACATCGGACGGGCACTACAGAACCAAGTGTGGTTAGTGACTCATTCCGACATGTTCCTGAGACGAGCATTTGAATCGGGAAGAATGCAAGTGTTTCACATGGATATGCCAAGAGACCAGGAACCCACATTCAACCAGATGAAGCACGTTGGCACTGAGGAACGGTTCGAGCGAGCATGCTTGGAACTGATCGGCGATTTCGCGACATACGAGCCGCAGGGAACTACGATTCTGGTGGAAGGGGGGAGCAAGTTCGATCAGGAGATGGTAATGAGGCTATTCGCCTCAGAGTTGCGAGGAGTTAACGTTGCTTCGATAGCCGGAAAGAACGAAGTGATAAAGAAGAAGAACGAGCTATGGAAGATGCAAGAGAGTCAAGGTGTCAGGAAAGAGGTCGTTACGATAACGGACGGAGATGGCATGTCAGCAACACGAAGGGACGAAGGCGAGAAACGTGGAGAATTCAGATGGGATCTATACGACATCGAGTCGTACCTATTGGACGCGGAGTATATTTCCCAAGCCGTGGGGCAGATCACCTTGCTTCGACCTGTGGAGATCCCAGTAGCGAGAGTGGAGGCACTTCTACGAAGCTGTGCGAGAGAGGTGTGGCAAGAGGTGGTCAACAATCAACTTGTGGAGTATGTGCGCAGAAAGCTGAAGGGAGAAGTCAACGTAAAGGTGAGGAGACCCGGACACGGAGGGAGGATTACCGAGGACGATTTGGCGAGCTTGGTGGTGGCAAGCAAGGAGGCCGCCGCAGCAATATTCGCCGTGGCGCAGGCAACGACTAAGGAGGAGTTGGCAACTGAACTGAGAAAGTTGGGAGAGGGAGAACACTCCACCGAGGTATGGGACACAGACGGATGGAAGAGAACGGTACCGGGTAAGCGAGTACTCCAGAAAGTGACGGAGACGCTAGCTGGAGAAGGAAGCAGTATACAAGTCCGAAACGTAGTAGTCGGATTAATGGCGAGAGACGGGCATAAACCAGCAGGCATGAAGGAGACAATCAAAAAGGCTCTCGCATATCGAAGAGAATCAGGAAGCTAACTTCATGTGGCGTGGGTCCGGAAGCCATTCGTTGCTGCCGTCGCTCAACGACAGACAAGGCGAACGCACTCAGAGAATGTGGCTCGGTGTTCTGTCAATCATCTGTCAGCGACGGCTCCGACACGTAGCAGCGTCGCCGTTCAAACCAGTCATGATGCATGGGATGACGCTGCCTCTTGACGACTCCGGTGGCAACATTGGTTCTCACACACCAACGCCCAAACGTGCAGGTACGGCCGTCGATCGACTTCTTGCCGCACCTGTCGAGAGGAACGACGCATCCGGTAACTGGACAGTCTCGTGAGAGCGATTCGCGATTAATGAATATGGCCGCACGGCCCTGGACTTGGGAAAGGGGCAACGAGAACCCCGCCGTCCGACAGGTTCTTCTGGCAGCCGTAGCAGGACAGGTGGAAAGGTAGTTGACGGCCGCGAAGTCACGAAGGGTAACTCAGTCCAGGGCCGTGCCGGGCTTCCTGAATGCTGCCATTGGAGTCATCGACGAAGCATTGCTGCTGGCGCCGTGCCGTTTTCGCGGATCCCTCTACGCCTTCCACCCACCCAACCCCAACCGATCGCAAGGCGCATTGTGTATGTTCTGACGCAGCCCTAGGTATCGCTCGTTGGTCTGGCTGGAGGCGTGGCCGAGGCTATTCTGGAGCTGCCCGAGCGGCATCCGGCCGAGGTGGGCGAGCTTGGCGAAGGTTCTTCGTAAATCGAGCGGCGTGATCCTGCCTAGCCCGGCCCGGCGGGCGTAGGAGACGACCGCCTCGAAGCCCCCCTGTGGGGTGATCGGACCGTCCCCGACGCGTCCGCCCTTGTCCACACGCCGCAGCACGGCCCCAGTGGAGATCCCGGCGGCCGAGGCCCAGGCATCCAGCGCCGTCTTGGCCCACGACGGCATCGTAACGGTGCGGACGCGGCCGTGCTTGCCGACGAGATCGACGATCGCCCAGCGGCCTTCGCGCTGCGCGATGTCAGCAAACCCCAGCCCCGACAACTCCCCCCTCCTAAGGCCGCAACCCACCAGCAACCCCAGCAAGACCCGGTCCTGCAGGCCTTTTGTCGTTTCCGGATCAGGAGCGGCCATCAGCCGCTGGGCTTGGGGAAGGGTCAGCCAGTCGCCGGTCCTCACTCTGGAGCGGCGGGCTCCGGGGACGTTGCGGATCCCGGCGGCGGCCAGGGGGAGAACCCGCCGTTCGCGGCGGCTTCGGCGGCGAGCTTGCGCAGCGCGGCGAGCGCGAGGTTGACCGAGGCGGCCGAGAGTCCGCGCTCGATCAGATGCGAGCGGTAGCGCCCCAGCACGGCCCGGATAAAGCCCTCTCTGGAAGCGTTGGACGGGCACCAGGCAAAGAACTCCCCCAAAGCCCGGCCATACGCCAGACGGGAGTGGGATCTCGCCAGAGAGTCGAGAACTAGGTCGACGAGCGGCGCCGGCTAGACCGGGACCAGCGCGGAAGCCGCACTACCCTCCCCTGCCGTCTCCCGCATCAGCGTGTGGGTGGGATCTGCATCTGGCGGGGACATCCGGGGTGCTGCTCGGCCCACAGGGGTTCGAGCAGGTCGGGGACCCAGCGATCGATCGTCCACAATCTGTGCAGGCGCGCATAGCACGCCCTGCAGAGGTCGATTAGGGCCGTAGACCGGTTCGAGGGGGTGCGGTGATGGACGACGAGCGGCGCGGAGGCCTGGCAGACGCGGCAGAGGTGATGGTCGCGCGCGAGCGCCGGCCGCGGTTGTAGCAGAACTCGCACAGCCCGCGGCTGTAGAGGGAGGACTCGCCGCAGGGGTAGCACAACGGGAGCTGATGTTGTTGGCGGTCGGCGGTCATCGCGGGATCAGCGGGTTTTTCTCCCGCGCCAGCAGGGAGCGGAGCCGTGTGGGATCGGCCCCTGTACGCCACTGCTATCGCAGCTCTCCTTCGAGCGAAAAAATACCTACGATAAACTCCGAAAAGCGTCGATCCAACGCCAGCATGTGTCTGCCGCTCGACAAGGCGAAGCTCGCTGCTCGGCTACTCGTCGAAGGCAACTTCGATCCGTTCCACCGCCCACATCGTCGGCATCGAGAAGCAAACCGTCCTGACGCTTCTCTCCCATCTGGACGAGGGCTGCGCCGATCTGTTGCGGGGCCGGGTGCGCGGCGTGAAGGCTTCTCATCTCGAACTGGATGAAATCTAGACGTTCGTTCACAAGAAGCAGAAGCGCGTCATGTACGGTGACCCGGTGACGATGGGTGACGCCTACTGCTTCATCACGCTCGACTGCAGGAGCCGCCTGGTTGTCGCCTGGCACCTCGGAAAACGCGACGACCAGAACACATCGCGCTTCGTAAAAAAGGTTCGAGACGCGACCACGGGGAGTTGCCAGATCAGCAACGACGCTATCGCCTCGTACCAAGCTGGCCATCGACCTCTGGATGGAGAAACGTGCCAGCTACGGGCGGATCGTGAAGGTGAAGAGGCCGGGGAGGGTGGAGGCGGCGCTAGGGCAACCGGACCTCGACGAAACGGAAACCATCTACGTCGAGCGGCTCAATGGGACGTTGCGGCAGCACTGCCGGCGCTTCACCCGCAAGGGGTATGCCTTCTCGAAGTGCTGGCCGATGCTGGAACACGCACTGGCCCTGTTCTTCGCCACGTACAACTTCTGCTGGCGCCACAAGACGCTAAAGAAGACGCCGGCGATGGCGGCGAGCCTGGCTGATCGACAGTGGGGAATCGAGGAACTGATCGAGGCGGCGTGTTGATTCGTCGGTGACGCTAACTATATGTGGAAATAGCTGTTGACAAGAACCCGTTTTGCGGATAGTTTGGGAATGAAGAAACGGGCCGCGATCTACTCATCGACGGCCCGTTCAGAACTGAGAATTTTACGGAGTAGGTACCTTTTGTGCCTCCAGGAGGGGTGTGTCTTGACAACCGACTTTTCTGATTTTCCAACGAATCAGGTCCGTGTGTCAAGAGAAAAAGCAAGCCGGGGATGGGCGTGTGAGGCCCACCCCCGGACAAAGAGCGGACGTGGCGGAATTGGCATACGCAACGGTCTCCAAAACCGTGGTCCTAATAGGGAATTGGGGGTTCGAACCCCTCCGTCCGCACCATGCTTAAAGCACCGTAGTATGTTACCGCATCCTGTCAAGCTCCTTCTTGGCTCGCCTTTAGGAGGAGTGTCCGGCATGTGTGGAGTTGAACATGAAGATCGCGTTCTCGAGGCTTCCCAGAGGGTCGAACAAAATAGTCGCCGAACCGAGGGAATTGGTTGATAGATTTTCCAACAGACATGAACGTTCGGAGATGCGCCGAGAAGGTAAACTTGTACCCGTTCCTCAGTGGCATGCAGATGGATTCATAGCGGGGGAGATTGAGGGTGGCCTTCCTAACAACACCGGCGGGCGCTGGTTTGCAGTTCTTAAATCCAGCCCTGATGAACTCAGGGGTTGGTTGGAACACTATGCGACCACCCATCCCGCCGATGCCCTGGAGATGATCGCCGAGATATTGCCGACGGCGGTGGCAAAGCTGAAGCAGGAACGATATCGCTGAGCCCATGATACACTGTCCCCGGCCGGACGATCCCTTGCCAACGCACTTTTCAGGCACTACGGTTGAGCTTGACACCCCACACGCATTTACCCTACTAGGAAATGCTGCCCTCGCGGGGGGCGATGGGGGCTGAAAATCATCCCCAGACGAGACCGCTCATCGCCGCTTCCGCGCTTCCCTGTTACCAAGTCCCGATGAGCGAATACGAACGCCACGAGATGCTCGCCGCTCTTCGCTACATGATGATCGACGTGCTCGAGAGCAACCTCGGCCGTTTGGTCGCGGCGATCATCTTCCTCGCCACCTGGGGCTCGTTAGCCACGTTGTTCTTGCTGTGGGGCGTGGTTCTCGGGTGGATCCCCGCGGCGTTCCTGGCGATCTACGTCGGCTACGTTTGTCGCTAATCAGAGACGGAGTCGCCCGCCGAGCGAGATTTTCCAGGTAGTTGGGGTCCACCCAAGCGCTGAAAACGCCTTGTAGGGACTCCTGGAGCGAGTTTTTTACGTGGCCTGGAGTCCGGAGGCAGAATCACGCGTCTCGGGTGGTATGGTTGGGGCAGTTCCCCGCCCCGCCGCAGTGTTTCAGAACCGCTCCTCATGGTGTTTCCCACACTCGGCGAATCGGCACGGCATAAAGGCGATCACCAAAGCCTGTACTGGTTTCACCGTCATAGAGCACTAGTCCGTGGGCAAAGCGCTCGCCAGCGGCTTTGGCCAGTTTGCGCAAGCCGCGAAAATCTGTCTGGTTTACTGTTGCTGCTGCCTTGACCTCCACTCCGGCAACGGATCGAGTGCCGCGCTCAATAACGATGTCCACTTCCGCATCGTCCCTGTCACGGAAGTGATAGAACGCCATTGGTGCTTCATGCCAACTTGCTTGTCGCCGTAGTTCCTGAAAGACGAACGTTTCCAGAAGCTGTCCAAGCAAAGCACGGTCGGCTGCGAGCGAAGCGGTGCCCACACCCAGCATTGCCGCGGCAAGCCCACTATCGCCGACATGTAGTTTTGGACTCTTGACTAGGCGGCTCAGACGATTGCTATGCCAGGGGGGGAGTCGTTCCAGGATAAAAAGCCTCTCGAGAAGCGAAATGTAGACATCGATCGTCGGTCGACTGAGGTGGAAGGGCGAGGCCAAATCGCTGAGGTTGAATAGTCGGGCTGTCTGTGAGGCCGCCGCGCTCAGAAGCCTTGGCAGAACGTCGAATGATCTGATGTGCGACATGTCGCGCACGTCACGCTGGATATGTGCTTCAACATAATTGCGATACCATTCGGCTTGGCGCCGGGAGGTTGGCCGCATCAGGGCTGGGGGGAATCCACCTGCGACGATCCTGTTGATGAGCTGTTCACCGAGCCGCTCAGTCTGCCGCACCTCGAATCCATCTCCGAACAAGGCATCCAGGAATCCAGTTCCTGAATATGAATCAGAAAGTGCTGATCGAGCAGCCAGTTCCTGCTGTGCCAGCGGATGTAGCCGAATGATTTGCATGCGTCCCGCCAGGGACTCGGACAAGGTTGGGATGAGCAGCACATTGGAGGAACCGGTGAGTATGAAACGGCCGGGCGCCCGTCGGCGGTCCACTTCCATCTTGAGAGCTTCGAACAGCTCCGGAACACGTTGTATCTCATCCAGGATGACGCGCTCGGGAAGGTCGGCAACAAAACCCATGGGATCGGCGCGAGCGCCGTCTCTTGCGACAGCATCGTCGAAGCTGATGTAGGTATAGTCTCGATGTTTCCGGGACACTCCCCAAGTGAGGCGGTTGCCCTCCCAGGTCAGGTAGTCGTCTCCCCATTTGAGGTATTTCGGCGCATAGGCGAATTGGGCGAGGGTTGTCTTGCCGCACTGACGCGGGCCGTGGATCAGTACGACCGGCGAGTCTTCCAGCGCTTCCTCAAGTCGGCGCTCAACATAGCGTGGGTAAAAGAGCGACTCAGGCATCGGCTGATCGTAACGTTTGATCTCGGCTGATTGCAAGGTTAGATTTCGGCCAAGTGAAGGTTGGGCGATTAAAGTAACTTTAGTACCAGAGAGATGGGCCGTACACGACCATGCTCAATTCTGCGCGGCCAGGCAGCCAAGAATCCGGGGTGACGGGCAGCACTCGTGGCGGCCGCCCAAGAACTGATTGGAGAGTACAGAGGACGACAATCATGCCCAAGGCACACGACAAGCTCATGGCCGGGCTTGAGGTTGCCCGAGGCTAGTTGAGCGGCGACCGTGGCTGGTTCGCGGTTGATGACATCGATGTGCCCGAGCCCGACGTCGTGGCGATCCGAGGTGAGACGGTACTCTCGCAACCGGCTGTTGCCAAGAGCATCGGCGTACCTCTGGGCACGCTCAAGAATTGTGAGCAGGGACGGCGGAGGCCGGGGGTGCGGCTCGCGTACTTCTCGCATAGATCGAGAAGCGCCCGTCGATCATTCAGGATGAACTCGGCCGCTGAAGCACCGCTGCCGGAGTCGATAGCTGAGCCTCACTGCGGCGAAAAACTGGGTTTTTCGGGTGTCAGTTTGGTGACATAGTGGTGACACGAGCGTTTTATCGGCAAGAGTAGAAGTGCTGTAAGTTGTTGAAAGGAAATGGTGAGCGCGCAGGGAATCGAACCCCGAACCTAGTGATTAAGAGTCACTTGCTCTACCAATTGAGCTACGCG
>JAPPLB010000070.1 GCA_028819575.1 Bryobacterales bacterium | reverse complement strand
ATAGAGTGGTCCCGCTCAGCAACGCTGCTTAAATAGGGGGATGTTTCAGGTCAGAGGTTGCGGGCGGTCTCGACGGCTTTCAGCAACGCACCCGCCTTGTCCATCGTCTCGCGCCACTCTTTTGAAGGGACCGAGTCGGCGACAATGCCCGCTCCCACCTGCAGGTAGGCCCTGTTCTTGCGCACCAACATCGTGCGGATGGCGATGCAGGAGTTGAGATTGCCGGAGAAATCGAGATACATCACGCTCCCGGAATAAATGCCGCGCCGTGTCGGCTCGAGTTCCGCAATGATCTCCATCGCCCGCACCTTCGGGGCACCCGAAACGGTCCCGGCAGGGAAGCAGGCTTCGAGCGTGTCGAAGGCGTCTCGATCCGGCCGCAGCTTGCCGGTGACGCTCGACACGATGTGCATCACGTGTGAGTAGTTTTCGATGATCTCGAACTCGGGGACGTGCACCGAGCCGAACTCACACACACGGCCGATGTCGTTGCGCCCGAGGTCTACCAGCATGACGTGCTCGGCGAGTTCCTTTTCGTCGGAGAGAAGGTCTTTCGCCAACGCCTGATCTTCGGCCTCCGTACTGCCTCGCGGACGCGTACCGGCAATGGGGCGGTATTCGACGCGGTCCCCATCGACCTTGACCAGCATCTCGGGGGAGCTGCCGAGAATCACCGTATCGTCAAGGTGAAGATAGAACATGTAGGGCGACGGGTTGACCATCCGTAGCGCCCGATAGATCTGGAAAGGGGCAACCTCGGGCTTCATGTTCAAACGCTGCGAAAGCACAACCTGAAAGATGTCGCCGGCGAGGATATACTGCTTGGCTTTCTTGACGGCCGCAGAGAACCGCCTCTTTCCGGTGTTCGATCGGACGGTTACCTTTTTCTTTGGGGGGCGCGGCCGCGGCAGGCGCAACGGCGAGGAGAGAGTCCTTTCGATCTTCGTGATGCGCCGGCAGGCCTGTTCGTAGCCTTTCTTGAGCTTCCCCTTCCACTCGTCGCAGCGGACGTTGGCAATAACGTGAATCTGATGCTTGACATGGTCGAACGCCAGCAGAGTCGAAAAGAACAGGAAGACGGCATCGGGAATCTCCAAGTCGTCTTTGTCGAACGCAGGAATACGCGGCTCGATCAGGCGGACGGCGTCGTACCCCACGAAGCCGACTGCGCCGGCCGAGAAAGGAGGCAACCCCTCGACCCGGGCAGGCCGGAACTCGGCGGCGGTTTCGCGGAGGATGTGGAAAACGTTGCCTTTCAGCTCACGGCGGTCACCATTGCGCAAGAGGGCGACCTTGTCTCCGCTTGCTTCAACGACCAGGAATGGATCCGCACCGAGGTACGTGTAGCGAGCGACTTTCTCACCACCTTCGACACTCTCGAGAAGGAAGGAGTAGGTGCGGCGTGCGGCCAACTTCAGATAGGCCGAGACCGGTGTCTCCAAGTCGGCTGTAAGCACCTTGGACACCGGTACGATATTGGCGTCGCGCGCATGGGAAGCGAAGGCTTTGTAGTCAAGCTGCATGGGGTTGCGCCAGGCGCTCGAGGACTGAGTCGCGCATGGGGCCGCGAGGCGCGGTTTCCCCCGTCCACAATTCGAATTGGGCGGCTGCCTGCTCAAGAAACATTTCAAGCCCCGAGATCGTTCCCTTTCCCGCCCCGCGCGCCATTTTGAGCAGCCTGGTTTCGAGGGGGTTGTACACCATGTCGAACACCAGATCGGCGGGGATGCGGTCTTCGAAAAAGCAGCCGTTGATGTCGGGAAACATGCCCACAGGGGTCGACTGGATGAGGATATCGAAATACTGGTCTTGCAGACGCTTGCGGTCGATCGATTCGACACCGCAGTCGCGAGCCAGCCGGCGTACGCGGGACGGATTTCGGCCCGTAAGAGTGACCCGAACGCCTTTGTCGCGGAGCGCGAAGATCGCGCCTCGGGCAGCACCGCCGTTGCCCACGATCAAGGCGGATGCTTTGGTGAGACGCATTTTCCTTTCGAGAGGCGTCACGACACCGAGAGCATCGGTATTCGTTCCGCACAGTTTCTTCTTCTTGCGAAAAACCGTGTTAACGGCGCCGATCCGTCTCGCGAGCGGATCGACCCAGGCGAGATGACGCATCACTCGCTGCTTGTGGGGGATCGTGACGCTGAGACCCTCGATGGGGAGCCCCTCCACAACTTTGCGGAAATCGGAGAATTGGTTCGGCTTCACCAGGAAAGGCAGATAGACGGCGTTGATCCGACGCGCTTTGAAGGCGCGGTTGTGGAGCACCGGAGACATCGAATGGCCCACCGGGTCGGCGACCACTCCGAAAACGCGGGTCGCGGGGTTGCGACGGTGAGCCAGGTAGAGATTCCGCAGACTGTCGGCTGAAATCTGGCCCGGAGCCGTGGGTTCGGCGGCAAGCATTTTCCCCCGGGACCGCGGGCGCGGCGAATACGAGCCGAACACGAAGGCTGCGCCGTGCGAAGGGCCGAGAATCCTCGTCGCCACACCGACTTCGCCCATCGCCAGGGCGACAATCCGACAATCGTGGTGGCCCGCAGGCAGCTTGAGTGTTCGCAAGGCGTCGGTGGGTTTGCGGGCGAGGACGGCGAATTTGTACAAGTCGGCTGGCGTCCTTTGCAGGCGGCGTATCACGTGAGCGAGCGCGGGTGTCCGCTCGAAATTGTGATAGGAGATCAAGAGACGGGCGTGCCCGTCGAAGCTCTTCAGCAGCGAAGGCGCCTGCTCCGCGGTTTCAATCTCGATGTCGACGATACCCGCCCCGGCCCGAACGGCATCTTCCAGAATCTCGATTTCCCTTTCCACCGATCCTCGAAACGCTCCGCCGTTGCTTATCCGGCGGCAGGTGGCCAGCAGGACGACGTCAGGATAGCGTCGAGCAATGCGGCGAAAGACCCTGACGCCGGATTCCGCGTTGTCGAGCAGGTCGAGTCGAAGCTCGAGGAAATCCTCGCCGTCGTCACAGGCGGCCACCGCGAGACGCTCGAGTTGCGACACATCGGCGACCCCCAGCGACACGCAAATGCGGGGAAGAGAAGACAAGGAAATCATGGGGGGATCAGAGGATGGAAGTCAGCATATCACAAGGGTATTCCGGCAGCCGGCAGCCCGTTTTTGAGGAGAGAAGGCCATGTTACACTCGGTTCTTGCTCACGGTTCTGTTCTGGTGCCTCGTCGTGCCCGCCGCGGTCGCCGCGGTCATTTCCAATCGAGCGGGCCGCCGCTATTTCGAGCATGTCGAGTCGGAACTGCGGGAGCCTGTCGGCTCGTACTCACCGCCCGCCACGGTGATCGTGCCTGTCAAGGGCATCGATCACGAACTCTATCGAAACCTTCGATCGCTCCTCGAGCAGGACTACCCCGACTTCGAGCTGGTCGTGGTGACCCGGAGCTCAGACGACCAGGCGGTCGGGGTCGCTCGGTCGTGCCTGGACGAACGGTCCAGGATCCTGTTTGCGGGCGAGCCGCCCGACGGTACCGGAGAGAAAATCCACAACCTGCTGCAGGCCGTCGAGGCCGCACGTCCCGAGAGCAAAGTGCTGGTTTTTGCGGATTCCGACGGCCAAGTCGAGCGCGACTGGCTGCGGACCTTGATTGCTCCTCTGGAAGACGAGTCGCTGGGGGCCACGACGACGTTTCGATGGTATTTCCCGGAAGAGGGGCGGTTCTGGCCGTTGATGCGGAGCGTCTGGGACTCGACGATTGCCGCCAGCATGCGAGATGACGACAAGAACTTCGCCTGGGGCGGTGGGATGGCGATCCGCAGGGAAGTTTTCGAGAAAGCCGGCGTTGCGAAGTTCTGGCAGGGAGCCGTAAGCGACGATTGCCGACTCAGCGCGGCAATGAAGGAGGCTGAACTCGGTATTCGGTTCGTACCGGGCGCGCCGGTAGCGACCACCGGAGGGTGCGATCGAGTGGAGTTCTTCGAGTGGGCGGTGCGTCAGATGGTCATCACGCGGGTCTACCGGCCGGACCTTTGGATCGCCGCTTTGGCGGCTCACCTTGTCTACTGCGGGGCGATCGTCGTGAGCTTGCTGACGGCGGCGTCAGGCAACTTGCTCGGCTGGGGCGGACTGGCGGTGAGCATTGTTCCCGGCATGGGCAAAGGGTCCGTCCGCGCCGCGGCGGCGCGCCTGATGTTCCCGAGCCGCGAGGAATGGCTCGATCAGTTCGGCTGGGCGTACTTCTGGTACACGCCGTTCGCCACGTGGATCTGGCTTTATGTATTACTGCGCTCGGCCCTGACAAGGAGAATCGAATGGCGCGGCAACGTGTATGAGCTCATCAGCTCTGAGCGAACGCGATGCCTGAGCTAGCGAGGAAGTCCTCAGACCGACAAGCTGGACAACGGTTCACCGCGTCAACTTGACTCGAATGTGAACCTTGGCAGCGAAGAAAAAACCTGGCGGTGCTCGCGGGAGGGTCACTCTGGACGGCTGAACCTGCGCGTCTCTCCCTGTGGCGAGACATGCAGGCCAGGGTGTTACACAGATGATGAACCCGCTTTTTCACTTTGATTCATATCTCTTCATTTATGCTAAGAATTTCTTTGCGCGTGGCTGGCCGGGCGACCCGAAGCCGCGCCAGGGGGCATTGTCATGAGCCAGCAGGATGTGTACGACTCCATCGCTGAGCGCTATCGCGAGTCCAAGTGGCTTCTGTTCCGCCATTTCATCGAGCGTTACACCCTGTTCCAGGTGCTGGGTGATCTGAGGGGCCGGTCGGTGCTGGATCTGGCGTGCGGCGAAGGGGTCTACGCTCGCCAGTTCAAACGGACGGGCGCGGCAGAGGTGACCGGCGTCGATATTTCGCAAGCGATGATCGATCTTGCCGAGCTCGCCGAGCGAGAGGAACCTCTCGGCTGCCGGTACGTCCGGGAGGACGCGGCGGCATTCACGCCGCCCGAACCGGTCGATATCGTGACGGCCATCTATCTTCTGAACTATGCGCGCACCAGGAAGGAGTTGGACCGCTTTTGTCGCGCCTGTTTCCGAGCGCTGAAGCCGGGGGGCCGGCTCGTAGGCTTCAACGACAACGTCCGCAACCCGCCTCAGCCGGGAATGTCGCTGGACCAGTACGGGCTTGAGCGTACTTGCGCCTATCCTCCGAGCGAGGGCGACGCCATCCAATACCGCATCACGAATCATGATGGCCAAGCGTTCGAGTTCAAGAACTACTACCTCGCACCGGCCACCTACGAGGCGGCGGCCCGCGAAGCCGGCTTCGACGACTTCCGCTGGGTCGACGCCATGCTGGAGCCGACTGAGCGGAACGATCCCTACTGGGACGACTTCATGACCTGTGCGCCGCTCACCGCCTTCAGCGCCTCGAAACGGTGACCCTCAGAACCGGCGGTCCCATCATGTCCGAGAGCTATCGGTGGTGTGCCGATTGCCATCGCTGAGGGTTGATCTTGGGCGAGGCTAACCGCGCGGGGACTTCGTCGACGAGATCTCGACGAGCGGATCAGGATTGAGGTCAAAGTAGTGGTGAAGCGCCTGCTCGCATCGGCGGATGCTCAGGCAGATGCAACGGCAGGCTACTTTTCCGTCACTTCACGAATGACGCGCAGCAGATTCAGGCCGAGGATTTTACGGATGCGCTCTTCGCCATAGCCGAGGCGCTGCAGGGCTTTGGTCATCTCGGGGTAGTCGCTGATGTCTTTGATTTCGCGGGGCAGCGGCGGTCCGCCATCGAAGTCGGAGCCGAGGCCGATGTGGTCTTCGCCGACGAGCTGCACTCCGTAGTCGACGACCTTGGCGAGCTGATCCGCTCCCATCCAATATTCGTCAGGCATGGTCCCCTTGAAGACGAAGGGCAGGCGTGACCGCTCCTCGGCGTCGATCTCGCCGATTGTCATATCGGCGTATTTGCCGAGTTTCTTCGAGATGTCGTACACGATCGGGATGCCCTTGTGCTTCCAGTCGAAGTACTTGGGGTTGTTGAACGTGCTGCCCCATTGGATCGAGATGACGCCGTCCTTGGCCGCGATCGCTTTGGCCGCCTCGTCGCTGATGCAGCGAGGGATATCGACAAAATGGCGGAAGCCGCCGTGGGTGTAAATCACGGGATCCTCGCTGAGCTCGACCGTTTGCTGAATCGTCTCTTCGGAGGCGTGCGCCACGTTGATGATCATGCCGAGGCGATTCGCTTCTTTCACGACGGCGCGGCCCCGTTCGTTCAGGCCGCCCCATTTGCTGACATCGCAGCATGAGTCGACGATGTTGCTGGTGAAATTATGAGCCGTGAGTTGAAACGACCGCAGCCCCAGGCGATAGAGTCCGGCGAGCACCAGGAGGTCGCCGTCGAGATCGAAAGGGCCTTCAAGGTCCATGAAGGCCGCCACCTTGCCATCAGAGGTGATTCGCTCGATGTCGGTCGCATTGCGGGCGAGATCGATCTTGTCGTTGTTCTTCTCGATTTGCTGCCGGGCCAACTCGACGAGTCGAAGCGTGTTTTTTACGTCGTGCCGATTCGGGTAGTAAGGCTCGGGCGTATAGATCGAGAAGAACATCGCGTCGACACCACCCTCGATCGTCCGCGGCAGGTCGACGTGCCCGTCTTCATAGCGGTCGCCGAAATCGGTGCCTTCGAGGAGCTGCCGGCTCATGACATGGACATGAGAGTCCATCACGAAGGAATCGGTGTGGAAGTCGCCCGTCGGCTGCGGCGCGGCTGTTTCGGCGCCTTGATCCGTGGCAGTCGAGCAAGACAAGAGGAACAGCAAGGACAAGCCTGCCGAGGCGACAAGAGCGATTTTCATGCGGAAGATGGTATCAGAACCTAGCCCGCATTTCTCACCACCCGACGGTCGAAGCACACGATAGACCGCCAGGACTTCGTTGCGCTTGCTTGCCGTGCTCAACGTACGGTTCAAGTAC
>JAPPLB010000162.1 GCA_028819575.1 Bryobacterales bacterium | reverse complement strand
GGGCGGGGGCGGGACTAGCCTGCATTTCTCACCACCCGACGGTCGAAGCACGCGATACGAGCACCAGGACTTCGTTGCGCTTGCTTGCCGTGCTCAACGTACCGTCAAGTACGCCTGCGCGCGCCAAGCGGCTCGTGCCTCGTCCTGACGGCCCTCTCACGCACTTCGCCTCGCCACGTGGTGAGACATGCAGGCTAACCGGGAAGACCGCGTTCGCCCAGACGGCCGAAACGGCCGCCGAGCTTGTCGAGCTATTGATCGTTCGCCCCCCTTCCCCGTCGGTTCTTTGCACCGCCTCCGGGGACTTCCGGAAGTACCGAAAAAAGAGCAAGTGGACCGAGGCAGCCAAGCGCGAGGGGCTGGCCAAGGCCGATGGCGAGCGGTTGAACCACAGAGCAGCCGCCCATTACGAAGAGTGCTGCGAAACGTGGACGGAACTGTTGCAGGCTGCCGCCTCACGCATCCTCAGCGAACTGATCCGCCTCGCGCGGCCGGTCATGGAGCGCTTCCGGGACTACAAGCGATCCGCGGCGCTACTGGATTTCGACGACCTGATCTTCGCCGCGCGCGATCTGCTGCGCGATCACGACGACGTGCGCCGCGCGCTCGCCAGACGATTCAGCCATGTGCTCGTCGACGAATTCCAGGACACCGATCCGTTGCAGACCGAGATCTTCTGGCGACTCTGCGGCGATCCTCCGCGTGGCGGGGCCGACGACGACTGGACGCAATTCCAAATCCGGCCCGGCGCACTGTTCCTGGTGGGCGACCCCAAACAGGCGATCTATCGCTTCCGCGGGGCCGACATCGCGGCCTACATCCGGGCGCGACAAGCGTTCCTCACGCAGGACCCGAACAGCGTCCTGTCGATTGCGACCAACTTCCGGTCCTGCGCGCCCATCATGCGCTATGTGAACCGGCTCTTCGAAGGCCCGCTCTCCGCCGAAAACGGACAGCCCGGGTTCATCGCACTCGATCCATTTCAGGCTGACCGTGACGAGGGGCCGTCCGTCGCGGCCCTGGATATCGAGGTGGCCGACGAAGAGGGTAGAGCCAACGCTCAGAAAATCCGCGACGGAGAAGCGGAGGCCGTCGCCAACCTGTGCGCCCAGTTGATCGGCAAAGAAGCCATCGTCGATCGAAAGAGCGGCGAGCGCCGCGTCTGCAAAGCGGGCGATATCGCTCTGCTGGCCCCCACAGGAAACGACCTGTGGCGCTACGAAGAGGCGCTGGAGCGGCGACGGATCCCCGTCGCCACCCAGGCGGGCAAGGGCCTGTTCCGGCGTCAAGAGGTGCAGGACCTCATCGCGGTGACCCGCGTCCTGGCCGATCAACGCGATACGCTCGCGCTCGGCGCGCTGTTGCGCGGACCCCTGGTTGGACTGACCGAGGAGGAGCTACTCGACATCGTCTGGCAGTTGCCGCGCAGCGAAGAGGCTCCGGAGCGGCTGCCGCGGCTGGATCTCCGTGTCGCTGCAGAGGACATCCCTCACCACTACGCCCGAGACATGATCGAGAAGCTGCAGGCGTTGCGACGCAGAGTCAACGCCACGACGCCGCACGACCTGTTGTCGCAAGCCGTTGACGTGCTGCGCGTGCGGCCCATTCTGCTTCAGCGGCATCGCGACCAAGCCGAACGCGCGTTGGCGAATGTCGATCTCTATCTCAGTTTCAGCCGCGGCTATTCAGTCCGGGGCCTGCGGGCCTTCGCCGAAGCGATGACGGCGGCCTGGTCCGACGCCACCCGCGCCGTCGAAGGACGACCCGATGTCCAGGAAGAGGCGGTGACACTGTACAGCATGCATGCCGCCAAGGGATTGGAATGGCCGATCGTCATCCCGGTGAACACCATGAGCAACGTCAAGACACCGGAGAGCGCCGTCACCGATCGAGCCAGCGGGCGCTTCTACTGCCCCGTGTTCGGCGTGCCGCCGACCGGATACGAGGAGGCGCGCGACGCCGAGAAGGCAGAACTCGACCGGGAGCGTATCCGCATCTGGTATGTCGCCACCACACGGGCGCGCGAACTGCTGATCCTGCCACGGTTCGATGTCAACGCCAAACCAGCGACATGGATCTCGCTCATCGATCCGCCGCTGTCCGGACTGCCGCAGGTCTCGCGTGAAGATCTTCCCCTCGAGGTTTACGACGCGGCACCCCACGAAGAAAACAGGCAGACCCGCGAGATTTTCGCAGCGGAAGCCGCGGCGATCATGGACCGCAAGCGGAAGATCGTCTGGCTGACGCCGAGCAGAGATGAAAGCGCGACCGCAGCGGTGCTACAGGCGAAGCTGCCTGAGATCGTTGAAAGCGATGCCGACGGCGCAGCGGCGGCCAGCAGCGACGCGGCCATGATCCAGGGCGGGCGTGAACGCGGCCTCATCCTGCACAAGCTGATGGAGGAGGTTCTCAGCGGCGAGACAACAGAGTCGCGCCCAAGCCTGATGGCTCGCGCAGAAGCCTTGATCAGCGCAACAGGACATCGCATCGCGGAGGACCCTGCGCGGGGACTGTCCCCAGCAGAGCTGGCCAACTGCGTCGTTCGTACCTTGTCGCTTCCGGAGATCGCCTTGCTGAAACCACGCTTGATGCCCGAGTTGCCCGTATACGCCTCCACCATGAAAGACGCGCAAGAGGAGGTGACGGCCGGCGTCGCGGATGCCATCGCGTTCGATTCCGACGGCGCGCCGCAGGTAGTGGTCGACTGGAAGAGCGATGTCACCCTCAAGACTGAGAACCTGGAGCACTATTGCTCCCAGGTTCGCGCTTACCTTGACATGACCCAGGCCGAGCGGGGGCTTGTCGTCGCGATGACATCAGGGACCGTTGTCCCTGTCGGGCGGACGGAAAAGGCGGAAGAAAAAAGGCCGTGATTCGTGTCTCGTGTTTCGTGTTTCGTGAAAAACCATTGGCGGGGCCTGGTTCGCTCCAGTAGAAATGTCTGACGGCCAGCGAACGGGAACACCGTGTTTCGTGTTTCGCTATCGGAGGGTTAAGCAACACCCCGGCGGCTTCTTGCGGAGCTGTCTGCAGACTCTCTGCGCGATCGGATATTCTGATCGGAGGCAGCCTTCCGGGGTATTCTCCAGCCGTTCTCCAGTCCGGAGGGCATTCCGGCGACGGGCGCAACGCCTGGCGCGGGCGGCGCACCCGATCATGAGATTCCGAAACCCGAACCGCCGACCTGCTTGATGGGGTTTTTCTTGTTCAGGCCGCCTTCATTCCCGGTTTTCACTGTGAGACCTTCGGTGCAGATGGGACTGTTTTTCATTTGGGCCGCCATTGTCGGCTCCCTGTGGGCCTCCAGCGCTTACGGCCAGACGTTTCAGGGCGGCGTGCGCGGGATGATCGCGGACATCAACGGCGGGATTCTCGGCGGGGTGCAGGTCACACTCGAGAACGAGGAAATCGGCGGAATCCGAAGCACCGCATCGAATGCAGCCGGTGAATACTCGTTCCCGAACCTGCAACCCGGACGGTACCGGCTGAGCGCCGAGCTGGAGGGTTTCGCGCCCTTCGTGCGAGAGGAACTGGTCATCGAGATCTCGTCGTGGCTCGTGGTGGACATCACGTTGAGCGTCGGAGGCGTGGAAGAGACGATCACGGTGACGGGAACGGTTCCGCTCGTCGAGAACGGGACGGCGTCGGTTTCGTCGATGATCGACCGCACGCAACTCGAAGCTCTGCCGTCTCCCGGCCGAAACGTCTTCATCATGGCGGTGACCACTCCCAATGTCGTGCACACGGGAAACCCGGTCTGGGTGAAGCAGTCGGATCAAACGAATTCGTCGTTGCTGTCACTGGGAGGCGGTCCGCTGCGCGGCAACAACTACACGGTCGACGGCGTTTCGATGACCGACTTGCGAAACCGGTCCGTGATCATTCCCATCTTCGAAGCCGTCCAAGAGATGAAGGTGCAGACGAACACCTACGACGCCGAGATGGGCCGCACGGGCGGAGGGGTATTCAATACGATTCACCGCAGCGGCACGAACCAGTGGGCGGGGAGCGCCCTGTACCAATTCCGTCCCGCCAAGCTGAACACGTTCTGGAGAAAACTGGGCTATTTTCAGCAGCAAGAGCTCGACTCGGGCGTACTCGACCAACAAGACCTCACCGACGCTCCCTACAACCTGGCGGGAGGTTCATTCGGGGGACCCATCGTGAAGGACCGCACGTTCTTCTGGCTCGCCGCGGAGGGCTTTTCCGACGACGCCATCGAGAACACGTCGATTGCGATTCCGACAGCGGCTCAGACCCGGGGCGATTTTTCCGAGAGCGGATCGAACATCTACAACCCGTTCGATAGAGATGCGAACGGCCACCGGCGCCCGTTTCCCAACAACCGCATTCCGGAAACGCTGCTGGATCCGACGGGCTCGGCCTTGACACGGCTGCTTGCGAGCCTCGATCCCGGCGGCGGGCTGCGTTCGACTTCGGGGATCCAAACGGTGCAGGCGCTGCAGACCACCGGCAACCTGAACCACACGGTCAACGACAACTGGCAGCTCACCGCAACGTACCTCTACTACACATCGGAAGAACCCGGGTTCGGTCACTACCAGGACCTTCTGAATGCTGATTCGCCGCCGGCGTTCGCTCTTGGCTCATCGATCCTCGGCCGGGACGTCCATGCCCTGGCGGTCAACAACACGTTCGTCGTCTCGACAACGTCGGTGCTGAACCTGAGGTACGGTCAGACCTATTTCAACGATTCCAGGGAGAATCCCTTATACGGCAAAGAGGAGATTCGTAGCCAGCTTGGCATCCAAGGCGGTTTCCTGGACAAGATCTACGCTCAGGACGGCTACGAGGGGCAGTTTCCCTTGATCCATGTCGCGGAGTACGGCGATGGCGGGCACACCCATGGGTCGAACAGCAACAACGATATTCAGTGGCTTTCCCGCGAGGTGAGCGGAACCTACTCGCAATTCATCGGGAACCACACGTTGAAGTACGGCGCGCAGTGGCGCCGGCTCGGGCTACGCACTCTGGATTTCGGACACGGGTTTTCGCTGCGCTTCGGAAAGAGATTCACGCAGGGCCCGAATCCGGCAAGCCCCGAAACCGGCTCGGGCAGCGGGCTTGCCGACCTGCTGCTGGGCGTGCCGTCCGCCGGCAGGGCGACGCTCGGCGCGCGTGCGAATCTTTTCCTGGACTACTTCGGCGGGTTCGTCCAGAACGATTGGAGAGCCACGTCGAACCTCGTACTCAATCTCGGGCTTCGTCTCGAGAGGGAAACGGGCCTCAAGGAAGACAGCAACGATTTTGCGGTCGGTTGGGCCCGCACGCAGCCGTTTCCCGTGGAGGCGGCCGTTGCGCCTGAAATCGACGCGCCGCTTCCCGGTTTCCCGCTGAGAGGCGGACTCATGTACGCCGGGGTCGACGGCCATCCCAGCCACCAGTGGAACCCGCCGCCGATCAAGGTCGGACCCCGGATCGGATTCGCCTATAGCCTGAGCGCGGGAACCGTTCTGCGCGGCGGATACGCCGTGTTCTGGGCTCCGTATGCGATTCCGAGCGGCACGGGTGCGTCCGAGATCGGTACGTACGGGTATTCGGCGGTGACCAATCTCGAAACCAGCGTGGACGGCGTCACTCCTCCCGAGGCGTCGGCATCCGATCCATTCCCGCACGGCATCCTCGATCCGGTCGGCAACGCCAAGCGGCGCCTCCAGAACATCAGCGGCGACGTCTACTTCAACGAGCAATACCGCGACTCTCCGTACATCCAGAAATGGTCCGTGGACCTTCAGCGCAACATCGGCGACACCGCAGTGGTCAAGGCCGGATACGTCGGCAGCAAGGGGACCGACTTAGCCATCGGAGGGACCTTCGACTCGGTCGTCAACATCAACCAGTTATCCGATTCGTACCTGGCGCTCGGCGGCCGGTTGAACGAACACTATCCGAATCCGTTCCATGGCAACTCGAATTTCGGCTCCTTCGCCCATGAAAAGACGCTGCCGCTCGGACAGTTGCTCCGCCCCTATCCTCATTTCCGCAATGTGTACGCGCGCCACGTAAGCGGCGGCAAGTCGTTCTACCATTCACTGCGGTTCGAGTTCGAAAAACGATTCAGCGACCGTTGGGGGGCACGTCTCAACTACACGTTCACGAAGCACATGGACAACATCTACGAATCCAACACCTTGGTTGAGAGCGAGACCAGCTCGGTCTACAACACGCCGGACGAGTGCGCTTTCCAGAAATGCCCCGTGCTGGAACAGGATTACTCGCCGTCGCTCCTGCATACGCCGCACCACGTCAATGTCAATCTCATGTACCGGCTGCCGGGAAAAGACAAGTTGCTGGGAGGCTGGACGGCCTCGCTGGCGTCCACGGCGCGCAGCGGCTTCCCGCTCGTCATCACGCAAAACGCGAATCCGTTGAGCGCTTACGGATTCAGCCACCAGCGCCCGGCTAACGTGGACGTATCCGGAGGGGGCGACCCGCTGGGCAATACCGCACGGTACATTACCGCGGGTTCCGTCGCGCCGACGCAAGGCCTTCAGGTGAGCGCCGCGCCGCGAACGACGGCAGCGGCCAGAACGCCGCGGTTCGTCAACTGGGACGTGGCATTCGAGAAGACCACGCCAATATTCGAGGATGCGAACCTCACGTTCCGGTTCGAGTTCATCAACGTGTTGAACGGCGTCAACTGGCGCGGCCCGTCCACCGTGTTCGGAACAAGCGAGTTCGGGCGCATCGATGGCAACCGGGGGTTTCCCAGAACGTTTCAATTGATGACGAAAGTAACGTTCTAGCCTGCGTTTCTTTCTGCATCGATGAACAGATCTAAGTATAAAAATACTTTTTATCAATGACTTGAATGTGATATCTGAATGTAGAAGTTGAGGATAACCTGTATTTCTCACCACACAACGTCCGAAGCACGCGACACGACCGCCATGACTTCGTTGCGCTTGCTAGCCGTGCTCAACGTACTGTTCAAGTACGCCTGCGCGCGCCAAGCGGCTCGCGCC
>JAPPLB010000027.1 GCA_028819575.1 Bryobacterales bacterium | reverse complement strand
GCGCGCAGGCGTACTTGAACCGTACGTTGAGCACGGCAAGCAAGCGCAACGAAGTACTGGCGGCCGTATGGCGTGCTTCGGCCGTCGGGTGGTGAGAAATGCAGGCTAGCGAAGGATTTTCCTTCCTGCTGAACGGCAAACCGATCCAAGCCAAAGCAGGCGACAGCATTGGCGCGGCGATGTTTCGCGCCGGAATTCGCGTCTTCACTCGCAGCTTCAAGCATCACCGGCCCCGCGGTTTGCTGTGCGTCGCGGGGAATTGTCCGAACTGCTTGATGAACGTCGACGGCACGCCCAACGTTCGGGTCTGCACGACGCTGGCCAGGCCGGGCATGCGCGTCGCGCCGCAGAATGTCTTTCCTTCGCTCGAATTCGATGTGCTGGCGGCGTCTCAGAAATTCGACTGGCTGATGCCGGTGGGTTGGTATTACAAGACGTTCACAAGGCGTCCCGTTTGGAACGCGGTGGAGCCGTTCATACGCAAGGCGGCCGGACTGGGTGAGGCGCCCCCTTCGATCGACCGGTTTTCCGGAGAGGGTCCGGACTACGAGCAGCGCTACGTTCACACCGGCGTCGCCGTTGTGGGCGGGGGGCCTTCGGGGCTGACGGCGGCTCTGGAAGCATCCCGGCAGGGTTCCCGCGTGACGCTCATCGATGATCAGCCGCAGCTTGGCGGGCATCTCCGTTTTACTCCCCCGGAGGCCGCGCGGGGAAGAGACCTGGCCGGCCAGGTGGAGGCCGCCGAAGGCATCGAGGTGCTCTCGAGAGCCCGGTGCTTCGGGCTTTACGAGGACGGTTTGCTGGGCGTCGTGCAATTACCTCTCGACGGCGGAGAGGAATCGCTGATTCACGTCAGGGCCGAGCGAGTGGTGGTGGCGACGGGGGTCATCGAAGCGCCCTTGTTGTTCGAGAACAATGACCTCGTCGGAGTGATGCTGAGCAGCGGCGTCGAGCGGTTGATCGGCCTCTACGGGATTGTCCCCGGCAAGCGGGCGGTCATCGTCGGGGACGGGCCGCGGGCCGGCCGGATCGCGTCGCTGCTCAAGGACTCCGGCGTCGATGTAGCGGCGGCGGTGCGGCCGGATCAAGTCTTGTCCGTTACGGGAGCGGCGCAGGCCGACGGAGTTCGTACGGCCGGGGGAAAGATTCCCTGCGACCTGGTTGTCGTGTGCGGACACCTTGTCCCGAATGCCGGGCTGCTGCATCAGGCCGGCGGCAGTCTGGATTGGTCCGGCGAAAACGGTGCTTTCCTTCCGACTCGTTTGCCTCCCCACGTGGAGGCAGCCGGGCAGGTGAAGGGATGTGACCTGACCGCCGCCGCGTCGTCGCCGCCTGCCTACCCGGACTCGAAGCGTTGCTATGCCTGTCTTTGTGAAGACGTGACGACGTCGGACCTGCGGACGGCGATTCGTGAAGGGTTCGATCACATCGAGACCCTCAAGAGGTACACGACGGTCTCGATGGGGCCGTGCCAGGGGCGCATGTGCCAGATCTCATCGATCGGCGTGTGCGCGAGAGAGACCGGCCGGGGGATGGGGGAGACGGGAGTCACGACGAGCCGCCCGCCGAATCCTTCGGTATCGCTGGGCGCGCTTGCGGGACCCCGGCATCCGCCCGTCAAGCGGAGCCCGCTGCACCATGAGCATGAGGCTCTCGGCGCGGTTTGGATGAACATGGGGCAGTGGAAGCGCCCCCGCTATTACGCCCCTGAACCGGATTGGAGCGAGCGGCGGATCGTCGAGCGCGAGTACCGCGCGGTGCGGGAGCGGGTGGGTGTCGTCGATGTCGGCCCGCTGGGCAAGATCGAGGTTCGCGGAAGGGACGCCGGCAAGCTGCTCGACAAGGTCTACACGCACCGCTTCGGCAGCTTGAAATCGGGCCGGGTTCGCTATGCCGTCATTTGCGACGAGACGGGGACGATCCTGGATGACGGCACCATCTCGCGGCTGGCTGACGACCACTACTTCCTGACCACCACGACGGGCAATCTCGAGTTCGTGGTTCAGTGGCTCGAGTGGTGGTTGGTGGAGACGGGCTGGGACGTCCATGTCGCGGACGTTACCGGTGGGCGGTCGTCGATCAACGTTGCGGGGCCGAAAGCCAGGGAAGTCCTCGCGGAGCTGACGGATATCGATCTCGAGACCGCCGCCTTCAAATACATGGCGTGCCGCCGGGGCGAGGTGGCGGGCGCGCCGGCGGTCTTGTTGCGGATCGGCTTCGTGGGCGAGATGGGCTGGGAAGTGCACGTGCCCGCGGACTACGGCGTGCACGTCTGGAGAAGTGTGCTGGCGGCGGGGAAGGAACACGGGATTCTCCCCTTCGGCGTGGAGACGCAGCGTGTGCTGCGGCTCGAGAAGAAGCATGTGATCGTCGGTGTCGACACCGACGCCCTGAGCAACCCGTACGAAGCCGACATGCCGTGGGTGACGAAGCTCGAGAAACAGGACTTCATCGGCAAGGCTTCGCTCGGGACGCTCCAGTCCGCCGCGGCCAACGAGCGCCTGATCGGATTCACGATGCTCGAAGACGGCAAGGTTCCCGAGGATGGTTCGTCGGTCGTGCTCGACGGACGGACGGCCGGCCGTGTGACCAGCGCCCGTTACTCGTTCGTGAACGGCGCCGCGGTCGGGCTCGCATGGGTGAGCGCCGAGTTGGCGGAGGATGGCCGAGAGATCCAGGTGCGTGTCGGGGGCAAACCGGCGAGAGCCCGCATTCAGCAAGCGGCCTTCTACGATCCGGAGGGCCGCCGCCTGCGGATGTGATTGCGATGAACAACGACCCTTCAGGACGAGTCGAGCTTCGCCGGAGAAGTCCGTTGGCGGAGAGATGCGCTCAGTCGGGCGCGACGGTGGTCGTCGATCGGGACTGGGAGACGGTCTCCCATTACACATCGCCCGAGGAGGAGCTCGAGGCGGTGCGGCGGTCAGTGGGACTGGCCGACTTGAGCAGGATTCCCAAGTTCGATGTCAGAGGCGGGTGCTCGGACACTCTTCCCGAGTTGGAATCCAAGGCCGGCATCTGGCCGCAACGTCCGGGAGAAACCCTCGTCACCTGCCCGCCCGAATCGGAAGCGGCCGTTCGTGAACAATTGGATCGCTATGCCTCGGCAGCCGGCGAAGACGCAACGGTTTACGTGAGCGATGTGACGGCGATATACACGGCCCTGCTGCTGGCGGGGCCTGAAAGCGGGACCGTCCTGGAAAGGCTCGCCGACATCGATGCTTCCGACACGGCATTGCCGAATCTCGACTGTGTGCAAACGGGGATCCATCACGTGCACGCCATGGTCGCGCGGCAGGATCTCGGTCCGTTGCCGGCCTGCCTGATCTTCGCGGGCCGCGAGTACGGCGAGTGGCTTTGGGATACGGTGATGTTCGCCGGCGTTTCTTGCGGCATCAGGCCTTTCGGATCGAAGGCCCAACAAATCCTGGAGGCGGCCCGTCCGTGAGGCAACTGTTCCGCAACGACCGGATGTGGCGCGCCCATGAACTCAAGGGCGCCTACGACGTCGTCATCATCGGGGCGGGTGTCCATGGGCTTGCGACGGCTTACTACCTCGGGAGGCGATACGGGGTCCGCAAGATCGCTCTGCTCGACAAGGGCTATCTCGGCTATGGGGCGAGCGGCAGGAACACCGCCATTCTGCGTTCGAACTATCGCACGCCCGAGGGGGTGCGGTTCTACAACGCCTCCCTGAAGCTGTATGAGGAGCTCTCCGCCGAGTTGGGTTGGAATCTGCTGTTCAGCCAGTGCGGGCACCTCACGCTGGGCCACACCGATACGGCGGTTGCCGGATTGCGGGTTCGGGCGGAGACGAATCAGCTTCTCGGCGTGGACAGCCGCATCATCTACCCTGCCGAGATTCAGAAGCTGGTTCCCCATATCGATTGCAGCGATCGGCCTCGTTATCCGATCATGGCGGCGCTTTATCACCCGCCGGGGGGGATCATTCGCCACGATGCCGTTGTGTGGGGGCTGGCCCGGGCCTGTGACCGCATGGGGATCGAGATCCATCCGCTGACGGAGGCTACCGGGATCCGGGTCGCGCGGCGCCGGGCGGAAGCCGTCATGACGAACCGGGGCGCGGTCGCGGCGGGCACGGTGGTGAACGCGACGGCGGGTTGGGCTTCGACGATCTGCCAGATGGCGGGTGTGTCGATGCCGATTGTCACGCACCCGCTTCAGGCCTGCGTGACCGAGCCCCTCAAACCCTTCCTTGACGCGGTCATCGTATCTGCGAGCCTTCACGTCTACGTAAACCAGACGGGCCGCGGGGAGCTGGTGATCGGCTCGGAGATCGACCCGTATCAGTCGTACAGCATGAAAGGCACGCTGCCGACGCTCGAACAGATGGCGTCGTCGGCGTTGGAGTTGTTCCCGCAATTGCACAACATACGGGTGTTGCGGCAGTGGGCCGGCATTTGCGACATGACGCCGGACTTCGCCCCGATCATCGGCCGTTGCGAGGAACTGGATAACTTCCACGTGGATGTCGGCTGGGGGACCTATGGATTCAAGGCGGCGCCGGCGGCCGGCCGTTATCTCGCGGAATGGATTGCGACCGGAAAAGTTCCTGATATCATTGCAGCGTTCTCGCCGGAGCGATTCCGGCGGCGCCGGCTGGTCGGCGAAAAAGCGGCGGCGGCAGTATCCCACTAGGGCTGAAGGACGAGACATGACAGCGGAACAGGTGAGGGACAAGATTCAGAGTGAGGGGTTGGAGTATTTTCTGTGCTCTTTCGTCGAGATGGGAGGGGCGCCGAAGGCAAAGCTTGTCCCGGCGACGAACTTCGACGAGATGTCGACCGACGGCGCCGGGTTTGCGGGATTCGCCGCCGGTCATCTGGGTCAGGGGCCGCATGACACCGACATCATGAGCATTCCGGACTTCCGTTCTCTGACGGTGCTGCCTTGGCGCAATGACGTGGCGTGGCTGGCCGGGAATCTGCACGTGGACGGTGAGCCGTGGCCGTACTGCCCGCGTACGATTCTGTGCCGGCAGCTCGAAGCCGCGAGGTCGAAGGGCTACGTCCTCAAGGTGGGCGTCGAACCCGAGTTCATGCTGCTTAAACAAGACGAGCAGGGGCAATTCGTCCCTTGGGATCGCCACGACCGCTTGGAGAAACCTTGCTACGACTTGCGGGCGCTGCATCGCAACCTCGATGTGATGACGACGTTGATCGGGTATATGCAGGAACTCGGCTGGGGGCCCTACGCCAACGATCACGAAGATGCCAACTGCCAGTTCGAGATCAATTGGGCGTACAGCGACGCGCTGACAACCGCCGACCGCAACACCTTCTTCAGGTGGATGGTCCGCACCGTTGCCGAGAAGCACGACCTGTGGGCAACCTTCATGCCGAAACCGTTCGGCAACCTGACGGGAAACGGAACGCACCATCACATCAGCTTGTGGACTGCGGATGGAGAAGAAAATCTGTTCCTCGACGAGAAAGGCGACCTCGGGCTGTCGGAGACGGCGAGATGGTTCATGGGAGGGCTTCTGCATCACGCCAAGGCGCTGGCCGCGGTGACGTCGCCGATCGTCAACAGCTACAAACGGCTGACGCGCGGCGCACCGAGCTCGGGAGCGAGTTGGGCTCCCGTCTACGTGACCTACGGACCTTCAAACCGCACCCAGATGATCCGCGTGCCCGGCCCGGGACGGATGGAGAACCGAACCGCCGACGGCGCGGCGAACCCCTACCTCGCCTTCGCAGCCACGCTGGCCGCCGGGCTCGACGGCATCGAGAACAAGATCGATCCCGGTATACGGAATGACGAGAACCTCTACGAAATGCCGCTCGATGAGTTGCGTAGACGGGGCATCGGTTTTTTGCCGGATACCCTTCACGAGGCCATCAACGAACTCGAGAAGGACGATGTCGTCAAGACGGCGTTGGGCTCGACGTACGCGGACTACTACATCGAGGTGAAGCGCGAGGAGTGGGCGGACTATCACCAGAGCATCAGTCAGTGGGAGACGGAGAACTACCTGCAGGTGCACTGATGCCGGCCCGAACCAAGGACCCCGGCGGGCTCTTGCCGCGTCACAATAAGCCGCCGGCTTCCTTCGCTGACAGAGGCAGTCGGGTCATGGAACAAATGGACTCTGGGAGCCCTACTGTACATCCGCTCGATCGACTCGGTGGGCCGCCCGGAGCAGAAAAACACTTCGATGCCTGACAGGATGGAGAAACTGAAGTCGGCGTCGAGAATCGGAGCAGCTTAGAGGAGGGCTCATGTTCAAAAGTTCCATTGTCCTGATCGTTGTTGTTGCGATTTCGGCCGCGTGTTCGCGGCCGCCGTACGATTCGCAGGACGAGGGACTGCCGCTCGTCGCCGAGGCCGCCGGTCCGGACATCGAGGCGATCGCCGGCAAGAGCCGTATCGTCGATCTGACGGTGCTGCTCAGCGAAACGCTCCCCGGACAATGGGCAGCCAATCCGCCGCTCCAACGCTGGACGAACAACTGGTTCGAGCCCGGGAAGAACAGCTATGGCACGATTTCAGTCCCCAGCGACGGACCCTACTATTCGCAGCGATACGTTCTCGACGAACACACCGGCACCCAGACTGATTTCCCCTCGCACTTCATCCCGCCCCCGGACAGCGGCTTGCCCTTCGCCGGTCCCATGGGGGCGCTTACCGGCGACAAATACCCGCTCAGCCGCATGATGGGCCCCGCCGCGGTGATCGACGTGACGGCCATCCGCGATGAAGCTGAACCCGGCAAGAGTGCGCGCATCACGGTTGACATGATCAAGGCCTTCGAGGCCGAGCATGGGGAGATCGAAGCCGGGGACGTGGTTTTGTTCCACAGCGGATACACCGATGCCTACTACAAGCCGCAGCCGGAAGGCCGCCGGCTGACTTTCGAACCTGTCGTCGCCAAGACCAAACCCGGCTGGCCTGCTCCCGAGCCCGAGGCGGTTTCGTATCTGCACAGCAAGGGAGTCTGGCATCTGGGCACTGACGGCCCCAGCATGGGCTATGCAGAAGGTGGCCAACCGACGCACGTCGCCGGTCTGCAGCACGGAATGAGTTGGGAAGAAATGCTGATCAACCTCGATGAGGTGCCGCCCCGCGGAGCCTATTATCTGGCCCTGCCCTTGAAGATGGCCGACCAGAGCGGCAGCGCCACGCGGGCGATTGCGTTCGTCAGCGGCGATACTGACAATGGACGGTAGACAATCATCGGAATAGCGCCAGCTACCGTCAGTCGGGCCCTTCGCCACCAGTGGCTTAACGGCCTCAGAGCCCTGGCCTGCATTTCTCACCACGTGGCGAGGCGGAGTGGGTGAGAGGGCCGTCAGGACGA